>JAYVNL010000097.1:0-5583 GCA_043758495.1 Rhizobacter sp.
CGCCGAGGCGGTCGCGCGCGATTCGCTGGTCGAGCAGGGCGACCCAGCCGCTGCCACGCACCAGACCGTATTCGGCCGACAGGCTGTCGCCGACGACGAGGATCTTGCGCGGCGAGGGCGCCGCCGGCGCTGATGAGGGCATTGCTGCGGCGAACGCGACGGCGGCGAGGGCCGCGCTACAGTGCACCAGCCAGCGGCGGCGGGCCGGACCCATCCGAAGAATCACACACTCATCCATGTCCCCACCGATCATTGCCGTCGAACGCCTGACCAAGCAGGTGAAGGATTCGACAGGCACGCTGACGATTCTCCACGAGATCGATTTCACCCTGCCGCGCCAACGTTCGGTCGCCATCGTCGGCGCCTCGGGCTCGGGCAAGAGCACCTTGCTGTCGATCATCGCCGGGCTCGACACGCCGACCACCGGCACCGTCAGGCTCGACGGCATCGATCTCTTCACCATCGACGAAGACCAGCGCGCCCAGGTCCGCGCCGAAAAGCTCGGCTTCGTATTCCAGAGTTTCCAGCTGCTCGCCAATCTCGACGCGCTCGAGAACGTCATGCTGCCGCTGGAATTGCAAGGCCGTTCCGACGCGCGCGTTCTCGCCACCGAGATGCTGCGCCGGGTCGGCCTGGGCGAGCGACTGCGCCACTACCCGCGGGTGCTTTCGGGCGGCGAGCAGCAGCGGGTGGCCCTGGCGCGGGCGTTCGTCGTCCGGCCCGCGCTTCTGTTGGCCGACGAGCCGACAGGCAGCCTCGACTTTGCGACCGGAGAGACGGTGATGGCGCTGATGTTCGAGCTCAACCGCGAGGCTGGAACGACGCTGGTGCTGGTGACGCACGACGGCGCCATCGCGTCGCGCTGCGACGAGCAAATCCGAATCGAGGCCGGCCGCATCGTCTGAGCGTTCCCTCGAATATCGCAGCGGGCCTCCGCGCGGAGATCTTCCGCTTCGCTCAGGACGACCGGCTTGGCGCGGTCAGTTCGAGAACTTGTAGTCTGTCTTGGCCTTGGTCTTCAGCTCGTCGCGGAAGGTCGCGGCCTTCTGCTGCGCCAGGCGCTGCTGGATCTGGGCCTTGACCTCGGCAAGCGGCGGAAACTTGGCGTCGCGGCTGTCCTCGAGCTTGATGATGTGATAGCCGAACTGGGTCTTTACCGGCACGTCGGTGAACTCGCCCTTCTTCAGCTTGACCATGGCTTGCGAGAATTCGGGGACGTAGGAACTCGGTGAAGCGAAGTCGAGGTCGCCGCCGTTTTCGGCCGAGCCCGGGTCCTTCGAATTCTTCTTGGCCAGATCCTCGAACTTGGCGCCGCCCTTCAGTTGGGCGACGAGCGCCTTGGCGTCGTCTTCCTTCTCGACGAGGATGTGGCGAGCGCGGTACTCAGTGCCGCCCGATTGGGTCTTCAGCTTGTCGTATTCCTTCTGGACATCGGCATCGCCCACCGTCGTCTTCTTGTCGAGGTCGTTCGACAGCATGCCGATGAGGATGCTCTGGCGAGCGATCTCCATCTGCGACTTGAATTCCGGCGAAGCGCCGAGGCCGCGGCGCTCGGCTTCCTGCGCGAGGATCTCGTCGGTCACGACCTTGTCGCGAACGAGCTTGTCGATGTCGGGCGGCAGTTGCTGCTGGCGCTGGACTGCTTGCCGCTTGACCTGCTCGAGGATCGCATCGACCCTCGCCTTCGGGACCGGCTTGCCGTTGACGACAGCGATGTTCTGGGCGTGGCTGGCGAACGGCGCCAGACCGGCGGCGGCAGCGACGATGACGCTGGCGGCAATGAAACTCTTCTTCATGAAAGGTGCCTTTCGGGCAGGGCGGTTATTTGTGTGAGCAAGGTCAGCCATCGGTGGCGGCCTGCCGGGCTCGAGCGCTGTCAGGCTCGTCGCGGCGCTCTGGCGTCGATGGCGAGAGCGTGGATACCGCGTGGTATCAAGGCCTCCAGGGCATCATATACGAGGCGATGGCGGGCGACGCGACTGAGGTGTTCGAAGCGCGCACTCGTGATCTCGACGCTGAAGTGGCGGCCTTCGCGGGCGCCGGCGTGGCCAGCGTGCAGATGGCTGTCGTCCTGCACCGCGAGCGACTCGGGAGCAAGGGCGAGCCGCAGCGCCGCTTCGATGTCGGTGGCGGCGACGGTCACGACGGATCCCGCCTCGACACCGCTGCCGCGCCGGAACCCGACTCGTCGGCTCCTTCGTCATGCTCAGCGAACTTCATCATGTAGAAGCCCTGAACGATCATGAAGACCAGCATCATCGCGCTCAGGCCGAAGACCTTGAAGGTGGCCCAGGTCGAGGTCGAGTAGTGGTACGCGACGTAGAGGTTGACGGCGCCCATCAGCGCGAAGAAAACCACCCACGCAAGGTTTAACCGCTGCCAGATCGGCGCCGGCAAGCGGAGCTGCTCGCCGACGATGGACTGCAGCAGGTTCTTGCCGAACAGCGTTGCGCTGATCCAGAAGCCGGCGGCCATCGCCCAGTAGAGAACGCTCGGCTTCCACTTGATGAAGGTCGGGTCGTGGAACCAGACCGTGGCACCGCCGAGAACGGCGACGATGCCGAAGGTCGCCCAGAGCATGGTGTCGACCTTCTTGCCACGAATCACCAGCCAGGCGATCTGCAGCAGCGTCGCTAAGATGACGACGATGGTCGCGAGCAGCACCGGCGCCTCGGTGGCGCCGACGGTGCCGCCCGATACGACGAAGCCGAAGTGCTCGGTAGCGAAACGGGCGGCGCTCTCGGCGTTGCTGTCGGCAAGCTTGAAGGCGCCGAAGAACAGGATAATCGGGAGGAGGTCGAACAGGAACTTCATCGGCACCCGTGGTCTGGCAAAGCCCGTCGCGGGCGGGGCGAAGTCTAGCGTCCGGCGCAGCGCCCAGGCCGCTCGAAGGTTCGGGGAAGTCCCTGTACCGAGAACCACGCCGCATCCGTTACCGTCGTTCACAGTCCGATTGCTTCAGGAGCAGCCATGCGCGCGTCTTTCGTTTCCATCCTCCAACCGACCCTCTGCGTCGCGGTAGCCATCGCCTTCGCGACCGGAAGCGGTGCGGTCGTGGCCCAGACCAAGGGCGGTGTCAAGCCGCTGCAGGGTGAAGTCGTCAAGATGGCGTGGATCGATCCGCTGTCGGGTTTGATGGGGCCGGTCGGCAACAATCAGTTGAAGAGCTGGCAATTTTTTGTCGAGAAGTTCAACGCCACGAACCCCGCGGGCGTGAAGTTCGAGGTTATCGGCATCGACAACAAGCTCTCGCCCACCGAGAGCCTGAACGCCCTGAAGTCGGCCACCGACCAGGGCATCCGCTACATCATCCAGGGCAACGGTTCGTCGGTGGCGCTCGCGCTGATCGACGCGATCAACAAGTACAACGAACGCAATCCCGGCAAGGAAGTCATCTTCCTCAACGAAGCCGCCGTCGATCCAGACCTCACCAACAGCAAGTGCAGTTTCTGGCACTTCCGCTTCGACGCCGACACGACGATGAAGCTTGAGGCGATGACCACCTTCATGAAGGACCAGAAGGACATCAAGAAGGTCTACCTGTTGAACCAGAACTACTCGCACGGCCAGCAGGTCGCGAAGTTCGCCAAGGAGTACCTGAAGAGGAAGCGCCCCGACATCGAGATCGTCGGTGAAGACCTGCATCCGCTCGCGCAGGTCCGCGACTTCGCCCCCTACATCGCCAAGATCAAGGCCTCGGGCGCCGACTCGGTAATCTCCGGCAACTGGGGTTCCGACCTCGCGCTGCTGGTCAAGGCGGCTACCGAGGGCGGCTACAACGGCAAGTTCTTCACCTACTACACCGGGGTGACCGGCACGCCGACAGCGCTCGGCAGCAACGGCGCAGGCAAGGTCTACCAGATCGCCTACTCGCACTACAACATGGGCGGCCAGAACGACGCGTGGGCCAGCGAGTTCAAGCAGAAGTACAACGACGACTTCTACACCGGATCGATCGTGCGCATTCTTGAGCTGCTCGGCCAGGCGATGGCGCAGACCAAGTCGACCGACCCGGTGAAGGTCGCCACGGCGATGGAGGGGATGAAGGTCAAGAGCGCGTTCGGCGGCGAGGTCGAGATGCGGAAGTCGGATCATCAGCTGCAGCAGCCTTTGTTCATGACCGTCTGGCAGAAGGCAGATGCGAAGTACAAGTACAGCCCGGAGAACACCGGCATGACGCTGGCTCCCGTTGCCGAATATCCGAACTACGTCTCGAGCACGCCGACCAGCTGCCAGATGAAGCGCCCGGGCGCCTGATCGAACACACCTGATCCGCGGAGGCCCGGCGTTCGCGTCGGGCCTTTCGTTTTCCGACATCCCTCGCGCGCAGGGAGTTCTTCACCATCTCGATGCTCAACGGCCTGAGTTACGGGCTGTTGCTGTTCATGCTGAGCTCGGGCCTGACGCTGATTTTCAGCATGATGGGCGTGCTCAACTTTGCGCACGCGAGCTTCTACATGATCGGCGCGTACATCGCGTACTCGATCTCCAAATTCACCGGCTTCTGGCCGGGTCTCGTGATCGCGCCGATCGTCGTCGGCGCCATCGGCGCCTTGTTCGAACGCTTCTGCCTGCGCCGAGTCCACAAGTTCGGCCATGTCCCCGAGCTGCTCATCACCTTCGGCCTGTCGTTCGTGATCATCGAGCTGGTGCTCCTGATCTGGGGCCGCACCGCGGTCGAGTTCCCGCCGCCGGAACTGCTGCGCGGGCCGGCATTCACACTCATCAACTCGTCGACCGACGGTCTGCGCGTTGTGTCCGGTGCGGCGCCGGCGGCGATGTGCACAGCCGTCGACGCAGCCGCACGGGTCGTCTGCTCGCCCTTCCCGGCGACGCGCGGCTTCATGATGCTCGTGGCGCTGGCCATGCTGGTCGCGCTCTGGCTGCTGCTGACGAGAACGCGCATCGGCCTGGTCATCCAGAGCGCGCTGACGCACCCCGAGATGGTCGAGTCGCTCGGCCACAACGTGCCGCGCGTCTTCATGCTGGTGTTCGGTGCCGGCGCGGCGCTGGCCGGCCTGGCCGGCGTGATCGGCGGCACCACGTTCGTGACCGAGCCGGCGATGGCGGCCACGGTCGGCTCGGTGATCTTCGTCGTTGTCGTCGTCGGCGGCATGGGTTCGCTGGCCGGCGCGTTCGTGGCGTCGCTGCTGATCGGCGTCATCCAGACCTTCGCGATCGCACTCGACTATTCGGTCGTATCCGCAGTGAGCTCGCTCGGCCTGAGGGTGCCCAGCGCCATGGCCGATAACTCCCTGCTCAAGCTCACCATTTCGCAGGTCGCGCCGATCTTGCCGTATCTCTTCCTGGTGCTGATCCTGATCTTCCGGCCCAAGGGCCTGCTCGGCACGCGTGAAGGCTAGCGAGAGATGGGAGCGACCCGCGCCATGACCTCGGCCGCCGCCTTGCCGCGCCGCCTCGGCACCGGCCGCCTGGTCGTCTGGGGCGGTTTCGCGTTGCTCTTCCTGCTGGCGCCGCTGGTCTTCACGAGCAGCCTGTCGGTGTCGCTGCTGTCGCAGGTCGGCATCGCCATCGTCGCCTGCCTCTCGTACAACATGCTGCTCGGCCAGGGCGGCATGCTGA
>JAYVNL010000098.1:0-5576 GCA_043758495.1 Rhizobacter sp.
TCGTTATACTCGTGGGCTCAGGCGCTTTAGCTCAGTCGGTTAGAGCGACGGAATCATAATCCGCAGGTCCGGGGTTCGAGTCCCTGAAGCGCCACCAGATGCCGTCCTCCGGCTGCTCCATCGCCGCCGCGGGCCACGACCTCGCAGCACTGAGCGACTTCTCCGGAAACCTTCCATGCTTCGCCCCGCCCTCGCCGGTCTCGCCCTCGCCTGGCTCGCTGCCTGCGCCGACACGCCGACCTCGACCGGAATGCAACGCAACTTTCCGCAATCGGCCTTGCGCGGCGACATGGTGATGGGCGAAGCGCCCGAAATCGCACTCAACGGCAAGGCGGCCCGGCTGGCACCCGGCGCTCGCATTCGCGATGCCAACAACATGAGCGTGGTACCAGGCGCCGTCATCGGCGGCCGCTACCTTGTGCACTACACGGTCGACACCCTGGGCCTTGTCAAGGAGGTCTGGATCCTGCGGCCCGACGAAGCCGTCGGTCGCTGGCCGACGACGCTCGAGGAGTCGCGAAAGTGGGTCTTCGACCCGGCGGCCCAGGCGTGGACGAAGCCGTGAGCGACCCGGCGGTGGTCGTGGCGCCGAAGGTCTATATCAAGACCTTCGGCTGCCAGATGAACGTTTACGACTCCGACAAGATGGCCGACGTGCTGCACGCCGCCGCTGGCTACGAGTCGACCGAGGACATCGAGGCCGCCGACCTCATCCTCTTCAACACCTGCTCGGTTCGCGAGAAGGCACAGGAGAAGGTGTTCAGCGACCTCGGCCGAGTCAAGCACTTGAAGGCGCGCGGCGTGCTGATCGGCGTCGGCGGCTGCGTCGCGAGCCAAGAGGGCGACGCCATTGTCGCGCGTGCCCCCTACGTCGACCTCGTCTTCGGACCGCAGACGCTGCACCGCCTGCCGGAGATGCTGGCCCGCTGCCGCAGCGAGTCGCGGCCCCAGGTCGACATCAGCTTTCCGGAGATCGAGAAGTTCGATCACCTGCCGCCGGCGCGTGCCGACGGGCCGACCGCCTTCGTCTCGATCATGGAAGGCTGCTCGAAGTACTGCTCCTACTGCGTGGTGCCGTATACCCGCGGCGAGGAAGTGTCTCGGCCGTTCGCCAGCGTGAGCGCAGAGGTCGCCGCCCTCGCCGAGCGAGGCGTGCGCGAGATCACGCTGCTCGGGCAGAACGTCAATGCTTATCGCGCCGAGGCAGCGGCTGGCATGGCCGATTTCGCGGCGCTCCTCGACGGCGTGGCCGCCATCCCGGGCATCGAGCGCATCCGCTACACGACCAGCCATCCGAAGGAGTTCACCGAGCGGCTGATCGCGGCGCACGCGCGACTGCCTCAGCTGGTCGGCCACGTCCATCTGCCCGTGCAGCACGGCAGCGACCGCATCCTCGCGGCCATGAAGCGCGGCTACACCGCGCTCGAATACAAGAGCACGGTGCGTAAGCTGCGGGCGGCGCGGCCCGGCATCGCCATCTCGAGCGACTTCATCGTCGGCTTCCCCGGCGAGACCGACGCCGACTTCGAGCGCACGATGGCGCTCGTCGACGAGGTCGGCTTCGACCACAGCTTCAGCTTCGTCTTCAGCCCGCGGCCCGGCACGCCGGCGGCGTCGCTGGCCGACGACACGCCGGCCGACGTGAAGCTGGCACGACTGCAGCGCCTGCAGGCGAGCCTCGAGGTGCACGGCAACGCCATCGGCGCATCCCGCGTCGGCACCGTCCAGCGCATCCTCGTCGAAGGAACTTCGCGCAAGGACGCGGGCGAGCTGATGGGCCGAACCGAATGCAACCGCGTCGTCAACCTGGTTGCGCCGGCAGATTCCATCGGTCGCATGGTCGATGCCGAGATCGTCGAGGTCCGCGGCCATTCGTTGCGCGGCCGTCTAGTCGCTGGTTGAGCCGGCGGACCCTCATCGGCGTGGGCGGTGAAAGCCACGCCACCACAGCGCGCCCGCGCTGGCAACGACCATGGCGCCGTAGGTGAGCATCTTGCCGTCGTGCTGGAACAGCACCAGCCCGAGGGTCGACGCCGCCGCCGCCGCCGCCGCCGCCCAGAGCCAGAGCTGGATGACGGCGACACCGGCCAGATCGCGTCGCCACAGCCAGCGCGTGGCAGCGGCGGCGAGTCCGCCGAGCACCAGCGCCGGGGCGAAGAAGTTGGCGATGTGCCAGAAGGCGTCGGTCGCTGGCATGGGTGGCCCTGGGTTGAGCCGGCAGTCGCCGGAGAAAGGCCGTCGCGGCCGCGCCCGCGGACCTCGGGTCGTTCCCCCGTCGCCTCAGACCACGCAAATTTTATAATCGGGTGATGAGCGTCTTCGCGCTGGGCCTCAACCACACGACCGCGCCGCTCGATCTGCGCGGCCGGTTTGCGTTCGCCCCGCAACAACTGGCGTCGACGCTGAAGGGCTTTCGCTCGCGGCTCGAGCGCGTCGAGGAGGTCGCGATCGTCTCGACCTGCAACCGCACCGAGCTCTACGTCGGCGCCGATCGCAGCGCCGTCGAACCGGCGGTGGAGTGGCTCGCCGAGGTCGGCGAGGTGACCGCTTCGACGCTGCGCTCGCACGCCTACGTGCTCGAAGGCCCGTCAGCCGCGCGCCACGCCTTTCGCGTCGCCAGCGGCCTCGATTCCATGGTCCTCGGCGAGCCGCAGATCCTCGGCCAGCTGAAGCTGGCGGTGCGCGAGGCCGACAACGCCGGCACGCTCGGCAGCACCCTGCAGCAGATGTTCCAGCGCTCGTTCGCGGTCGCCAAGGAAGTGCGCTCGTCGACTGAGATCGGCAGCCACTCGATCAGCATGGCGGCCGCCGCGGTGCGGCTGGCGTCGCAGCTGTTCGAGGACCTTCGCGAGACGAGCGTGCTCTTCGTCGGCGCGGGCGAAATGATCGAGCTGGCCGCAACTCACTTCGCGGCCCGCCGACCTCGCCTGCTCGCCATTGCCAACCGGGGTGCCGCCCGGGCCGAGGAGCTCGGTGCCCGCTTCGCTGCCGAAACGATGCCGCTCGCCGACCTGCCGTCGCGGCTGGCCGAGTTCGACATCGTCGTCTCGTGCACGGCGAGCTCGCTGCCGATCATTGGCCTTGGCGCCGTCGAGCGGGCCCTGAAGGCACGCCGGCACCGGCCGATGTTCATGATCGACCTCGCGGTGCCGCGCGACATCGAGCCCGAGGTGGCGCGCCTGTCCGACGTCTATCTCTACACCGTCGACGATCTCTCGGCGCTGGTGCAGACGGCCGGGGAGAAGCGCGAGGCAGCCGTCGCCCAGGCCGAGGCGATCATCGAGACTGGCGTGCAGAGCTTCGTCCAGTGGCTCGACCGACGCTCCTCGACGCCGCTGATCCAGGCCCTGCATGCGCAGGCTGACGACTGGCGGCTGCTCGAGATCGCGCGTGCCCGAAAGCTTCTGGCGAGTGGCGAGGATGTGGGTGCGGTGCTCGAAGCACTGTCGCGCGGGCTCACGCAGAAGATGCTGCACGGCACGCTGGCCGAGCTGCGCGCGACCGAAGGCGAGGAGCGCCACCGGCTGGCACAGACGGTGTCGCGGCTGTTTCTGCGCGCCGGCAGCCGGCATCCGGGCGACGACACCAAGCGTTAGCGACGCTCGTCGCTTCGCGCCCTGCGCGCCCCGGCGGCGCACGTCTGCCGCCGTCGAAACTGCCTCCTTCGAATCGCCATGAAACCGTCTCTCCGCCAGCAACTCGAGCGCCTCGCCCTGCGCCTCGGCGAGCTCGACGCTAGCCTCGCCGACCCCGGCGTCGGCGCCGACATGAAGCGCTACCGCGAGCTCGGCCGCGAGCATGCCGAAGCGTCGATGTTGCTCGACCTGTTCCGCCGCTTCGAAGGCCGCGAACGCGACCTGGCGTCGGCGGCGCAGCTGCTCGCCGAATCGGCGGCCGACGAGGAGATGGCGGCGATGGCGCGTGACGAGTCCGCGGCCGCTGCCGCGGACATCGCCCGTCTCGAGGGCGCCTTGCAGGCCGCCCTGCTGCCGCGCGACGCCGACGACGGCCGCAATGTCTTCCTCGAAGTGCGCGCCGGCACCGGCGGCGACGAGTCGGCCCTGTTCGCCGCCGACCTCGTTCGCATGTACCTGCGCTTTGCCGAGCGCAGCGGCTGGCGCACCGAGATCATGTCGGAGAGCGGCAGCGACCTCGGCGGGTACAAGGAGCTCGTCGTCCGCATCGAGGGGCACGACGTGTACGCCGCGCTCAAGTTCGAGTCGGGCGGCCACCGCGTCCAGCGCGTGCCGGTCACCGAGACGCAGGGCCGCATCCACACCAGCGCCTGCACCGTCGCCGTCCTCGCCGAGGCCGACGAAGCCGAGGAGCTCACGCTCGACCCGAGCGAGCTGCGCATCGACACCTTCCGCGCCAGCGGCGCTGGCGGCCAGCACGTCAACAAGACCGACAGCGCCATCCGCATCACCCATTTGCCGACCGGCATCGTCGCCGAGTGCCAGGACGATCGCTCGCAGCACCGCAACAAGGCCAAGGCGCTGGCCGTCCTGACGGCACGGCTGCGCGACAAGGACCGCAACGAGCGCGCCGCCAAGGAAGCGGCGACGCGCAAGAGCCTGATCGGCACGGGCGATCGCAGCGACCGCATCCGCACCTACAACTTCGCTCAGGGCCGCGTCACCGACCACCGCATCGGCCTGACGCTCTACAAACTGCAGGCCGTGCTCGACGGCGACCTCGGCGAGGTGATTGCGGCGCTGCAGGCGGCGCAGGCCGCGGAGCAGCTGGCCGCCCTCGAGAGCGGCGAGCGGTGAGCGACGTCGCCACGGTGTTGAAGGCCGCACGCGCGGCCGGGCTGGCCTCGCTCGACGCCCAGCTGCTGCTGGCGAGGATCCTGGCGACGACGCGCACCGGCCTCATCGCGCACGACGAGCGACCGCTGTCGGCCGCAGAGGAGCGACGCTGGGGCGACGCCCTTGGCCGCCGCCTGGCCGGCGAACCGCTCGCCTACCTGCTCGGCGAAAAGGAGTTCGCGGGTCTGATGCTCGAGGTCACGAACGACGTGCTGGTGCCGCGACCAGAAACGGAAACGCTGGTCGAGTGGGCCGTCGAGCTGCTCGCGGCGATGGCAGCGGGACCGCGGTCGGTCGTCGATCTCGGCACCGGCAGCGGTGCGGTCGCGCTTGCGGTGGCGACGCGCTGCCGCAACGCCACCATGACCGCCACCGACATCAGTCCCAGCGCCCTTGCGGTCGCCCGCCGCAACGCCGCTCGCCACGACGCGCGGGTCGAGTTCGTGGCCGGCTCATGGTGGGAGTCGCTCCCACATCGCACCTTCGACCTCGCGCTTTCGAATCCCCCTTACATCGCGGCGCGCGATCCGCATCTGGCCGCCCTGCACCACGAGCCCGCCGCGGCCCTGTCGCCGGGCGGCGACGGCCTAGCCGCCATCCGGGAGATCGTGGCCGGCGCCGGCCACCACCTGCACCCTGGCGGCTGGCTGCTCGTCGAACACGGCTTCGACCAGCAGGGGGCCGTGCAGGCGCTGCTCGACGACGCCGGGTTCGTCTCCGTCGACACCCGCACCGACCTCGCCGGCCGGCCGCGCGTCAGCGGCG
>JAYVNL010000099.1:0-5570 GCA_043758495.1 Rhizobacter sp.
GCATGTCGGCCCGGTCGGCGCCGGCCACAGCATGAAGCTGCTGCACAACTACGTCTCTCTCGGCATGGTGACGCTCCTGGCCGAAGCAGGGGCCTGCGCCGCGCGCAACGGCGTCGCGCCGGCAGCCTTCGTCGACGTGCTTGCCAAGGGGGGTGGCGGCGGCATCGCCCTGGAGCGCATCAAACCCTACCTGCTGGCCCAGGACCCGACGGGGCTGCGGTTCTCGATCGCCAATGCGCGCAAGGATCTCGACTACTACAACGCGATGGCCAGTGATGCCGGATCGCCGAAGGATCTGGCCGCAGCGGTGCTGCAAACCCTGCAGAACGCGGTCGCCCAGGGCAAGGGCGACTCGTTCGTTCCCGAACTCGTGTCGATTCTCGGACGCGCGCCTTGAGATCCCTCCACTGTCCGAGATGACCGCGACTCTGCCTTCGAGACGACAGATGCCCCCTGCGACCACTTTCGAGCAATTCCGCCACGACGCGCTTGCGCAAGGCTGCAACGAGGTCCTGGTCCGCGATTGGCCCGCCGAAATCGTGCTCGCCGAGCACGCGCACCCGTTCAGCGCGCGTGCGCTCGTCGTGCGCGGCGAGATGTGGCTGCGCCGGGGTCACGAGGAGCAGCATCTGCGCGTCGGCGACACCTTCGAAGTCGAACGCGACACGCCCCATGCCGAGCGCTATGGGCCCGACGGTGCGACGTTGTGGGTCAAGCGCTTTCACTGAAGCGTGCGCCGACCTGGCCCCTGGCCCCAGGTTTCCTGCAGCGGGGCGACCCGTTTCGCGAGGCCTGTCGAGGCGCCAGGCATGAAGCCCGGGCGAGGACGACCATGAAGAGCACGTTCAGCCCCCACCCCATCGCTCGGCCGGAGTGGCTCGCCCAACGCGCAGAAGAGATCCTTGAGCCCGATCTGCCGATCATCGATCCGCACCATCACCTGCTTGACCGGTCAGCACATGGGACTTACCTGCTGCCCGACCTGCTCGCCGACCTGGCGAGCGGTCACAACGTGGTGGCCACCGTCTATCTCGAGTGGCTGTCGATGTACCGCGCCCACGGCCCGGTCGAGATGCGCCCGGTGGGGGAAGTGGAGTTCGCCAACGGCGTGGCGGCGATGTCCGCGAGCGGAACCTACGGCGCGACGCGCGCCTGTGCAGGCATCGTCGGCCACGGCGAGCTCACGCTCGGGTCGCGGGTTGCCGAGGTGCTCGAAGCCATGCTCGTGGCCGGCGGCGGTCGCTTTCGCGGCGTCCGCCTGATTGCCGCCTCCGATCCGGACCAGCCCCGATGGGGCGGCCCGGTGATCCGGCCGAGGGGCCTGCTGCTCGACAAGACCGTGCGCGAGGGCTTTGCGCAACTGGCGCCGCGCGGCCTCAGCTTCGAGACCTGGGTCTTTCATCCGCAGCTCGGCGACGTCGTCGATCTCGCACGCGCCTTCCCGGGAACGCCGATCTGCATCGACCACGTCGGCGGGCCGATCGGGCTGGGCCGCTACGAGGGCCAGCGAGACGCGGTGTTCTCCGACTGGCGCCAGCGCATCGGCGAGCTCGCGGCGTGCCCCAACGTCCATGTGAAGCTGGGCGGAATGGGCATGAAGTCGTTCGGTTTCGGCTTTCACGAGCATGAAATGCCCCCGAGCTCCGAGCAGCTCGCGGCGGCCTGGCGGCCCTACGTCGAGACCTGCATCGCGGCGTTCGGTCCGAAGCGCGCGATGTTCGAGAGCAACTTCCCGGTCGACAAGGGCTCGTATGGCTACGGGGTCTATTGGAATGCCTGCAAGCGGCTGGCGAAGGGCATGAGCGCGGCCGAGAAGGCAGAGCTCTTTCACGGCACGGCGTCGCGGTTCTATCGGCTTGGGCTCTAGCTGCTTCAGGGCGACGGTCCGGCGGCAGCAAGTTGGCCGGATCGGTGATCGACCCCGCGGTTGAAGGGGGTTACGGAAGCCGTCTTGGGTGGGACAGTCCGCGTGTGTCCGGCGCTTCGTGATTGCCTACATCGAGACGAACAGAAACTCCCTGTACGGCTACAGCCTGCTCACTTCCAATCCGTCGGTTCCGGTCTTTTCGAGAACCGGCCTTGCCGGCGGCCTCGACGGTACCGGCGTCATCAGCGGCGGTCTCTGCGACGGCGACATCATCGTCAACAACAACAACGGCACCCTCTTCCTCACCGATCGGGGTCATACGTACCGCTCGTCGTGCGGGGCGGGCTGCGCAATCGGATCCGTTTCGCCCGTGCCCGAGCCAGAGACCTACGCGTTGATGGTGGCGGGCCTGGCCGCTCTCGGCTTCGTCGCCCGGCGCAGAAATCCGATCAAAGCGTAGCGGCCTCGGCTTCGGCGGCGCCGCCACAGCGGGGTCCGCACAGCGCGAGTCTCAGCAGTCTTTCAACGGACTCTGAGTACCGTCGCGCGGCGTTCCGGAAAGTACGGTTTCGGCGGCCTGACGTGCAGTCAGCCGCTGCCGTTCGGTGATCTCCGCGGCCTCGCGAGCCTGCGCCTCCATCGTTGCCGGCGTGGGCCTGCCGCTGCAGGCCAGCAGGTACACGACCCGGCGTGACGTACCCATCGTTGCACCGGTCTGCGACGCGATGCGGAGCACGAGCGCGTTGAGCGCATCGGGGTGCATGCCGACCCTCGGCGCCACCGATGTGAGCTGCTTCGAATCGATGCGACCCGTGAAGAAGACGGCGACGAACACCACCGCTACACCGAGGCCGACAAAAGTGAAGACGTGTTTCATGGGGCGCCTCGGCAGACAACATCATAGTCAAGCAATGACTGCGCCACGGAGAAACTGTATATATTTACAGTATGCACCGTATCCCCGTTGGCCAGCGCCCCATCCTTCGCGACGAGGCACCACGGCCGGAGATTTCCGCTCGACTGCCGGTCAAAGGACGCGGAACAGTCTGGGCTATCGAGCATCGCTACACCAGCCATGGCGGCGAAAGCTACGACGACGGCTGGGGAACGCTCGAGCAGCGAGCGACTGAGGAACGGCTGCCGCCCGAGACGACGGTGATCGAAGAGCGTGTCAAGTCGATCCTGTCGAGCAACGACTCGCCCGATCTGTCGTTCGACCTGTCGATCAATCCCTACCGCGGTTGCGAGCACGGTTGCGTTTATTGTTTCGCCCGGCCGACCCACAGCTACCTGAACCTGTCGCCCGGGCTCGACTTCGAGACGCGGATCATCGCCAAGGTCAACGCCGCCGAGCGCCTGCGCGAAGCGTTCGCCAGTCGCGCCTACGAGCCCACCGCCATCAACATCGGCTCGGCCACCGACGCCTACCAGCCGATCGAACGCAAGCTCGGCATCACCCGGTCGGTGATCGAAGTGCTTGCGGAATGCGCGCATCCGTTCTCGCTGGTCACGAAGTCGTCGGGCGTCGAACGCGACCTCGACCTCATCGCGCCGATGGCGGCACGCGGGCTGGTCGCGGTCTACGTCTCCGTGACATCTCTCGATCCCGCATTGGCGCGCATTCTGGAGCCGCGCGCTGCTGCGCCGCACCGGCGGTTGCGCACGGTTGAGGCACTGGCGCGCGCAGGGGTGCCGGTCGGCGTCAGCATTTCGCCGATCATTCCGTTCATCAATGAGCCGGAGATCGAACGCATCCTCGAAGCGGCTGCGTCAGCGGGTGCATCCTCGGCATTCGGCATCGTGCTCCGGCTGCCGTGGGAGGTGAACCCGATCTTCCAGCGTTGGCTCGATCAGCACTTTCCGGACCGCGCGGCGCGGGTCATGGCGCGAGTCCGCGAGATGCGCGGTGGTCGCGACTACGACGCGCGATTCGGCAGCCGCATGAAGGGCGAGGGCGTGTGGGCGCAACTCATCGCGCAACGCTTGTCGAAAGCGAAAGCTCGACATCGCCTCGATCGCGAGCGCGCCGTGCTCGACATCACGCAGTTCAGGAAACCCTTGCTGCCGAGCCGCGTTGGGCAGGGCGACTTGTTCGCTTGAGCGACAGCAGCCTGCTCAATCCGCGAGGTCGGGCTCGAAGAACAGCCACTGAACCTCCGGGAAGGCAACGCGAAAGCTCTCCTCGACGCGGTTGATCGCGGCGACGAGCGCGGCGGCAGACGGCATCGGCTGCATCCGCGCCTTGACCGCAACCATGACATCGCGCCCCATCTGCTGCGTCAGCAGGTTCATGACGGTGTCGACCTCGGCCCGTGCCTCGAGGTGTGTGCGCATCTTCTCCAGCACGCGGGCTTCGACGCCCTGGCCGATGAGCAGCGACTTCACTTCGATGCCTACCAGGAGAGCGACCGCCACCAGCAGCACCCCGATGCAGATCGATCCGGCCGCGTCCCAGGCCGGATTCCCGGTCGCCATCGCCAGGCCGATGAAGGCGAGGGCGCACAGCAGGCCACCGAGGGCCGCGATGTCTTCGGCGAACACGACCAGCAGTTCACTCTGGCGCGACTCGCGAAACCACGTCCAAAGGCTCTGCGTGTCGCGCTCCTTGGCGACTTCGCGCAGGCACCCCCAGAGCGAAACGCTTTCGGCGGCGACGCCGAAAGCGAGGATGCCGATCGCGACCCACGGATTGGCCACTGGCGAAGGATCCCGCAGCTTGTGGATGCCCTCGTAGATCGAGAACAGCCCGCCCATGCTGAAGAGCATCAAGGCGACGATGAAGCTCCAGAAATAGATCGCCTTTCCGTAGCCGAGCGGGTGGTCGGGATTGGGGGCCCGCCGGCCTTCCTTCAGGCCCCAGATCAAAAGTGATTGATTGGCGCAGTCGGCGTAAGAATGGATCGCCTCGGCGAGCATCGACGACGAGCCGGTGAACACGGCACCACCGGTCTTGGCGAGCGCGATGAGGAAGTTCGCGCCGAGCGCGAACAGAATCGACTTGAGCGAATCGGCACTGGCGGACATCGCGCGATTCTGCCCGCGCCCCTGGACTTCACGCCTCAAGCCTTGAAGAGATCCTTGACGCGATCGCTCCAGGTCTTCGCCGTCGGCGAATGGCGATCCCCGGCCTTGCGAAAGCCTTCGTCGAGTTCTTTCAGCAGCTTCCTCTGGTGCTCGGTCAGCTTGATCGGCGTCTCGACGCTGACATGGCAGTAGAGGTCGCCGGGGTAGCTGGAGCGCACGCCCTTGATCCCCTTGCCGCGCAGCCGGAAGGTCTTGCCGTGCTGGGTGCCCTCGGGCAGGTCGATCTCGGCCTTGCCGCCGAGCGTAGGCACCTCGATTTCGCCGCCGAGCGCAGCGCTCGTCATGCCGACGGGCACGGTGCAATGGAGGTCGTCGCCGTCGCGCTCGAAGATGTCGTGCGGCTTGATGCGGATCTCGATGTAGAGGTCGCCGTTCGGGCCGTTGTTCGGGCCCGGCTCGCCGTTGCCGCTCGAGCGGATGCGCATGCCTTCGTTGATGCCCGGAGGAATCTTGACTTCGAGCGTCTTGTTCTTCTTGATCCGGCCCTGGCCCTGGCAAGTCGCGCATGGATCGGGAATGATCTTGCCGCTGCCGTGGCAGGTCGGGCACGTCTGCTGGATGCTGAAGAAGCCCTGGCGCATCTGCACGGTGCCGGCACCGTGGCAACTCGTGCAGCTGA
>JAYVNL010000100.1:0-5564 GCA_043758495.1 Rhizobacter sp.
AGGGCGCCGCCGATGCGACCGGCCGACGGCCAGGCGGCGCCGAGTGCGAGCGCCAGTGCCAGGTTGGTGGCACCGGCGGCGAGGCCCTTGATCGAGGCGACCAGGGTGGCGTCGGCGAGCGAGACCTTGCGCGTGAGGTTGTTGTCGAGGCCCCAGGCGGCGCAGGCGGCGAGCACCGCCAGCGGCGGCAGCAGCGAGCCGATCGCGGCGTCACCGGGCCAGCTCAGCACGACCGCGCCGGCGACGATCGCCAGCATGCCGGCGACGACGCGGCGGCCGACGTTTTCGCGAAACGCGAGCCAGGCGATGACGACGGTGAACACCGTCTCGGCGTTGAGCAGCAGCGCCGCTGCCGAGGCTGGCATGCGGGCAAGGCCCCACATCAACAGCACCGGCGCGACGACGCCGCCGGCCAGTACCGCCGCCGCCAGCCAGCGACCGTCGCCGGGTGCGAGGCGGGCCCGCTCGGCTGGTCGCCGGAGCAGTCGCCAGAGCGTGAGACCGAGGCCGGAGCCGGCGTAGAGCAGGCCGGCGAGCAGCCACGGATCGGTGGCCGCGAGGAGCAGCTTCGCGAGCGGCGTGCCGGCTCCGAACAGCAACGCCGCGACGAGGGCGGCGGCGATGCCGGGGGGCAGCGACATGTGCCTCATCTCATCGCAACGCCGACCGAAACCCGGCGAACACATCGCTTCGGTCTGGAATGAAGAAATTGCGGTAGCCGGCGTCGTGCAGGCGAGCGTGGGTGGCGAACGAGCCGCCGCGCAGCTCGCGGTGGTTGCCGAACCAGGGCTCGGAGTAGTCGCGGTAGGGTCCGGGGGCGAAGTCGGGGTAGGGCAGGAAGTCGTCGGCGGTCCACTCCCAGACGGAGCCGCCCCAGCGAAAACGCGGGTCACGGGCGGCGTGCGTCCATTCGGCTGCGCTCGGCAGGCGGCGGCCGCGCCAGCGGCACCAGGCTTCGGCTTCGAAGGCGTTGACGTTGATCACGGGCGCTTTGAGCGCGAGCGGCTGGCAGGTGTCGAACCAGCGCGCGAGCCACGAGCCGTCGGCAGCGCGCGACCAGCGATGCGGATGGCGCGCGGCGGAGGCGGCGCGCCAGCGGCCGGCGTCGCCGGGCCAGTGCGCGGGATCGTCGTAGCCGCCGGCCTCGACGAAGGCGCGGAAGTCGCCTTGCGTGACGGGTGCTGCGTCGATCTCGAAGGCAGCGACGTCGGTACGGTGGGCGGGCCGCTCGTTGTCGAATGCGAAGCCGCCTTGCGACGCCGAGCGACCGAGCGCGACGCTGCCGGCGTTGACGCGGAGCGGCTCGGCTGCGGCGAAGACGGGCAACGAGGCGATGCCGGCCGGCGCCGGCCAGCCGAGGCTGGCACGCAGCCACGCGAAGGCCTCGCCGTGCATGTCTTCGTGCATCAGCGCCAGGCGATGGAAGTAGAGCGCGTTGTCGCTGTCGTCGTTGCGCGGGATCGCATCGATGCAGGCATCGAGCTGCGCTTCGAGTCTTGCCGCGAGCACCTCGCGCGACGGCATCTCGGTACGCCAGCGGTCGGCGTGGGCGAGGCGCGACGAATCGAAGACGGCGTCGGGACCGGCGATGCGCGCCGGTCGTGCCGCGTCGACGAAGCGGCCGTCGCGGCTCGGCGCATGCGGTCCGCGCAGGACCCAGAATTCGGCGAACCAGGCGAGGTGGCCGAGCTCCCAGTCGATGCGGTTGACGCCTGGCCGCTCGGGCACCTGCCAGTCGGCGAGATCGAAGGTGCGGGCGAGCGTGACGGCGCGGCTGTCGCGAAGTGCCGCCGCGAGTTCGCGGCCGGCGAGGCGACGCGGATCGTCGTTCATCGGCCGACCCCGCATGCCATGATCGATCGATGGCGCACGACCCACCCGGCGGCCGCGGTCGCAGGGGCCGGCCGCGCATCTGCATCGTCACGCCGTCCTTGCCGGCGGACAACAACGGCAACGGCCACACAGCGTCGCGCTGGGCCGGCTTTCTCGCTGCGATCGCCGACGTCGACGTCGCTCTTGACTGGAACGGCGAGCCGTGCAGCGCGCTCATCGCGCTGCACGCCAGGCGCTCCGCTGCGGCCATCGCCCGCTATGCGGCACAACGCGCAGGCGCACCGCTGGCGCTGGTCCTGACCGGCACCGATCTCTACCGCGACCTGGCCGACGGCGACGTGCAAGCTCGACATTCGATCGAGTGTGCCTCCATCGTCGTCGTCCTGCAGAGCGCAGCCCTCGATCGCCTCGACGCAGCCGAGTGCGCGAAGTCGCGGGTCATCGTGCAGTCGGCGACGGCCTGCCGGCTCGCGCGCCGCGACGTCGATCCCGAATTCGTCGCCGTCGGCCACCTGCGCGACGTCAAGGATCCGGCGACGCTGATGCGAGCGGCGGCGCGGCTCGCCCGCAGCGAACCGGCGCTGTCGATCGCCCATATCGGCGCCGGTCTCGACGCCACGCTCGCGGCGCAAGCCGAAGCGACCGCCGCTGCCTGCCCTGGCTACCACTGGCTCGGCGCCTTGCCGCACGGCGCAGCGCGACGGGCGATTGCGCGTGCCCGCGCGCTCGTCCACCCGAGCCGCATGGAGGGCGGCGCCAACGTCGTCATCGAGGCGGTCCGCTCCGGCGTGCCGGTCCTGGCCAGCGGCATCGACGGCAACCTCGGCCTGCTCGGCGCCGACTACGACGGCACCTTCGCGGTCGGCGACGACGCTGCCCTCGCCGACCTGATGAAGCGCTTCCGCCACGACTCTGGCTTTGCCGCGCATCTCGCCGCCCAGTGCGCCGCCCGCGAGCCCCTCTTCCGCCCCGCCCGCGAGCGAGCGGCCGTGCGCGGGCTCCTGCGCGACCTGCTTCATCCCGGGGTCGAAGACACGCTGCGAGAATGACCGCATGAACCCCATCGACACGACGCCCGTCCGCCTCACCAGCTTTTCGCACGGCGGCGGCTGCGGCTGCAAGATCGCGCCGGGCCTGCTCTCCGAGATCCTGCGTTCGAGCAGCGGCGGCATCCTTCCGAAGGAACTGCTGGTCGGCATCGAGACCGCTGACGACGCGGCTGTCTACCAGCTCAACGACGAGCAGGCCCTGATCGCGACCACCGACTTCTTCATGCCGATCGTGGACGACCCGTTCGACTTCGGCCGCATCGCCGCCACCAATGCCATCAGCGATGTCTACGCGATGGGTGGCCGGCCGATCCTGGCGCTGGCGCTGGTCGCGATGCCGATCGACAAGCTCTCGGTGGAGACCATCGGCAAGGTGATCCAGGGCGGCCAGTCGGTGTGCCAGGCAGCCGGCATCCCGATCGCCGGCGGCCACACGATCGATTCGGTCGAGCCGATCTACGGCCTCGTCGTGATGGGCCTGGTCCACCCGAAGAAGGTCCGCCGCAACGCCGATGCGAAAGTCGGCGACGTGCTCGTGCTCGGCAAGCCGATCGGCGTCGGCGTGATGTCGGCGGCGCTCAAGAAGGGCGAGCTCGGCGACGCCGGCTATGCCCGCATGATCGACGTGACGACGCGCCTCAACACGCCGGGCATCGCGCTTGCGGACATGGCGAGCGTCCACGCCATCACCGACGTGACCGGCTTCGGCCTCGCCGGCCACGCCCTCGAACTGGCGCGCGGCGCTGGCCTCGAGGTCGTGCTCGAGTGGTCGAAGGTGCCCTTGCTCGAAGGCGTCGAGGCACTGGCGCGCGCCGGCTTCGTCACCGGCGCATCGGGCCGCAACTGGCACGGCTACGGCGGCGAAGTCGCGCTCGAGGCCGGCTTGCCGCCGCTGGCCCGCGATCTCCTCACCGATCCCCAGACCTCGGGCGGCCTGCTCGTGAGCTGTGCGCCGGATGCGGTGGAGGGCGTGCTCGCCGTGTTCCGCAAGGAAGGCTTCGCGACGGCGGCGGTGATCGGCCGAGTCGAGGCCGGGCCGGCTCGGCTGCGCGTGATTGCCTGAGCGTCAGGCTGCTTCAGCGAACAGCAGCGATTCAAGTCCCGCTTCAGCCGCGCCGAAAGCGGCAAGGCCTTCGCCCAGCAACGTGCGCAGCGACGACGCATCGGCACCGTCGGCGCGATCGGCGATCTCCGCTGCCAGGGTCCGCATCTGCCGGGTCGACTGCCGGATGCGCTCGCGAAACGGAGCTTCGGCGAGGCGGTCGTTGAGGCTGCGGTTGAGCTCCGCGAACCATGGCAGCGAGGCCTGGTCGAGCATCGTCGCCGGGTTCCTGCGCATCGCCGCCGGGCGCGCCGCCGACCAGTCGCGCAACAGCTTCTGCACTTCGACGTTGAGGCGCTGGCAATGCGCCAGCTCGGCACTCAGGTCCGAGAACGCGCGCAGGTCGGCGATGCGGCCCTGGAAGAAGAACTGCGCCAGCACGCCCCAGTAGTAGGTGTAGTCCCAGATCACCTTCACGGGCAGCACTTCGGCGTCGCCGAAGATCGGGTACTGGCCTTCGTAGAGCGCCAGCGTGCTCTCGTAGAAGGAATGAAAGATCTGGTCGTAGAGCCGCGCGTGCGCCTCGATCGGCCGACCGGCGCGGTCGCGCGCGACCAGCTCGCAGATGTAGGTGTTGGCGATCGCGATGAAGTCGCTGCCCGGCGAATAGAACGGATCGAGGAAGAGTCCGGCCTCGCCGGTGAGTGCCCAGCGCTGGCCCGAGAACAGTTGCTTGCAGCCGTACGAGAAGCGCCGGAAAAAGGCGAAGTCCTGGAGCAGGTGGCGCTTGCCGTCGAGCCGCTCGAACAGGCTCGGCTGGTGGACCTGCAGCCAGTCCATCGCCTTGTCGAAGGTGTTCATCGTCTCGAGCGGATGCATCTTCGCGTCGGCGACGATGCCGACCGAGTGCGATCCCGAGGCGAGCGGGATGAGCCAGACCCAGTAGCCGGGCCCGACCAGGTGGTTGGTCGATAGCCAGCGCGACGCCGGGTCGCAGCGCGCTCGCCACGCCGGGTCGTCGGACCAGTCGTCGATGGTGATGCGCTCGCCGATCCGGAACCAGACGGCGTTGGCGTCGTGGCCGTTGGGCACGGCGAGCTCGAGCTTCTTCTTGATGAGGCCGGCGCGGCCGCAGGCGTCGACAAGCCAGCGCGCTGTCGCTGCGCGTCTGGCACCGCCGGCCGTCCACTCGACGCGGTGCTCGTGGCTGCCTTCGGCCAGTTCGATGTCGCGCACCAAAGCGCCTGCCGCGAAGCGAACGCCGCGGCGCGTCGCCTCCAGGGCGAGAAAGTTCTCGAAGATGCCGCGGTCGATCTGGTAGCTCGGCACCGAGAGGAAGCGGCTGGCACCGATCTCGGTGACGGCGTCGATGTCGCTGCGGCCTTCGCTGGCGAAGAAGCGAAAGCCGAATTTCTTGAGCTGGTGCTGCTCGAAGTGTTCCTTCAGGCCGAGCACCTGGCTAAAGTAGTGGGCGCCGATCTCGACGGTGGATTCACCGACCTTGTGGGTCGCCACCGGCACCGGGTGCGTGCGCCGTTCGAGAACGAGGATGTCGAGGTCGGCGAAGCGCTGCTTGAGCTGCAACGCCAGCGTCAGGCCGGCAAGGCCGCCGCCGGTGATGACGACGTCGTGGCGCTCGG
>JAYVNL010000101.1:0-5563 GCA_043758495.1 Rhizobacter sp.
CGCCTTGTCGCCGCCCTGCCGCTCCCTCGCCCGACCGACCGCACCATGCTGCGCCTCATGCTCGTCGGCGCCCTGAACTGGAGCCAGACCTGGTATCGCGACGGCGGTTCCAGCCCCGAGCGCATCGCCCGCCGCTTCGTCGGCTTCCTGAAAACGAGCCTGGCCGCGACCAGGACAGCCAAAGAACGACCATGAACGAACACGACTTCCGGCCCCGCGTGCTGGTAACCAAGATCGGCCTCGACGGCCACGACCGCGGCAGCCGCATCGTCGCCGCTGCCTGCCGAGACGCCGGCATGGAGGTGATCTACACGCCGCCGTGGCAGACCATCGCAGCGGTCGTGAAGCTGGCGCTCGAGGAAGACGTCGATGTCGTCGGCATCTCTTCGCTCGCCACCGACCATCTGATCGTGCCGAAGCTCATGGCGGCGCTCGGCGACGCCGGCCTCGGCCACATGCGCGTCGTCGTCGGCGGCATCGTTCCCGACAACGAGGAAAGGATGCTGCTCGAGAGCGGAGTGCGCCAGGTGTTTCATCCCGGCGGCACGATGGACGAGATCACGGCGCGGATCCGCGCCTACGCGCTGGAGGCCCGCGAGGCCGGTGCCCGCGCCGATACCGGAGAGCCGACATGAACAAGCCCGTCGAAGTGCCGTTCGCGGCCGCAAGCGTCAGCGACGCCAAGACCCGTTGGCAGAGCGACTACGCGGAGTCGATCGGCACCGAGCGAGAGACGATCAACGTCTCAGGCATCCCGGTGCGGCCGCTCTACGGTCCGGACGACTGGGCCGCCTACGGCCAGGCCGATCCGCTCGGCTACCCCGGCCAGCCCGACTACACCCGCGGCATCTACGCCACCATGCACCGCGGCCGCACCTGGACGCAGCGGCAGCTGATCGGCCTCGGCACGCCGGCCGACTACAACGAGCGCCTGCTCGGCATCATGGCGCAGGGCGCCAGCGCGGTGTCGCTGATCCCGTGCAATTCGGTCTACCGCGGCTACGACATGGACTCCGTCGAGCCCGAGTTGCTCGGCACCTGCGGCACCGTGATCGACAACGCCGACCACATGGACCGCTGCCTCGAGGGCGTTGACCTCGGGCGGATCTCGTGCGCGCTCAACGACCCGTCACCATTCACGCTGCTCGCTTTCATGCTGGTCGCGGCCGAGCGGCGCGGCGTGCCGTGGAGCGCCGTCAGCGGCACCTCGAACCAGAGCGACTACATCTCGCACTTCGTCGCCAATCACATGTTCTACAGGCTGTCGCTGCCGGGAGCGCGGCGGGTGCTGATGGACCACATCGCCTTCTGCAACGAGAAGGTGCCGCGCTGGAACCCGATGTCGGTGGTCGGCCAGCACACGCAGCAGGCCGGGGCGACGCCGGCCGAAGCGATGGCGTTCACGCTCGCCACCGCGGTGCAGAACGCCGAGGACTGCATCGCCCACGGCATGGACCCCGACCAGTTCCTGCCGCGCTTCACGTTCTTCTTCGACATCTCGCTCAGCTTCTTCGAGGAGGTCGCCAAGTTCCGCGCCGGCCGCCGCATCTGGGCGCGGCTGGCACGCGAACGGCTCGGCGCGAAAAAGGCGGCGGCGTGGCGCTTCAAGTTCCACGGCCAGACTTCGGGCGTCGATCTGACGCGCCAGCAGCCGCTCAACAATATCGCCCGCGTCACGGCGCAGGCGATGGCCGGCATCTTCGGCGGCCTGCAGTCGCTGCACACCGACTCGTACGACGAAGTCTTCCAGGTGCCCGGCGAGGCTGCCGCGCGCATCGCCGTCGCGACCCAGAACATCCTGCGCGAGGAAGCGCACCTCACCGATGTGATCGACCCGCTCGGCGGCTCGTTCTACGTCGAGTCGCTGACCGATGCGATGGAGGAAAAGATCGTCGCCATCATGAAGACGATCGACGACACCGGCGGCATGTACAAGGCGGTCGAGTCCGGCCTGGTGCAACGCATGATCGGCGCCTCGGCGCTGCGCTTCCAGCAGCGCGTCGACAGCGGCGAGCAGAGGATCGTCGGCGTCAACGCCTATCGCGCCGACGACGAAGCGTCGGCGCGACCGGCGGTCGAGCGGCCCGATGCCACGAAGATGCAGGCGCACCTCGACACGTTCGCCGCCTGGAAGAAGGCGCGGCCGCCCGCCGCCGTGCACGCCGCCCTCGACGGCCTGACCCGGGCCGCTGAAGATCCGAAGGCCAACACCTTCGCGGCCGTCGTCGACGGCGCCCGTGCCGGCCTCACCAACGAGGAGATCTGCGGCCGACTGCGCCGCGACCTCGGCTTCGGCCAGCCGCTCGCCTTCGTCTGACGTCGACATGGCCGACGACTCCCGCGCCGCGCGGCTGGCGGCAGCAGCCATGGGGGGCGACCGCCGTGCGATCGCGCGCCTGCTGACGCTGTTCGACGACGATGCCCCGGGCGCGCGCGAAGTCGCCGCGAGCCTCGCCGCGCAGTCAGGCCGGGCGCACGTGCTCGGCGTCACCGGCGTGCCGGGCAGCGGCAAGTCGACGATCGTCAATGCCCTGCTCGGCGCATGGCTGGACCGCGGCCTCCAGGTCGCCGTGCTGGCTTTCGATCCATCGAGCCCGATCAGCGGCGGCGCCGTGCTCGGCGACCGCATCCGCATGGGCGAGCACGGCGCCCACCCGAACGCCTTCATCCGCTCGTTCTCGGCGCGCGGCGAGCTCGGTGGCCTGTCGCGCGCTGCCTGCGCGGCGATCGACTGCCTCGACGCCGCCGGCTTCGATCGCGTGATCGTGGAGACGGTCGGCACCGGCCAGTCGGAGACGCGCATCGCAAGCCTCGCCGACACCCGCGTCGTCGTCTGCCCGCCGGGCCTCGGCGACGACGTACAGGCTCTGAAGGCCGGCACGCTCGAGATCGCCGACGTGATCGCGATCAGCAAGGCCGACCTGCCGCCGGCCGAGCAGACGGCGCGCGAGATGCGCGAGATGCTCGGCCTTCGACGCACGCCGGCCGACGGTGCCTGGCAGCCGCGCGTCGTTCCGGTCCGCGCCCGCACCGCCGGCGGCATCGACGGGCTGCTCGCGGCGATCGAAGCCCATCAAGCTGCCGTCACCGGCAGCCGGCGCCGAAGGGAGGCGGCGACGCCGGGCGCAAACGAAAATGCGACCCTGCCCGCGATACCCGACCCGGCCTCGCTCTCTGCCGGCGACGCCGACGGCTGGCGCTCGCGGATCCACGCGCTCGCCGCCCGCGACGGCTTTTGCGCCGCGCTCGGCATCACGGCGCTCTCCGGCGGCCCCGGCCGTGCCGAGGTCGCGATGACCGTCGAAGCGCGTCATCTCAATTTCAACGGCGGCTGCCACGGCGGCGCCATCTTCGCGCTCGCCGACAGCGCCTTCGGCCTGGCCTCGAACTCGCACGGGCCGCTGGCCTCGGGCATCGACGCGCACATCACCTTTCAGGCCGGCGTGCGGGCCGGCCAGCGCCTGGTCGCACGCGCCGTCGAAGCGAGCCGCAGCCGCCGCATCGCGGTGTACCGGGTCGACGTTGTTCGGCCCGAATTCGATGGCAGCGAGACGGCCGTCTCGAGCTTCACCGGCACCGTTTCCATCAAGGCTTGATGAGGGCGGCCGAGGGATACACCCGAGGGTGTTGACCCGTAGATTGTCGGCAGAACGACAACTTGGCGTCAAAATTTTCCTAGAGTCGTGACTTGGCGCGCCCTGCGCCCGACGTTTCCGCGTCGCCGCCCGAAAGTCCGATCGTGTCCGTGACCTTCCCCCGCCTGCTGCTCGATCACGCCAAGTCGCGACCGCTGGCGCCGGCGTTGCGCGAGAAGCACCTGGGCATCTGGCAGACGCTCACCTGGAGCGAACTCGCGGCGCTCGCGCGGGCGATGGCCTGCGGCCTGGCCGAGGCCGGCCTCAAGCGCGGCCAGCACCTCGTCGTGATCGGCGAAAACCGGCCGCGGCTGTATGCCGCGATGCTGGCATCGCAGGCGCTCGGCGCCGTACCGGTGCCGCTCTACCAGGACGCGGCCGCCACCGAGTTCGTGTTCCCGATCGCCAATGCCGAGGTCGCTTTCGCGATCGTCGAAGACCAGGAGCAGGTCGACAAGATGACCGAGGTGCGCGCCTCGTGCCCGCTGCTCGCGAAGGTCTGGTACGACGACCCGCGAGGCCTGCGCCACTACAGCGAGCCCGGCCTGGCCTCGCTCGACGCGCTCGTCGAGTCCGGCCGGGCCTGGGACCTCGCGCACCCCGGCTTCTTCGACGCCGAGGTCGCCGCCGCGAAACCCGGCGACGTCGCCGCCCTCTTCTTCACCTCGGGCACGACCGGCCATCCGAAGGGCGTCGTCCACAGCCACGAGACGCTGATCGAAAGCGCCTCGGCCGGCGCCCGCTTCGATCGGCTCAGCGCCGACGACGAAGTCCTCGCCTACCTGCCGCTGGCCTGGATCGGCCAGAACATCTTCTCGTATGCGCAGTGGCTGATCTGCGGCTACGTCGTCAACTGCCCGGAGTCGGCGAGCACGGTGACGATCGACCTGAAGGAGATCGGCCCGACCTATTACTTCGCGCCACCACGCGTCTTCGAGGGCCTGCTGACGAGCGTCATGATCCGCATGGAAGACGCCGGCCGCATCAAGCGCTTCCTGTTCGATCGGGCGATGGCACTGGCGCGCCGGGTCGGGCCGGCGCTGATGGACGGCTTGGCCGTAGGCGCGCTCGACCGCTTTGCCTACGCGGTCGGCCGGCTCGTCGTCTACGCGCCCTTGCGCAACACGCTCGGCTTCTCGCGCGTGCGCGTCGCCTACACGGCGGGCGAGGCGATCGGGCCCGACCTCTTCACCTTCTACCGCTCGATCGGCATCAACCTGAAGCAGCTCTACGGCTCGACCGAGACCGCTGTCTTCGTGTGCGCGCAGCCCGACCACGAGGCGCGCGCCGACACCGTCGGCGTGCCGATCGAGGGCGTCGAGATCCGGGTCGAGCCGAGCGGCGAAATCTTGGTCCGCTCGCCGGGGCTGCTAAAGGGTTACTACAAGAATCCGGAGGCGACCGCCGAGGTGCTCACCGCCGACGGCTGGTATCGCACCGGCGACGCCGGCTTCGTCGACGCGGCCGGCCACGTCAAGATCATCGACCGCGCCAAGGATGTCGGCCGCCTCGTCGGCGGCGCCAGCGACGGCGCCCTGTTCGCGCCGAAGTACGTCGAGAACAAGCTGAAGTTCTTTCCGTACATCAAGGAGGCGGTGGCGTTCGGCGACGGCCGCGACAAGGTCTGCGCCTTCGTCAACATCGACCTCGAGGCGGTCGGCAACTGGGCCGAGAAGAGGAACCTGCCCTACGGCGGCTACACCGAGCTGTCGCAAAAGCCCGAAGTCGGCGAGCTCATCCGCGACTGCGTGGCGCAGGTCAACGCCGACCTTGCCGCCGACGAGAAGCTGGCCGGCAGCCAGATCAACCGCTTCCTCATCCTGCACAAGGAACTCGATGCCGACGACGGCGAGCTCACACGCACCCGCAAGGTCCGCCGCGGCTTCATCGGCGAGCGCTACGACGTGCTCGTGGGCGCGCTCTACGGC
>JAYVNL010000102.1:0-5556 GCA_043758495.1 Rhizobacter sp.
GCCTCGAGGTAGACAGGCAGCGTATGTTCCTTCAGGAGCGACCGGTTTTCCGGCTTCAGCACCGTACCCCCGCCAGTGGCGATGACCGACGGGCCAGCCGCGATCAGGGCTTCGAGCACTTCGGATTCGAGCGCGCGGAAGGAGGGCTCGCCGCGCTGAGTAAACAGCTCCGAGACGCTCATGCCCGCACGTTCCTGGATCGCCAGGTCGACGTCGGCGAACGGGAGACCGAGTCGGCCGGCGAGGAGTCGGCCGACGGTGGACTTGCCACCGCCCGGCATGCCGATGAGGCTGACGATCCGCGCGTACCCGCTCAATACGGGTTGTTGCAGGGCTGGACGCCGGTCGCACCGGCGGTGCCGTCGGGGAAGACCGCAACGTCGGCGACCGCGGTCGCGACACCGTACGGGCTGGTGGCGTAGGGGGGCGTCGACGTGGCGGTCAACGTGTCGGTGGGCACGGGCAGGATTTCCGTCCATATCGCACGGCCCTCCGTACCACTCACCCCGGTCGCCGACACCAGGATCTTGACCTGCAGCCAGCTCGCCACGTTCTGCGGATATTCCACCTGGACGATGGCAGAGCCGTTGTCATCGGTCTTGCCGTTGCCGAGGATGGTGATCGTCGCATCGGACTTCCGCGGTTCGATCGAGCCGCTGTGGTTCAGGTCTTCGGTCGATTCCAGGACGCCGTTGCGGTTGATGTCTTCGTTCAGGCAGGCGAACGGGTCGCCGGCACTGAGGACCGGCGGCACCGTGCCCGGCGGGCTCACCACCGTTCCGACGAACCAGCTGGCACCGTGAACGTAGCGTCCCTTGAAATAGATCGGCAAATCGATCGAGGGCACGATGTCGACGTTGGCCTTCGCCCTGCCCGACGCATCCACGACGAGGACAACGTACTGACGGCGATAGGTGAGGTTGGCTGTCGGGACGAGGATCTGGTTGTTGCTGCCGATCGTGACCGACAGCGGATCGGAAGCGACGGTGATCGTCGTGCTCGCGGCCGTGGTGCAGCCGGTGAAATCGACCGAGCCGAAGCAAGCGCGAATCGTCACGCCGTTCGTGGGACTGGAGCGCGTGCCGGGAATGTAGGCGGTGGTGGCGATGCCGTTCACGTCCGAGTAGACGACGTTGGCGCCGGTGGAGAACGTTCCGCCGATGTTGTTGGTGTCACCCGCCAGGTCGAACTTCACCCGCACGTTACGAAGCGGCGCGTTGTTCGGACCGACGAAGAGCGCACGGATTTCGGTGCGGTTGTTCGTGGTCGCCGTGTTGGTCGAGACCACGCTCGGATTGGCCGAGACCGAAGCCGAGCTGATCACCGCCGGGTTGCCAGAGGAGTCGGTCGCCGGAGGGACGGTGTTGTTCCCGGCCGCCTGCACGATGACGGTCTGCGTGTTGGTCACGCCGCCGGCAGCGGCCGTGATGTCGAGCGTGCCGCTGGTGGCGGGCGCCGTGTAGACGTACGAGTAGTCGCCGTTGACCCCGGTCGTGCCGTCGACCGCGGGCAGCGAGCTGGCGGTGACGGTGATCTTCTGGCCGACCATGGCTGCACCGTTCGCATCGACTAGCCGGAAGTCGACCTTGTTGTTCGTGCTTCCGGGCACCACGATCGCGGGCACCGGCGTGCCGGTGAGCGTGGCGCCGGTGACAGCGAAGACGGCGTCGCGCGAAAGGCTGCCATTCGTCGCAGTCACCTTGATGATGCGATTGGAAGGATCGGCGCCGATCGAGACGACGGCGCTGGCACGGCCGTTCGCATCGGTAACCGCACTGGTTTGCGTGAACGTGCCGCCGCCATCGACCGAGAACGCAACCGGAATGCCGTTCAAGGCCTGGCCGGTGGCGGTGGTTGCCGTGGCCGTGGCCGTGACGGTGGCAGCACCGCTGTTCAGGATGCTGGTGGAGCTCAGCTGCAAGCTCAGGTTGGCCGCGGTCAGGCACGCGCCGCTGGCGCCGGAAGCGGCCGTGCTGGCCGAAGAGGAGTTGCACGAAGCCGCATTGCCGAAGGGCGATGTGCCGGCGTCGCCGCCGCCGCCTCCGCAGGCCGCGAGGGCTGCACAAGACAGCAGCACGATCCAGTTCAGACTCTTCATGGCGGTCTCGTTCTCAGGTTCGAAAGACGCAGCGCTCAGCGGGCTGCGGTCCGGTCGGTAACGATCTTGGGGGTCAGGAAGATCAGCAGCTCGGTCTTGGAGGACGACATGGTGCGCGTCTTGAAGAGGTTGCCGAGGTAGGGCACGTCGCCAAGAAACGGCACCTTGGTGATGTCTTCCCGCTCGTTCTGTTCGAAGATACCGCCGATCACGACCGTGCCGCCGTTTTCCACCAGCACCTGGGTCTTGACGTGCTTGGTGTTGATGGCGAAGCCGGCCGCCGTTGCACGGCCGACGCTGTCTTTGGTGACGTCGACGTCGAGGATCACGTTGCCCTCGGGCGTGACCTGCGGCGTGACTTCCAGCTTCAAGTTGGCTTTGCGGAATTGCAACGACGTGGCGCCGCTGGAGGTGGCCACCTGGTAGGGCAGTTCCTCGCCTTGTTCGATCAGTGCCTTTTGCTGGTCGGCCGTGACCACGCGGGGACTGGAGACGACCTTGCCCTTGCCGTCGGCCTCGAGTGCGGAGATCTCGAGGTTGAGGAAGCGGTTGGCAGAGGCGCCGAACAGCGAGAGCGCGAACGTGGCCGGGTTGAAGCCGTTCTCGCCAGTGGCCGGCAGGTTCACGAACTGAGTGTCGGTGCCGATAACGCCACCGCTGGTTTGCAGCGTTTGCGCGGCCACCGCATTGAGGTTGCCGCCGACCGACGCCCGTGTATCGCCGCCGATACCGTAGCCCGGCAAGCCGCCGCGCGTACCACGCAGGTCGGCCGCCCCGAGACGCACGCCGAGCGAGCGACCGAAGCTGTCGTCGGCGATGACGATGCGCGACTCGATCAGCACCTGCCGCACCGCGATGTCGATCTTCGCGATCAGCGCCTGAACTTCCTCGAGCTTGGAGGGGATGTCGCTCACGAACAGCTGGTTGGTACGCGCCTCGAAGACAACGCTGCCGCGCGGCGAGAGGATGCGCGAGGCGGTGCCCGAACCGCCCGATGTCGTCTGACCGGTGAGGCCGTTGGCGATGTCGGCAGCCTTGGCGTAGTTCAGCTGGAACGACTGCGTGCGCACCGGCTCGAGCGCAGCGATCTGCTGTTTCGCCTCGAGCTCGATCTTCTCTTTGGCGTTGAGCTCGTCCTTCGGCGCGATCAGGATCACATTGCCCGATTTGCGCAAGCCTAGGTTCTTGGCCTGTAGGATGATGTCGAGCGCCTGATCCCAAGGCACGTCTTTCAGCCGCAAGGTCACGTTGCCGGTCACCGTGTCGCTGGTGACGACGTTGAAGTTGGTGAAGTCGGCGATCACCTGCAGCAGCGCACGCACTTCGATGTTCTGGAAGTTGAGCGAGAGCTTCTCGCCCGCATAGCCCACGCCCTGCACCAGCTTGTTCGGGTCGACCTTCTGTGCCCGCACTTCGAGCACGAACTGGTTGTCGCTCTGGTAGGCGCTGTGCTCCCAGGAGCCACGCGGTTCCACCGTCATGCGAACGCGATCGCCCTGCTGCGTGGTGGTGATGCTTTGCACCGGCGTACCGAAGTCCGTCACGTCGAGGCGGCGGCGCAGGTTGTCGGGCAGGCTCGAGCGCAGGAATTCCACCACCAGGGTAGTGCCCTGCTGCCGGATGTCGACGCCGACCTGATTGTTCGGCAGCTCGACGACGACGCGGCCGGCGCCATCGGAGCCGCGGCGGAAGTCGATGTCACGCAGCGAGAGCTGGTTGCGGTTCAGGCTTTCCGCGAAGCGGGTGGTCTGGCCGCTGGAATTGGCGAGCGTTGCGGGCGCGTTGTTGTCGAGCGAGATCACGAGCACCTTGCCGTCGATCTGCGCGCGATAGCCGGCCGGGGCCTTGAGGTTAAGCACGAGGCGCGTGCGTTCGCCTGCCTGCGCGATGCTCACCGAACGGAGGTTGCCCTGGTTGACGTCGACGTTCGACTTGCCGAGCCCGTTGCTCACGCCGGGAAGGTCGATCGCGATCCGCGGCGGCGTCTGGACGGTGAAGCCTGCAGGCAACGCCGTCAGCGGCTCGCTCAGCTCGATGCGTATCACCTCGGAACCCGCCTGCTGCGAGCTGTTGATCGACTGGATCGCGTTCTGCGCCCAAGCCGGAAAGGCAGCCGCAGCCAGAACCGCTACAGCCATGAATCGCGAGCGCCAGCCTGCCATCGAATTCTCCCAAGTACTCATCGCGCCTTCTCCTGAAGCTGGAGGGCGCTGCTGCGCTCGATCCATTCGCCTGCCGCGTCTTGCACGATCTCGCGGTAGGCCACATCGGTTTCGGAAATCTTCGTGATCTTTCCGTAGTTCTGGCCCAGGTAGTCGCCTTGCTTGACCTGGTACAGGAGGCTGTCGACCCGCAGCAGCGCATAAGGCCGGCCGCCGCGTGTCACGCTGCCGACCATCGACATGCTGTCCACCGGGTAGGCCTCGAGCGGCTCCTTGCGCCGGTTGATTTCTGCTGCCAGCAGGGAATTCGGCTGCCGGGACTCCTGCTTGAGGGCAACCGTGAGCTTTTGTGTGCTGAACGGCTCGACAGCGCCGAGCGCGACATAGGGCTGCGGGTTGAACTTCTTCGGAGCGGAGAGCGGCTCGACGCTCGGCTTGACCTCGCGCTTTTGCTGCTCCATCCATTGCTGGAGCTCGTCGGTGTCGTCGCTGCACGCGATGAGCGCGAAGCTGCTGGCGACCAGAGCGAGCCAAAGATGGCGGTGGCGGTGGCGGTGGCGATGGCGTGGGCGTGCGGTCATGGCTTGGGCGCCGGCTTGTTCTTGACCGCAGCAGCCTTGCGAATCTCTTCGAGCTCGACCGGGTCAAGGTAGCGATAGGTTCTCGCGGTGGCCTCCATCGACAGCGCGCCGCTCGCGTCTTTGCCGGTGGAGACGATGTTCAGGTTGTGCAGGGTGACGATGCGCGAAAGGTTCGCGATGTCGGCGGCGAAGGAGCCGATGTCGTGATAGCGGCCTGCCACGCGAATCGCGATGGGCAGCTCTGCGTAGTAGTCCTTGATCACCACCTGGCCGGGGCGAAACAACTCGATCTGCAAACCGCGACCGAGCACCGCCTGGTTGATGTCGGAGAGCAAGGCGTCCATCTCGGCCTTGCCGGGCAACTGCTTCTCGAGCTGGGTGACGTACTCCTCGACCTGCAGCTTCTGCTTGCGCAGCTCGCCCAGATTGACCGCCTGCGCCAGCTTGTTGCGATAGTCGGCCTTGAGCGTCGGCTCCTTGTTGCGCTCCGTGTCGAGCTCGTCGTGAGCGGTCGACAGCAACACGAACCAGCCGACGATGACCATCGCCACGGCGACCGCCGCGAACGTCAACGCCTTCGGCAGCAGCGGCCATTGCCCGGGTTCGTTGGGATTCAGCCCGCGGAACTGGGAGGCGGCGCCTTCGAAGACCGAATTGAGGTCGACGTTGGCGGTCTTGCTCTTGGTGGCCATGGTTCAGGTCTTCTTGGGGGCAG
>JAYVNL010000103.1:0-42413 GCA_043758495.1 Rhizobacter sp.
CATCCACAGCCGAGCCGGCAAGGTCAGAGTGAACGACAACGATGCCCGCCGCCTCGAGCGTGCGCGTCAGGTTCTGGATCGGCCCCGCAGGCAACTGCCACTGCGCCCGCGCCAGCGCAGCGATGCGCTCGACGCTCTCGAACTCGTCGAACGGCAGCGATGGGATGGTGTAGGTCGCCTCAATATCGACGGCGGCGAGCAATCGTCGCAGATGCATGAGCCTGACATTCAGCTCGGCGACGATCTGGTCCATGTCGCGCGCGGTGACGATTGCCTTACGCCGCCACATTGGGTGCACGCTGACCGGCGCGCCCAGGATGGGATCGGTCTGGACGAAGAATGCACGCGGCACGTCGAACGCCGTCGCCGCGCGGTCGATCAGCTCGGCCGTGAATGCGGACAGGCGATTCTCGACGCGTGACAGCATGGCTTGGCTGACGCCGAGCCGCTGCGCCGCTTCACCCTGTTGGAGGCCGCGCCATTGCCTTGCGACCCGCAACAGATCGGGATTGCCGAGGTCCGCCATGGATCACTTCTCGCCTGTTTCGTTCTTCTTTCCTTCGTCCGTCTTCCGCACCTTGATGCGAGCGCCACGACCACCGTCGCTTGGCACCGGCATTGGCAACGGAATGATCCGCGCTCCGGTATCCGGCGCGATGTCGTAGCTCCACAAACACAAGTCACCATCGCGCGCTGCGAGCAGCACTTCGTCGATGCGCGTCTGCATTGGGTTCAAGACATAAACGACTTCGACCTTGTGAACGTCGGGAAGTCCGGGAAGCTGCTGCTGTTGCTCGACGAAGCCGAGCGTCGCCTGAGTTTCGATGTTGGAGCCCAGGCCCCTGTCGTTCGCCTTCTTGAAACGCAATACGACAGCGTCGGCGAAGACGAACTTCACGGTCTCGTCGCGGTGGATGATCCGCACGGCCGGGTCGTCGCCGAGTGCCTCCATGGCGCGCTGCACGATGAAGTCGTATACAACGCAGGCCCGACTGCGCGCCGGGAAGAGCAAGCGGCCGCCGAGCTGCAGCGCGCGCCAGTCGTCCCAGCCGCCGTGCACAGCGCGGAACAGCACGCCGTCATAAGGGGTCAGAACGGCACGCACCGCCTTCTGGTTTGCCTTTGGCATATCTGGTTCTCCCGGCCACGCGGCCTGTTTGTAAAACTGACGTGATTTTTGCATAATTTCATTCACGCGGCAAGGGGTTGCCCGAAATCAGGAGCAGTCATGACCGAGAAGGACATTCACGTCGTACCGCATAAGGACGGCTGGGCGACCAAGACTGAGGGCGCGACCCGGGCAGGGGCGGTCGTCGATACGCAGCGGGCAGCAATCGAGCGGGCGCGCGAACAGGCTCAACGCGAGCATGTCGAAGTGGTCATTCATCGCCGGGATGGGACGATCCGCGATAGCGACAGCTATGGCAGCGACCCATACCCGCCGCGCGACAAGAAGCATTGAGCAACGATGAGCCACCATCATCGTGGCGGCGCTGCCGGGCGAGGGTAGTCAGATCGCATCGACAAGCGCCGCGCGGGTGAAGGCCACGACTCCCCGACTGTGTCAGTACGCCACCTTGAACGTCGGACTGACCTCCGGCCTCGTCTTGCGATGGGTCGTCGATCCGTGTCGTCGCGATGTTGGCGTGGCCGAGCCACTCCTGCATCTTCGCAATGTCGGCCTGATGATCGAGCGCGTTGTTCGCGGCCCTCACCCAGCGCCCGTGCGCTCCGATCTGAAACCTCAGCGTCGCTGAATAGGCGCGAACGATCTGGTAGAACGCAGTGCGGCCAGCCGCGGTTTAGGCCGCAGCCCAGACCGACACCGACCCTGCATAGCAGTCGAAAAAACGAGCGTGCCTTGACGCCAGTGTCTACTTGGTCGCCACGATTTCCTTTGACGATCCCATGGTCGAGAACGGACCGTGAGGACAGGTGCGCCAATGGCGGTCGCCATATCACTCCAGAGCGCCGTATGCCTACACCAGCGCCTACACACCGGAATGACGCAGGACCCGGCATCCCTGCCGAGCCCCGCTTTTACCTATGGCTCCCCGACCTGGGCTCGAACCAGGGACCTACGGATTAACAGTCCGGCGCTCTACCAACTGAGCTATCGAGGAACGGTGCCGAATTATAGGGTGGCCTCTGCTTCGGCTTCAGCTCAGAGGTCGGCCTGCAGCGAGACGCGCACGGTGCGTGGCTCGAGGGGGAACAGGTAGGCGTGGGCGAACTGGTACGGGCTCTCGCGCCAGGCGTGGCGGTCGAAAACGTTGTCGACGCCGGCGCGCAGTGCCCATGTCGTACCGCCGGCCGACTTCAGCTCATAGCGCACGCCAACGTCGAACTTCGTCACGCTCGGGATCGCGGCGCTGTTGTCGGGCAGTACCTCGCGGGCGCTCTCGTAGCTGCCGGCCGCGAGCAGGCGCAGGCCGGCGAGCGACGCCGGCTGCCAGTCGGCCTGCAAGCGCGCGGTGACGGCAGGGACGTTGGTCGGCCGCTTGCCGTCCAGCGTCGCATCGCCGGGATCCGCGACGCGCGCCCGCAGCCATTGCGCCCCGGCACGCGCGCCCCAGGCGCCGTCGCGCCAGCCGACGCTGCCCTCGACGCCGCGATGACGCTGATGGCCGACGAGGCCGCGTGTGCACGGCACGACGCCGCAGGCGCCGCCCTCGGCGATGTCGCCATACAGCGGGCGCCGGATGTCGAAAGCCGCGGCGTTCCATTCGACACGCTCGCTGCCGCCCTTGATGCCGACCTCGATCTGCCGGCTTGTGGCCGCGGGCAAGGCCTGCCCGGCGTTCGTGTAGCGCGGCACCGGCGGTGTCGTGGTGGCATCGCGCGGGCCGTTCGGTGCCACGTCGCTCTCCACGCCTTTGCCCCAGCTCGCATAGACGAGCTGACCGCGCCCAAAGGTTTGGCTGAGCGCCGCGAAGGGCGTGGTGAACGATTGACGGAAGGCCGTGCCCATGGAGCCATCGGTCGGCGTGGCGCTGCGTGCGAGCTGCGTACGGCGCAACCCGAGCCAGGCTGTGCTGCCGCGACCGAAGACGATGGCGTCGCGCATGGCGAGCTCGGTCGAGCGCTCGTCGCCGTTCGTCGGCGTCAGCACGGCGTCTGGCGCCGGCGGCGTCACCCGCGTCCCGTCGACGTTGCCGGTGCCGGTGAAGTTGTAGGCGTAGGCCTGGAACCGGTTGCGAACGAGCGTTCGCTGGACATCGACGCTGAACTCGTGCGCGAACGGGCCGGTCTTCGCGGCGCCATGCAAAGCGACGTCGAGCGTCTCGCTTCTTCGCCGCTCGTTGTCGCTGCGGAAATCGTAGAGGTCGAAGTTGCCGTTGGGGCAGTAGCGATCGGGGGTGTAGGCGCCGTCGCTGTCGGTGCAGCCGAACGGGAACGCGATGCGGTCGTCGGTGCGCAGGCGCTGCACGAGGCCGTGCGCGACGACCCGCCAGCCCTCGGCCAACTTTTGCGTGAAGCGAAGCGACGCCGTCGTGGCATCGAACACCACCGGCTGCGACCACGGCTGGTTGTTGAGGTTGAGCCGAGCGTCGGGCACCACCGGCACCCGGTCGCCGAGCAGGCTGAAGCCAGGCACGCTTGGCTGCGCGCGATGGCTGCGCTCGACCTCGGCTTCGACCAGGGTCGACGCGGTGGCGCGCCAGTCGCCCGCCAGCGCCAGCACGTTGCGTTGGCCCTTTGCGTCGTGCACCAGCGGATCGATGCGCTCGGCGCCGGCGTTGAGGCGAAGCCCGAACGCGCTGTCGACTCCGAAGCGCTGGCTCAGGTCGACGCTGCCGACCACGCTGCCACGCTGTCGCCATTCGACGAAGGCCGAGCGCAGCGGCTCGTCGAGCGGCCGCTTGACGATGAGGTCGACGAGTCCGCCCGGCGCACTCGTGCCGGCCTGTAGCCCGCTCAGGCCCTTGAGGATGTCGACGCGCGCCTTGTTCTCGAGCGGGATCGATGTCTCGGCATTGATCGGCAGGCCGTCGCGACGGAAGTTGAAGCGGTTGTCGAGCAGGAAGCCGCGCACGGTGAAGTAGTCGATGTAGCCCTCGGTGTCATAGGCCGAGGTCACGGCCGGGTCGAAGCGCACGAGATCGACGAGGCGGCGGGCGCCGGCGTCGCGGATGGCAACGGCGTCGATGGACGTCGCGGCGAGCGGTGCCCGCTCGAGCGGCGCGTCGCCCCAGCCGGCGACGCTCGCCGGCACCGGCGCCTTGCCGGTGACGACGACGGGCGCCAGCGTGTCACCTGACTGCGCGTGGGCCGAGTCGACAGGCAGCAGCGCTGCGGTGAGCGCCGCGACGAGCCCGGCGCGTTGGAAGGATCGGATCATGCGAGCCATCGTCTTTCAATGGCAGGTGACTCGGCCGACGAGTCGCCGGCGCGCATGCGCCGGTTCGGCAAAGCTTCCCTGCGCGAGGATTACCTCAATCAGGTTCGAAGGGACTGTCTCAGTCGAGCCGGCTCGAAGACTCGTCTTCGAAAGCTCAACACCCCCAGCGGATGCGCCCGGCCCGAAAGCCCTGCGCGGCGGGATTATCTACCGCGCGCCGGGCGCCACACCGAGCAGCTTGTGCAGCCTCGGGCTGGTGGTCGTGTACTGCAAGGGCTGCGCGCTTTCGGGCCGCAGCCGCTCGGCGATCGCGAAGGCGGCGAGCGTCGCCTCGTGGAAGCCGCAGACGATGAGCTTCTTCTTGCCGGCATAGGTGTTGACGTCGCCGACGGCATGGATGCCCTGCACCGAGGTCTCGAAGCGCTCGGTGTCGACGACGAGCTGCTTTTTCTGAAGCGCCAGGCCCCAGTCGGCGATCGGTCCGAGCTTGGGGCTCCAGCCGAGCAGCACGAACAGCGCATCGAGCGATACGGTGCGCGAGGAGCCGTCGCTGCAGAGGAGGCCGAGGCCGGTGAGTTCGCCGTCGTGCTCGACGATCGATTCCGGCTGCGCGGCGATGAAGTGGACGCGGCCTGCGGCGCGGCGCTCGCGCAGGTTCGAGAGCGCTTCGGCGCTGGCATCGAAGTCATCGCGACGATGGATGAGGGTGATGCTGCCAGCGCGGCCTTCGCCGCCGCCGCTCGCCTCGATCGCTGCCGCGATGGCCGCCTCGCCACCACCGACGATGACCACGTGCCGCCCGGCCATCTCGACGATGCCGCCGCCGTGCTCGAAGAGCTTGGTGCCGCGATGGCGATCGAGCCCGTCGAGCTTCAGCCGGCGCGGCTGGAAGGAGCCGACGCCGCCGGCGATGACGATGGCGCCGGCAATGAAGCAGTTGCCGGCCGAGGTCGCGACATCGAAGCGCTGGTCGTCGCGTCGGGCGACGAGGTCGACCTGCTGGCCGAGATGGAAGCCGCAGTGGAACGGTTCGATCTGCTTCGACAAACGCTCCACGAGCTCGCGGCCGGTGCACAACGGCAGCCCAGGAATGTCGTAGATGGGCTTGTCGGCATAGAGCTCGAGACACTGGCCGCCGGCGTGCGGCAGCGAGTCGACGACGTGACAGCGGATGTCCTGCAGACCGAGCTGGAAGACCTGGAAAAGACCGACCGGGCCGGCGCCGATGATCAGCGCGTCGGCCTCGATGGGGGGCGCTGTCATCGCGAGCACATGGCCGTTGTCATCCTCAGCGCAGCGAAGGATCTCGATGCCGTCGACGCCGGGATCCGTCGCTGCGCTCGGGATGACAGGCAAGCATGGCGGCGTGTGCCGTCAGCGGACCAGCTGCTCGAGCTTCCCGGTCTTGTCTTTCCACTGGTCGGCATCGACCGGCGGCGCCTTGCGGCGGGTGATGCTCGGCCAGCCCACCGCCAGCTCGGCATTGAGCTTGATCATGTGCTGCTGGTTGCCGGGCACGTCCTCCTCGGGAACGATGGCGTTGACCGGGCACTCGGGGATGCAGACGGCGCAGTCGATGCACTCGTCGGGATCGATGGTCAGGAAGTTCGGGCCCTCGCGGAAACAGTCGACCGGACAGACATCGACGCAGTCGGTGTACTTGCAGCGGATGCACGATTCGAGGACGACGTGGGTCATGGCGAGAAAGCTCAAAGGCTCAAAGGAAACGCGCCCCTCGGCAGGGGCGTTTGCGAACAACCGCAGATTTTACGGCGTGACGCGGACCCGTACCGGCGGGGCCGAGGCCATCGCTCCAGGGTCGGCGTCGACCATGGCTGCCGGTGCCGCCAGCGCGGTGGCACCGGCGCCGACGATCACCACCGTCGGCCGGCCGGCGTGCAGCACGGTGGCGTCGCCGAGTGCGGCGACGGCGTGGTCGCTGGCGACTTCGTCGGGCCAGCCGGCGCGCGAGACCACGAGCGCCGGCGCATCACCCGGCCAGCCGGCGGCAACGAGGCTGCGCGCCAGACCCGCGAGCTGCTTGCCAGCCATGTAGAACACCTCGGTGTCGGCGTGACGGCCAGCGCGCAGACCGACGTCGTGCGTCATCGCCGTGGTGAGGCTGACGCTGCGGCCGCTGCCTCGCCGCGTCAGCGGCCGCTTCGTCGCTGCGGCCGCCGCGCAGGCCGCGGTCACGCCAGGCACCACCTCGCAGCCGATGCCGGCCAGCGCCAGCGCCTCGATCTCTTCTTCGAGGCGACCGAAAACGCTGGGGTCGCCACCCTTCAGCCTCACGACGCGGCGGCCTTCGCTGGCGTGCTTGACGAGGAGGGCGTTGATGGTCGCCTGGCCAGCGTTTTCGCCGGAGTCGGTGTTCGCGTGCGGCACGCCGCGCAGGCCGCGCTTGCCGACATCGATCCATTTGGCGTCGGGCGCGAGCGCGCGCAGCGCCGGGTCGGCGAGCGAGTCGAACAGCACGACCTCGGCAGCGCGCAGGCGATTGGCGCCGCGCCAGGTGATGAGGTCGGCTCCACCCGGCCCGGCACCGACGAAGACGACGCTGCCTGGCGCCACGCTCATCGCAGGCCGTCGCTCGCGGAGTCGGCGCGGCGAAAGCGCGGCAGCGGCTCGCCGACGTCGGCCTGGTAGTGGCCGTCGGGGAAGAAGGAGAGGGCGCGCTCGGCAACGCTGCGGTCTTCGCCGGCGCGCAGCACGACGGCGTCGAAGCCGGTGCGAACGAGCAGCGGCACCATGTCGGCCACGACCTCGCCGGTGGCGCGGATCTCGCCGCGGAACCGATAGCGCGAGCGCAGCAGCCGCGCCTGGCTGTAGGCACGACCGTCGACCCATTTCGGGAAGTCGAGGGCGATGCTGGAGGCGCCGCCGAGCGTGCCCGCGATCGACTCGACATCGGTGTCGTTGGCGAGCACGAGGTCGGCGGCGGCGGCGGTGGCCGCGTCGAGGAAGCGCAGGCCAAGGCTCATGCGTGCACCGCCGTTGTCCCGCGAACCGCGTCGGCCGCGGCCTTGAAAGGCGGCAGGCCGATCCGGCGCACGGTCTGGATGAAGCGCTCCGCGGCGCTCGTGCGCCGGCCGCGGTAGGTGTCGATCACGGCCTCGATGACGTCGGCCACCTCGTCGGCCGCGAACGACGGCCCGATCACCTTGCCTGCCACCGAGGCGCCGCTGAGCGTCGAGCCATCGGCGCCGCCGAGCGAGACCTGGTACCACTCCATGCCGTCCTTGTCGACGCCGAGGATGCCGATGTGGCCGCTGTGGTGGTGGCCGCAGGAGTTGATGCAGCCGCTGATGTGGAGGTCGATGTCGCCGATGTCGTGGAGCTCATCGAGGTCGGCGAAGCGCTCGGTCAGCGCCGCCGCGATCGGGATCGAGCGCGCGTTGGCGAGGGCGCAGAGGTCGCCGCCGGGGCAGGCGATCATGTCGGTGAGCAGGCCGATGTTCGGCGTCGCGAAGCCGGCCTCGCGGGCGGCTTGCCAGAGCGCCGGCAGCTCGCTCGCGCGCACCCACGGCAGCACCAGGTTCTGGTCATGCGAGACGCGCAGCTCGCTGGCGCTGAAGCGATCGGCGAGCTCGGCGGCGAACTCCATCTGCTCGGCCGAGGCGTCGCCCGGCGGCTGGCCGGCACGCTTGAGCGACAGCGTCACGGCGCGGTAACCCAGCAGGCGATGGGCGTGGACGTTGCGCTCGAGCCAGCGCAGGTAGGCGGCCGGCTTCGAGCACGGCGCGTGCTCGCTCTCGACACCGATGGCAGCGACGCCCTCGGGCAGCCCGAACCCGGCCGAGACCCGCGCCAGCTCGGCGTCGGTGACGAGGTGGGCGAGGCCGTCGACGTCACGCTCGATGATGTTGCCGAACTCGGCCTCGACGGCGTCGATGAACTTCTGCCCTTCGGCCTTGACGAGGATCTTGATGCGCGCCTTGTAGATGTTGTCGCGCCGGCCGTAGCGGTTGTAGACGCGGACCACGGCTTCGATGAAGACGAGGATCTCGCGCCAGGGCAGGAAGTCGCGGATGACGGTGCCGACGATCGGCGTGCGCCCCATGCCGCCGCCGACGCGAACCTCGAAGCCGACTTCGCCCTGGTCGTTCTTCTTCAACTGCAGGCCGATGTCGTGCCATGCCGTGGCGGCGCGGTCTTCATCGGCACCGCTGACGGCGATCTTGAACTTGCGCGGCAGGAAGGCGAATTCCGGGTGCAGCGTGCTCCATTGGCGCAGGATCTCGCAGTACGGCCGCGGATCGACGGTCTCGTCGGCAGCGATGCCGGCGAAGCAGTCGCTGGTGATGTTGCGGATGCAGTTGCCGGTGGTCGGGATGCCGTGCATGTCGACGTCGGCGAGGAGGTCCATCACGTCGGCCGAGTCTTCGAGGGCGATCCAGTTGAACTGGCAGTTCTGCCGTGTCGTGAAGTGGCCGAAGCCGCCGCCGCGGCCTTCGTACGGGCCGCCGTTCTTGCCGTCGAACTCGCGGGCGATGCGCGCCAGAGCCCGAAGCTGCCGCGAGTGCAACTCGCCGTACGGCACCGCGACCCGCAGCATCGGCGCATGGCGCTGCACGTACCAGCCGTTCTGCAGGCGCAGGGCGCGAAATTCCTCCTCGCCGAGGCGGCCGGCGAGGCGGCGGGTGAGCTGGTCGCGAAACTGTGCAGCACGCTGGTGAACGAATGTGCGATCGAATTCGTTGTATCGGTACATGGCTGGAACGTGATCCTTGAAGCACGCGCCGTGCCGGCCGCAGAATGCATATGAAAACGCCGACTCTATCGAGCTGTCTCGCCCATGAGAAACACAGAATCGTCAGGTAGGTATCTTGGTACGGCATAAGCGCGAGTCCGGCTGCGAGAGCGGCGGGCGACGGGCAGCGGTGATGCAGCTCGGTGCGGCGCTGTTGCTGGCCGGCTGCGCTGGGGCGCCGAAGCCGGTGGCGGTGGCACCGGTCGCGGCCGTCGCGCCGCCTGTAGCCGCGTCGCCACCGTCGCCACCCGCCCTGCCGCCGCGGCGGCCGCGGATCGGGCTGGCGCTCGGCGGCGGCGCGGCGCGCGGCTTCGCCCACATCGGCGTCATCCAGGCGCTCGAGGAGAACGGCCTCGCGCCCGACCTCGTCGTCGGCACCTCGGCCGGCAGCCTGGTGGCGGCGCTGTATGCGTCTGGCAAGAGCGGTCGCGAGCTGGCGTTGATCGCCGACGCCATGGACGAGACCGCGTTCGCCGACTGGGCTTATCCCGGCCGCGGCCTGCTGCGCGGTGAAGCGCTGGCGAAGTTCGTTCGCGACAAGACCGGCAACCGCAACATCGAGCAGATGCGGATTCCTCTCGGCATCGCGGCCACCGACCTCGACAGCGGCTCAGGCATCCTGTTCCAGCGCGGCGACACGGGCACTGCCGTGCGCGCCTCGAGCGCGGTGCCCGCAGTGTTCCAGCCGGTCAAGATTGGGCTGCGCGAATACGTCGACGGTGGCTTGTCGGCGCCGATCCCGGTGCACCACGCGCGCCAGATGGGCGCGGAGTTCGTGATTGCGGTCGACATTTCGGCCGTGCCCGAGGGCAACGCCACCGGCGACGCTGCCCGGATGCTGATGCAGACCTTTGCGATCATGGGCCGCAGCCTCAAGAACCACGAGCTGCGCGAGGCCGACGTGGTGCTGCAGCCGCTGCTGAGCGCTGTCTCGGGCACGGATTTCACGACCCGCCGGCAGTCGATCAAGGCCGGCCGCGACGCCGCGCTGGCCCACCTCGGCGAGTTGCGCGAGCGGCTGGCCGCCAGGAGCCACTGACGCGGGAACCGAGACGAAAAAAGGCCCGGACGCGTCCGGGCCTTTTTCTCGAGCGGGCTCTTTCAGGCGGCGCGCTTGGTCTTGGTGGCACGAACGGCGGTCGAAGACATCGCCTGGAAGTTCGTTTCGGCGACTTCGGCAGCTTGCTTGGCAGCCTTCTGAACGCTTTCGAAGGCGTTGCTGGCAGCGGCGACGGCCGACTTCACCAGGGCGACCGCGTTCTCGGTGCCGGCGGGCGCATTCTTGACGGCGCTGTCGACCACGGCCATGAACTTGGCTTGCGCGTCGGCGCTCGTCGCTTCGGCCACGCGCGTGACCTCGGCGCCGGTGCTGGCGGCGATCTCGTACACGTAGCGGCTGTAGGCGGCGGCCTTCTCCGCGGCCGGCTGGAGCAGGCTCGTCTGCAGGGCCATCAGTTCTTGCGCGTCCTTGACCGACATGGCAGCCTTGGCGTTCACGGCGGCTTCGTCCATCGCGGTGCGAGCGACCTGCATGTTCAGCTCGATGAGCTTTTCCATGCCTTCGAACGCCTTGCCGGTCAGGCCGAAGAGGGTTTCGATATTGGCTTTGTGGGCGCCCATTACTTGTTCGACGGTCATCATGTTCATGTCTCCTAAAGTGGCAGCGTCGCGCCGCCGTTGCGGATAAAAATGTTGCACTGCAACAAAAGCGAAGTATAGAGGAAGGATCGGCCGTTGCAAGCGTTCGATGCTGCGCCGCACCACTTTAGAGGCGAGCGACTAGGAAGGGTCGCCGGCAGGGCGCCGCAAGGCTCTTCACAATCGCTCGCCATGAAGGCCTTTCACAGCGACCACTTCACGCTGCCGCTGCCGCCGGGCCACCGCTTTCCGCGCAGCAAATACCGGCTCCTCCGCGAGCGCGTCGAGGGTCGTGCCGATCTGGAATCCGTCGAGGCCGAGGCAGCGAGCAACGACGTGCTGGCGCTCGTCCACGCCGAGCCTTACCTGCGCGACGTGATCGACGGCACCTTGTCGGCGGCCGAGCAGCGCGCCATCGGCTTCCCGTGGAGCGAGGCGATGGTCGAGCGCTCGCGCCGCTCGGTCGGCGCCACCATCGCGGCGGCGCGGGCCGCGCTCGCCGAGGGTGTCGCCGCCAACCTCGCCGGCGGCACCCATCACGCCAGCGCCACGCGAGGTAGCGGCTACTGCGTCTTCAACGACGTCGCCGTCGCGGCACGCCTGCTGCAGCGGGAAGCGATCGACGCTGGCGGAGACGCATTGCGCGTCGCCGTCATCGACCTCGACGTCCATCAGGGCGACGGCACCGCCGCCATCTTCGCCGGCGATCCGAGCGTCTTTACGCTGTCGCTGCACGGTGCCCGCAACTTCCCCTTCCGCAAGGCGAGCAGCGATCTCGATGTCGGCCTGCCCGACGGCTGTGGCGACGCCGACTACCTGGCCGCGCTCGACGGTGCCCTCGACGCCTTCTGGCGCGAGCACGCCGCCGACCCGTTCGGCCTCGCCTTCTATCTCGCTGGCGCCGACCCGCACGAAGGCGACCGCCTCGGCCGCCTCAAGCTCACCGCCGCCGGCCTGCTCGCGCGCGATCGCCGCGTCCTCGACGGCCTGCGCGCGAAGCGGGTGCCGGTGGCACTGTCGATGGCCGGCGGCTACGGCCACGACCTCGACGTCACGGTCGCGATCCAGGCCGACACGCTCGTCGCCGCCACCGAGTCGTGGCGGCGATGGAAGAATACGTCCCGATGAACGCCCGCATCGAACCCTCGCTCAGCGACACGCCGCCGATTCGCGCAGACGCCGCTTCCACCGTAGCGCGGCCGACGCCGGCACCTCGATCCGCTTACCGGCGCTTCGTCGCCCTCGGCACCCGCTGGATGGACAACGACGCCTACGGGCATCTCAACAACGTTGTCTACCTGAGCCTGTTCGACAGCGCCGTCAACACCCTGCTCATCGAGGCCGGTGTGCTCGAAGTCGCGCGCGGTGACGTCATCGGCCTCGTCGTCGAGACGCACTGCAACTACTTCGAACCGCTCGCTTTCCCGCAACCGGTCGAAGCGGGCCTGCGCGTGGGCCGCGCCGGAGATACGAGCCTGCGCTTCGAGATCGGCATCTTCGCGAAAGACGCCGCCGAGACCGCGGCGCGCGGCCACTTCGTCCACGTCTACGTCGATCGCGCGTCGCGGCGGCCGGTGCCCTTGCCGGCGCGGCTGCTCACGCTCGCCCGGGAGCTGCAATGACCCTGCAAGGCACCGCTGCGAACGCGGTCGATGCCGCCGTCACCTCGCGCCGCTCGGTGCGCGCCTTCCTGCCGACACCGGTGCCGCGCGCCGTGGTCGAGGCGATCCTTGCCGTCGCGTCGCGGGCGCCGTCGGGCACGAACACGCAGCCTTGGCAGGTCTACGTGCTCGTCGGCGAAGCCCTGAAGTCCCTGTCGGCCCAGCTCGTCGCCGCCTACGACGACCCGGTGGCTCGCGCCAGCCACACCGAGGAGTACCCGTACTACCCGACCGAGTGGGCGTCGCCCTTCATCGATCGCCGCCGCAAGGTCGGCTGGGACCTTTACAGCCTGCTCGGCATCGCCAAGACCGACAAGGAGCGCATGCACGCTCAGCATCGCCGCAACTACGAGTTCTTCGACGCCCCGGTGGGCCTCATGTTCACGATCGATCGCACGATGCGGCAGGGCAGCTGGCTCGACTTCGGGATGTTCCTGCAGAGCGTGATGGTGGCCGCCCGCGGCCGCGGCCTCGACACCTGCCCGCAGGCCGCCTTCAATTCGTTTCATCGCATCATCACCGCGGCCATCGGCGCACCGCCGAATCAGCAGCTCGTCTGCGGCATGTCGCTCGGCCACGCCGACACGCAGGCGATCGAGAACACGCTCGTCACCGAGCGTGAGCCGGTCGCCGGCTTCACCCGCTTTCTCGGCTGACCGGTAGCGGATGAACGCCATCTCGAAACCCGCCATCCTCGTCTGCCGGTGGATCTTTCCGGAGGTGATGGCGCGGCTGCACGAGCACTTCGACGTCGAAGGCAACGAAGCCGACGTGGTCTGGAGCCGAACCGAGTTCGTCGCCCGGCTGCAGGGCAAGGCTGGCGTCTACGTCACCGGCACGCAGCCGATCGATGCCGAGCTGCTGGACGTGTGCCCGGAGCTGAAGGCGGTGTGCAGCCTGGCCGTGGGCTACAACAACATCGATGTGCCTGCCTGCACGGCGCGCGGCGTCATGGTCACGAACGCGCCCGGCGTGCTGACGGAGACGACCGCCGACTTCGGCTTCGCCCTCGTGATGGCGGCGGCGCGCCGCATCACGGAGAGCGAGCGGTTCGTGCGCCGCGGTGAGTGGACGAAATGGAGCGTCGACCTGTTCGCCGGCGCCGACGTCCACGGCACCACGCTCGGCATCCTCGGCATGGGCCGCATCGGCCAGGCGATCGCGCGCCGCGGCCACCATGGCTTCGCGATGCCGGTGCTGTATCACAACCGGTCGCGGCTCGAGGCCGCTACCGAGGCGAGTCTCGGCGCCCGCTACGTCGACAAGCAAACGTTGCTGCGGGAGTCGGACCACCTCGTCGTCGTCGTGCCTTACAGCGCGGCGTCGCACCATGCCGTCGGTGCTGCCGAGCTGGCGTTGATGAAGCGCGGCGCGACGCTGGTGAACATCGCGCGCGGCGGCGTGGTCGACGATTTCGCGCTGGCCGCGGCCCTGCGCGACGGTCGACTCGCCGCCGCCGGGCTCGACGTGTTCGAGGGCGAGCCGGAGGTGCACCCCGACCTGCGGGCACTCGACAACGTGGTGCTGACCCCGCACATCGCCAGCGCCAGCCTGCCGACGCGGCGCGCGATGGCGCAACTCGCGGCCGACAACCTGATCGCGGCACTTGCCGACGGGGCGCAGCGCAAAGTGCCGCCGACCTTGCTCAACCCCGAGGTGCTGAGCCGCCTGCCACTGTAGGAGCGAACCCACAGGGGTGGCGCGCTGCAACCGATAGGGTCGCCGCACCGCGACGGCAACAATACGATGATGAAAAATCCGCTCGCGGCCTGGCGCGCCGGCGTTCGCTGGCCGCTCGCACTGCTTGCGCTGCTGGTCGCGTCGATCCTGGTGATCGGTGTTTGCGAGGCGCTCGGCTGGCCATTTCTCGTCGGTCCGGTACAACGGCAGTTGGCCAAGACGCTGGACCGGAAGGTCGCGTTCGCTGGCGACGGCGGCTCGGGAACGGGCGTTCGCATCGGGCTGATCGGCAGCGTCCGCGTCACGGCGTCCTCGATCGAGATCGGCGCGCCGGAGTGGAGCAATGCGCCGCACATGCTGCTCGCCAGGGACGCGCGACTGAAGCTCGGCTACTTCGACCTCTGGCGCGCCTGGCGCGGCCAGCCGCTGCACGTGCAGGAACTCGAAGCGAGCGAGATCGACGCTGCGCTCGAACGCGATGCCGGCGGCCGGGCGTCGTGGCAGTTCGGCAAGAAGAAGGCCGTCGACAGCGCGGAAAATCCGACCGGGTTGCCGACCTTCGGTACCTTGCGCGTCGGCGACGGTCATGTGGTCTACGGCGACGCCATGCTGCCGGCGAAGATCGACGCCCGCTTCGCACTGAGCGACGGCAGCGGGCGCGGCACCGCCGTCGACCCCGACGCAGCCTCCGCCTCGGCCGCCAACCGCGCCGGCGACGCTGGCATTGCCGTGCGCGCCGGCGGCGCCGCTTCGGGCGCTTCGGCCGCAGCCGCGCGCGTCACCCTCGCCGATGGCGAGAGCGGCCTGCGCCTGAAGGCAACAGGACAGTATCGGAAGCTGCCGCTGCTGATCGACCTTCGCACCGCCGGCGTGCTCGGCTTCCTCGCCGAAGGCAAGGAAGCGCAGGCGCAGCCACTGGCCCTGGTGGCCACGATCGGCCGCGCCAATCTGTCGTTCAAGGGCAGCACGACCGACCCGCTCCACTTCACCGCTCTAATGGGCCGCTTCGAGCTGGCCGGGCCGTCGCTCGCGGCCGTCGGTGATCCGCTCGGCGTGACGTTGCCGACGACGCCTTCGTTCAAGACCCACGGCACCCTCGCCAAGGACGCCAAGGTCTGGAAAGCCGTCTTCGAGGACGCCCGCATCGGCTCGAGCCAGCTCAAAGGCGCGTTCACGTACGACACCGGTGCGAGCAAGCCGCTGCTGTCCGGCAGCCTCGGCGGCTCACGCCTGCTGCTGGCCGACCTCGGCCCGGCCATCGGCGCACCTGCGCCCGACCAGGCGCTGCCGGCCGGCTCGACGGCGCCGGGCCGCGTCATCCCCGACAAGAAGTTCGACCTGCCCTCACTGCGCGCGATGGACGCCAACGTGCTCTTCGACATCACCATGTTCGATCCCGGCACCAGCGTCATCGAGCCGCTGCGGCCGGCGCGCGCCCACCTGCTGCTCGCCGACGGCGTGCTCACTCTCGCCGACATCGAAGGCGCGACCGCAGAGGGCAAGCTGCTCGGCTATCTGCAGCTCGACGGCCGCGGCCCGCAGGCACTGTGGAAGGCCGACATGCGCTTCGTCGGCGTCAACCTGGCGCGCTGGCTGAAGCTGGAGCGCTCCGGCAACGCGCCGCCCTATCTCTCCGGCAAGCTCGACACGCTCGTCAAGGTCAAGGGCAGCGGTCGCTCGACGGCCGAAATCCTGGCCAGCCTCGACGGCGACATCCGCATGCACATCCGCCAGGCTGCGATCTCGCATCTGGCAGTAGAGATGGTCGGCATCGACGTCGCCCAGGCGCTCGGCGTGCTGATCAAGGGCGACGATGCGTTGCCGATCCAGTGCAACGTTGTCGACCTCGATGTCGTCAAGGGTGTCGCGACGCCGAAGATCTTCGTCATCAACACCAAGGAGTCGACGATTTGGATCGACGGCTCGATCTCGCTGCGGAGCGAGGCACTCGACCTGCGCGCGGTCGTCTCTCCCAAGGACTTCAGCCCGATGGCGCTGCGCACGCCCGTCCACATCCGCGGCACCCTCGGCAAGCCGGCCGTGTCGCTCGAGCTCGGCAAGCTCGCAGGCAAGGCGGGTGCGGCAGGACTGCTGGCGCTGCTGAATCCGCTGGCGGCCATCGTTCCCTTCATCGACACCGGCTCGAAAGACGATGCGAAGAAAGCCGACGACGAATGTGCCAACCTCGTTCGCACCAGCGGCGTGATCCCGGCCGCGTCCCGGATGCCGGGTTCGATGCCGATGCCGGCTGATTCGGTGGTGCCGGGTGCTTCGGCTCCGGCGACAGCGCAAGAGAAGGCGAAGCCGAGGGGCTAGCGTTCGCCCTCGGAGTGCGACTTGCCGATGTCCTCGGTCTTTCTCATCTCTTCGGCCTCCTTGGCGTCGTGCGGCGCGGCTTCGTGTGTGGCCGGCTCGACCTTGCCGGACTGTCTCCTCGGTTGAGTTCGGGTCGCTGCGGCCTAAGCAGCAGCGGCGAGCGGGGACGGGTCGACGATCTCGTCGGTGACGACATCGAAGCGAAGCAGGGTGCTCGGCCCGAAGCACATGGTGAGCGGCACGTCGCCGGCGTCGCGGCCGCGGGCCATGACGATGCGGCCGATGCGGCGGGCGTTGTGGCGGGCGTCAGAGGTGTACCAGCGGTCACCGAGGAAGACTTCGAACCAGGCGCTGAAGTCCATCAGGCCCGCCGCCGGCACGCCGATGTCGCCGAGATAGCCGGTGGTGTAGCGCGCAGGAATGTTCATGCAGCGGCACAACGTGATGGCGAGATGCGTGAAGTCGCGGCACACGCCTTCGCGCTCCCGATAGGCGTCAAGCGCGGTCCGGGTGGGTCGAGCGGTCTTGTAATTGAACTTCAGGTGCTGATTCGCGAACGTGCAGATGGCGCGCACGCGCGGCCAGCCGAGCGGCGTGTTGCCGAACTGGTTCCAGGCGAACGCCAGCAACTCGCTGTCAACTTCGCAGTAGCGGCTCGGCAACAGGAACTGCAGGGTCTCCGCCGGCAGCTCGGTCGGGTCGTGCTGGCGGGCGTGGGTGCCTTCGATGTCGAGTTCGCCGGAATCGCGCACGACGGCGTCGTTGGTGATGCGCACGTTCGGCATGCCGACGGGCACGTTGACGCGGCCGACTTGATTGCCGAAGACGTCGACGTACAGCTCGGGCACTAGGCCGCCGCCCACCTGCAGGTTTTCCGGTGCCACCAGATCGGCGTGGCGCGACGGGTGGACCCTCAACAGATAGATGAGCGCCATCGGCGTTGCGACCGCGAGCTCGATGTCGAACCCGATCTTGATGAGCATCCTGGACTCCCGTTCATTGGCAGCGCTGGGCGAGGATCGCATGGACCGTGCCCGGACTCCGTCCGACTGTGCAGGCCGGCACTGTAGGAGGGTGTCCCATCGCGACGCGAACGCTCCGATGTAGGTTGCGTCCGACGCTTTCGAGCGAGGTCGCCCGGCTGCTGCGACCACCCGCCTTCGCTATGGTTCATTTATCTGCTGGAGGCATGGATGGATTCCGTCGCTGTGCGATTCGATCGTTTCGTTCGCTGGTTCTTCAACTCGTCACCGAGCGCGGACATCGAACCGGTTGCCGACAGGGGTCCGGAGGTGGCCGGGCTGCCATGCGCCTCCAGGCTCCAACCGACGAGCTCGGGTTCTGCTGCCGCCCGCCTCGGGGTCCACCCGTGAGCCGCGCGCGACGGCTGCGGCTTCACCATGGCCTGGTGGCTGGTGGTGCACTCACGGCCATCGTATTGCTCGTCATTTTCTACAGCGTGGTGACAGGCGCGGTGACCCACGCATCCCTGCGGCGCACGGCGACGGCCTCGGCCGCAGTCGAAGTGAAGGGAATTCGCTTGCCGACGCGACGCGAGGATCGCTCCTTCCTGGTCTCGGGCTTGGCCGACTGAGACCGATTTCGACCGGCGGCGTGGGCGGTTTGCGCCGCCCCGATAATCCTCGACGACGCTGGGCTCCCGGCGCGACTCCCTTCGATGGATTGCGATGAGCCGTGACGACGACTCCCTGGTGGTGTGCGAACAGTGCGGACTGCCGCACCGCTGGCTGCCGATGGCAAGTCGCGAGATCGCGCGCTGTGTTCGTTGCGACGCCGTCATGGGCCGCGGCCATCGTCTCTCGATCGTGGCCGTGCTCGCCCTGACAACCACGGCCGCCGCCGCCTGGCTGGTGCTGGTGAGTGCGCCGCTGCTGTCGATCAGCCTGCGCGGCGGCACCGAGGCGGCAACCTTGCCGCGATCGATCCTCGCGGCCTGGCAGGGCGGCCAGGAGATCGTCGCGGTTCTCTCTGCAATCACGGCGCTGGTGGCGCCGGCCGCTTTCATCGCTTTGCGCCTCTACGTTCTGGCGCCGCTCGCTGCCGGTCGCCGCCCGCCCGGCTTTGCGATGTGCGTTCGCATGCTTCATCAGGCTGGTCGCTGGAACATGATCGAGGTCTTTACGGTCGGCGTTCTGTTGTCGCTCGTGCGTCTGTCGGGACTTGCCGACACCGCACCCGGCCCCGGGCTCTACGCGCTCGGCGCGGTGACGCTCCTTTTCGCGGCCATCGAGTCGGCCGGCCTGAAGCACCTGTGGTGGCAGGGCTCGTGAGCGTGAGCCCCGAGCCGACGCTGCTCGGCTGCGAGAGCTGCGGTCTGGTGTCGGCCAACGCCCTGTCCGGAGGCGACGACGGCAGCCTGATCCAGCGCTGTTCTCGCTGCGGCCATGTGCTGCGTGCCCGCAAGCCCTTTGCGGTGCAGCGGACGTGGGCGTGCGTCGCCGGCGCGGCTGTGCTTTACGTCCCGGCCAACGTGCTGCCGATGCTGGTCACGACGAACGCCCTGCAACACGGTGAGCACACGCTGCTCGGCGGCATCCACGAGCTCTGGGTCGACGGCTCCTGGGGGCTCGCGATCATCGTCTTCATCGCCAGCATCGCCGTGCCGGTGCTGAAGATCGGCGTTCTCGGCCTGCTGGCCTGGACGGTGTGCTACGCGCCGGCCTGGCGCCGCCTCGAGCGGGCGCGGCTCTACCGGTTGATCGAGGCCGTCGGTCACTGGTCGATGCTCGACGTCTATGTCGTGCTGCTGCTGGCTGCGACCGTCCGCTTCGGCTCGCTTGCCAGCGCTGAAGCCGGCCCCGGCTTGCTGTGGTTCGCCGCCGTCGTCGTGCTGACGCTCCTCGCCACCTGGTCGTTCGACCCTCGGTTGATCTGGCGCGACGCCGACGCGCCGATGAACCTCCAGCCGGCCGCGACATGACCGACGCGCCGCCCGAACCGCCGCTGCCTCCGGTGCCGCCGGCGCGAGAAGTGCCGGCAGAGCTTGCGAAGCCGCGCATCGTCGCGGCCCGGCGCTGGCATGTATCGCTGGTCTGGCTGGTGCCGGCGGTGGCGATCGCGATCGCGGCATCGATGCTGGTTCGCACGGTCTTCCTGGCCGGCCCGCGCATCGAGATCGAGTTCGCCTCGGCCGACGGCATCGAGGCGGGCAAGACCGAGGTTCGCTACAAGGAAGTCATCATCGGCAAGGTCGCCTCGGTGTCGTTGCGCGACGACCGCAAGCGCGTCGTCGCGGTCGTGCAGCTCGACCGACCGGCCGCGGCCTTCGCCGTCGAGGACACCACGTTCTGGGTCGTGCGGCCGCGCATCGGCGTTGGTGGCGTGAGCGGGCTCGGCACCTTGCTGTCGGGCTCGTACATCGCTGCCGACTCCGGCATCGCCACCAAGGGCCGCACCGAGTTCGTCGGCCTCGAGGCGCCGCCGTTCGTGCTGCGCGGCGAGCCCGGCTCGGTATTCGCGCTGCGCGCCGACGACCTCGGCTCGCTCGATGTCGGCTCGCCGGTCTTCTACCGTCGCGCCCGCGTCGGTCGCGTCGTCGGCTACACGCTCGATCCGGACCGTGACGAGGTGGCAATCCGGATGTTCATCGAGGCCCCGTACAACAAGCTCGTCACCCGGGAGATGCGCTTTTGGAATGCCAGCGGCATCGATCTCACGGTCAACGCCAGCGGCCTGACGCTGAACACCCAGACGCTCGCCTCGGTGCTCGCCGGTGGCCTCGCATTCGAGCTGCCGCCCGGTGCCGTGAAGGGGCCTCGCGCTGCCGAGAACACCGTGTTCACGCTCTACAACGACCGCCGTACCGCGCTGGCGCCGCCCGACGGTGCGCCGGTGACGGTGCGAATGATCTTCGACTCGACGGTGCGCGGCCTTGCCGAGGGCGCCGCCGTCGACCTGCTCGGCATCGACATCGGCAAGGTCCGTTCGGTGGCGCTGCAGTACGACGGTCAACGCAAGCGCTTTCCGGTCGAAGTCATCGCCGACGTCTATCCGCTGCGGCTTGGCAGCGTACGCACGGCGCTGCTTCGCGACGCCGGCGGCGGCGACGATGCCGACGTGCTGCGCCGCCTCATCGCCAACGGCCTGCGCGCGCAGCTTCGCGCTGGCAACCTGCTGACCGGCCAGCTCTACGTCGCGTTCGATTTCCTGCCCGGCCCGAGCCGCCCCTTCGCTGCAGCCGGCGCCGGCATCGTCGCGATGCCGACCGCGCCTGGAACGCTCAGCGAGATCCAGCCGCAGATCGCCGAGATCGTCCAGAAGGTCAGCAAGATTCCCTTCGACGCGATCGGTCGCGACCTGCAGACGGCGCTGTCGCGCACCAGCTCGGCGATCGGCCAGCTCACGCCGGAAGCGCAGAAGGCGCTCGCCGAAGTGCAGCGCACGCTGACACGCGCGCAGGCCTCGCTCGAAGGGCTCGACCGCAACGTCACCGATCCGAACGCCTCGGTGCAGCGCAACCTCGAGGACACGCTGCTCGAGCTGCAGCGGACCTCGCGCTCGCTGCGCGTGCTGTCCGACTATCTGCAGCAGCATCCGGAGTCGCTCCTGCGCGGCAAGCCCGCCGATGCATCGCTGCCTCAACGCTGAGAGCGCCATGGCCCACGGTTCGATTCGCCTGTTCGTCGCCGTCGCCGTCGCGGCCGTGCTCTCGGGCTGCTCGTCAGCGCCGGTGGTCCGCTATCACACGCTGATGCCGGGGGACGTGCCCTCGCGTGCCGCTGCGTCGTCGTCGTCGATCGCGATCGTCCTCGAGCCGGTGCGCGTGCCGGCGCAGGTCGATCAACCGCAGTGGCTGGTGCGACTCGGCGACGGAACGATGGCCGTCCTCGAACGGGACCGCTGGGCCAGCGGCTTGGGAGATGAATTTCGGCTGGCCTTGCGCGAACAACTGATCGCGGGCCATGGCGCCACCGAGGCGCGGCTAGGCTCCGGCGCCGGGCCGATCCGGATCGGCGTCGATGTTCGTCGCTTCGACTCGATCGCATCGAGGGAAGCGCGAACGGAAGGGACCTGGACTCTCGTCGGCAGCGAAGCGGGCGGTGCCCACGTGTTTCGCTGCGAGTGGTTCATTCGCGAAAGTGCGGAGGCCGGCACGATGTCTCTCGCCGCTGCCCACCGCCGCGCCGTTGCACGCCTCGGCGACGCGATCGGCGAAGCTCTGCGGAAATTTTCGCGCAATGAGCCGCCGAGCTGCCCCGGCGGCGACGCCTCGACCTGAAGCAGCCGGCTAAGGCCGGACCGCAACGTTGTTCTGCACCGACTTCACGCCCTTGACCTTCATGGCGATGCTTTCAGCGGTGCTCTTCTCGATCGAGCTCTTCGCGAAGCCGGACAGCATGACATTGCCATTCAGCGTCTCGACCTTGATCGCAGCAGCGTCGACCGCCTGGTCTTCGACCATTCTCGCTTTCACCGAGGTGGTGATGGCAGCGTCGTCGACGTAGGCACCGACGGTCTCCTGGCCGCGGCTGACAGCGCAACCGGCCGTGAGCACGAGGGCCGATGCAGCGATGGTGGCGGCGATGGAATGGCGGATGTTCATGATCTCTCCTGGGTCGTGGTTAATCGGTGAGCCAGTCGCTCAGCTCGTCGGCATGTTCCTGCTCCTGGGCAAGAATCGATTCGAGCATCCGCCGCGTCGTCGAATCCTTGTCGCCGATGAGCTTGATCATCTGGCCATAGGCCTCGATAGCGACGCGCTCGGCAATGAGGTTAGCGCGGATCATCGCCTGCAGGTCGCGTGACTCGTCGTAGTCGGCGTGGCTGCGCTCGAGCAGCGTGCCGGGCGCGAAATCCGGCTCACCGCCGAGCTGGACGATGCGCTCTGCGATCAGGTCGGCATGGGCCGTCTCTTCGTTCGCGTGAACCAGGAATTCCTCGGCGATCTTCGGCGACGACACGCCCTTGGCCGTGAAGTGGTGGCGCTTGTACCGAAGCATGCAGACGATCTCGGTCGCGAGCGCGCCGTTCAGGAGACGGATGATGTCTTCGCGCCAGGGGCCGTAGCTCGGCGTGACGGCGCCCTTCTCGAGGCTGCGCTTCGCGGATTCGAGCGCCGCTATGTCGAGCTCGAGTCGCTTGTCGTGAGCGGTGTCCATCGCTACTATCTCCGCGACACGGCTTTCGCGCCGAGCAGCGCGAAGAGCAGGATGGCGACAAACAGGACGAGGAACACGACGAACAAGATCTTGGCGATGCCGGCAGCACCGGCAGCGACGCCGGTGAATCCGAACACGCCGGCGACGAGCGCGATGATCGCGAAGATGGCGGCCCACTTGAGCATGGCGGTCTCCCAGGGTCAGGGTCCGCCTCGGGAGTCGAGGGCGCGACCACTAACGGTGAAAGTCACTGTAGCGGGCGGGCGGCGCAGCAGCCATCGGAACGCCTCGTGCGCAGGTGTAGGACAGCGGCGGTCCATGCCGCTCAGGCAGCGACCGGCAGGGTCATGACGACGCAGGTGCCATCGTCGAGCGCCGACCAGCGTATCCGTTCGCCTGGCTGCAGCAGGCGTGCCGGCGCTGCACCGGCGCGATCGTCGGCGCCGCTGCTGTCGCCGCGGATGAACACCGCTCGCACCCGCTTGCCGCCGCGCGTGAGCGCGATCTCGGCACGGTCCCAATGGGTCGGCAGGCAGGGATGGAAGGCGATCTCGTCGCCATGCTGGGCGAGCCCGAACATCGACTCAACGGCGGCGCGCTGCATCCAGGCCGCCGAGCCGGTGTACCAGCTCCAGCCGCCGCGGCCGACGTAAGGCGCGGCACTGTAGATGTCGCCCGCCATCACGTAAGGCTCGATCGCGTAGCTGGCGGCACGGTCGGGGTGGCGCGAGCGATGCGCCGGGCTCAGGAAGGTGAAGTAACGATAGGCGGCGTCGCCGTCGCCACGCGCGGCCTGGGCCATCAGCGCCCAGACGCCGGCGTGCGAATACTGGCCGCCGTTCTCGCGCACGCCGCGCGGATAGGCCTGGATGTAGCCGGCGCTCGGTTGCGCTTCCTGGAGCGGCGGGTCGAGCAGTCGCAGCAGGCCGGCCTCGGGGTCGACGAGGTGGCGCTCGAGCGCCGCCATCGCCTGGCTCGCGTGGGCCTCGGGCGCCGCTTTCGAGAGCACCGCCCAGGCCTGCGCGATGAGGTCGATGCGGCCTTCGCTGTTGACGTGCGAGCCGAGCGGCGAGCCATCGTCGAAGAAAGCGCGCCGGTACCACTCACCGTCCCAGCCATGCTCCTCGAGGGCAGCACGCCAGCCGCGTGCGGCCTCGGTCCAGCGCGAGACGCGATCGACATCGCCGCGGCCATGGGCCACCGGCGTGAAGCGGGTCACGACGTCGCACAGGAACCAGGCCAGCCACACCGATTCGCCGCGGCCTTCATGGCCAACGCGATTCATGCCGTCGTTCCAGTCGCCGGTGCCCATCAGCGGCAAGCCGTGGCTGCCGACGCGCAGGCTCCTGTCGATGGCGCGCGCACAGTGCTCGAAGAGGCTCGCCTTTGCACTGCCGATGGTCGGCGCGTAGTAGGCGTCCTCGGCGCCGGCCGGGATCTGTGCGCCTTCGAGGAACGGCACCGACTCGTCGAGCAGGGCGCAGTCGCCGGTCGCTTCGAGGTAGTGCGCGCAGGCATAGGGCAGCCAGAGCAGGTCGTCGGAGAAATGGGTGCGCACGCCGGCACCGGTGGGGGCGTGCCACCAGTGCTGCACATCGCCTTCCTCGAATTGGCGCGATGCGGCCAGCACGATTTGCTTGCGCAGCAGCGACGGTGCCGCCCAAGCAAGTGCCAGCGAGTCCTGGAGCTGGTCGCGGTAGCCGTAGGCGCCGCCGGCCTGGTAGAAGCCGGCCCGTGCCCAGAGCCGGCAGACGATCGTCTGGTAGAGCAGCCAGCGGTTGACCATCGCGTCGAACAGCGGGTCGGGCGTGCGCACGACGGTGGCGCCGAGCAGCTCGTCCCAGCGGCTGCGGACCTGCTGAATGCGGCGCAGCGGCGGCACCAGTGCGGCAGCTTCCGAAACGGCGCGCGCGGCCTCGGGTGTCGGTCCGTAGCCGAGCAGGAAGGTGCGGTCGACGGCCTCGCCGGCGCGCAGCACGAAGCGGGTCGACAGTGCTGCGCAGGGATCGAGGCCGCTGCCCGAGCTGCGGCCGAAGTTGTCGGCAACGACGGCGCGGCCCCTCGCGTCGAAGACCTCGCGGCGGTCGCAGGTCCAGTCGGCCAGCGTCTCGACGTCGCCGGCCAGCCCGAAGAACGCGGTGCCGCCACCGAAGCCAGCCGAGCGATCGCGCTGGGTGCAGAAGAGCGCCGTCATGCGACGCTCGCCGTTGCCGGCTTCGTCGTCGTCGCGGACCAGCCCGCTCTCGCCGGCCGGCGAGGCGCGACAGCTGTTGAAGAAGGTGTGGGTGCTGCCGCGGTCGCTGCGCTGGCTGCCCATCACCCACTCGGCGACGCCGACGAGGCGCAGCTGCAAGGTCTTGTGGCCACGGTTGACGAGACGGATCCGGACCTGCTTGACAGCGCTCTCGGCATCGACGCACCAGCTGGCATTGACGTCGAGCGCGCCGCGCCGATGGCGGATGACGCTGTAGCCCTGGCCGTGGGCGACGCGGTACTCGCTGGCGGCTGCGCCGGCCGCCGACGGCGTCACGCTCCAGACTTCCATCGTTCGTACGTCCTGGATGAGGAACCACTCGCCAGCGGGGTCGGAGACCGGGTCGTTCGACCACGGCGTCAGCATGTTCAGACGGCTGTTCAAGGCCCAGCTGTAGCCGCCGCCGGCTTCGCTCAGCTGGGCCCCGAAGTCGGGGTTGGCGATGACGTTGACCCAGGGTTTGCGCGGCCGCGTCACGGCGCTGACGTCGAAGCGGAACTCGCTGCCGGTCGACGAGAAATCGCCGATTGGCGGGCGTGGCACGATCTCGCCGCCCATCTCGGCCGGCAGCGGAGCGCTCGAGACCGCGTGGCGCTCCTCGACGGCACGCTCGTGCAGCTCGACGAGTTCCTGCACGTGGTGGGCGAGCGGCCGGCCGTCGGCGCTGATGCGCACGCGTGCAAGGGTCCGCAGGGTCGCCACCTCGTCGGGTTGCAGGTCGCTCGACTGCAGCAGGTGGAAGCCGCCTTCGGCGACACCCGGCTGCGCCGCCGCGGCGGACGCGTGGGCCTCGCGCAGCGTCGCGATCGTGCGGGCGAGCGCCATCACGTACGACGCCGGCTCGTAGTTGACGATGACGAGATCGCAGGCGATGCCGCCCCACGACCACAGGCGCAGCGCCTGCGCCAGCGAGCGCAGCAGCCCGGCGCCTTGCGCGACGCCGGCCGAAACGAGCACGATCGGCCGATCGCCGGAGATGCCGAAGCGCCAGAGCAGGCGGCGGTCGCAGACAGCGCTGCCGTCGGCGTCGCGCAGGTGAGCGCGCGTCAACGACATCGCCAGCGTCGTCGACAGCGTCTGCACGGCGGCGAAGCTCTCGGCGTTGATGCGCATCTCGCGCAGCCGGATCGCGGTCAGCGTTGCCGACATCATCGATGCACGCTCGATGTTGCCGTGCTGGCGGTACTTGTCGATGACCGCGCGCAGGGTCGCGCGGTTGTCGGCGGCAGCGATGCCGAAGGTGAGGTGCACGGTCGCCTGCGGCGCGATCTGCAGGCGCACGGCGAGGGCCGAGACCGGGTCCAGGCCGGTGTCGAGGCGGGCGCCGCTGCCGTCGGCCGGTGTTGCCGGGGCGTCGTCGAACGACGCCAGCGGCCGGCTGGCGTCGCGGTTGCGGCCGAGCCAGCGCTGGCGGTCGACCTGGACCCGCAGAGACAGTGCCGGTGCGTCGGAATCGGCGAGGAAGTTCGCGGCGATCAGGCCCTTGTCGGTGACGAGTCGTGGCTTCCTCTCGAACACCAGCGCCTGGTGATCGGCCTGCCACTCGGCGGCGATGAAGAGGTTCGAGAAGGCAGGATGCGATTCGTCGGCGCGTGCATCGGCGAGCGTCACCTCGAACGACGACAGCAGCTCGAGGTCGAGCAGGCGATCGCCGCAGTTGCGAAGGACGACTCGGCGAAACTCGATGTCGTCTTCCGGGCTCACCCACACCGAGGTCGTGGCCTCGACCTCGGGCCACGACGCCGTGAAGATGACGCGGTCGGCCAGGAAGGTACTGTGGTAGTGCGCCGCCGGGTCGGGCGCCGGGTGCTGCGTGAGCGACACCGCGCTCGGCTGGCGGTCCCAGCGCAGGTAGAAGAAGCAGCCGTGCGAGTCGCGCAATGCGTCGTCGCGCGAGCGCGAGACTGCGCTGCCGCCGAATCGGCTGGTGCCGGCGCCGTTGGCGCGCAGCGCCACCGCGTAGCGGCCGTTGGAGAGCAGGTGGGTCGGCTCGATCGCCGCCATGCCGGGCACGACCTCGCGCAGCATCCCGGGCCCGCGGCGCTGCGGGTTGAGCGTCGGCGTCGACGGCGGCGCCCGCAGCGGCGGCACCTCGCGCGGCGCTCGCTCGTGCAGCAGCGACGACACCGCCTCGATGCGCGGGTCGCGCATGCCCCAGTGGCGCGGCGCGCCTTCGAGAAGCACGTTGGCGAGGGCGACGATGCTCATGCCCTGGTGGTGGGCCATGAACGTGTAAACGCGGGTCAGGCCTTCGTTCGCCGACTGCCGCGCCGGCGTGTAGTCGAGCGCTTCGAGAAAGCCGTAGCGGCCGCGCGCCTGCGCCGCCTCGAAGCGGCGCAGGTTGGCAGCGGCGCGATGCGGCGCCACCTGCGCGGCCAGCACCGTCGCGTAGGGCGCGACGACGAGTTCGTCGGCCGGCGTGCGCCTGAGCGCGAGCCGCGGCACGCCCTGCGGTGCGTATTGATAGGCCAGCGTGTGGTCGCTCGCCGCGTACGCCGATTCCGAGACGCCCCAGGGGACGTGGTGCTCGCGACCGTAGGCGATGTGCTCGAGCACGGCGGCGTGACCGGCGCTGTGGAGGACGCTGCCGTGCGGCTCGTCGAGGATCAGCGTCGGCATCAGGTACTCGAACATCGAGCCCGACCACGAGCGCAGGCCGGCGAGGGCGCCGACGGCGTAGAAGGGCCGGCCGAGCGCGGCCCAGTGGGCGGCCGGCACGTCGCCCTTGGCGATCGCCCACAGGCTGGTGGCGCGCGCTTCCGATGCGAGCAGGTCATAGAAGCCAGCGTCGAGCTGGTGCTCGACGACGCGAAAGCCGATGTGAAACAGGCGCCGCTTGCGGTTGAACAGGAAGCAGAAGTCGGCTTCGACGGCGAGCTGCTTGCAGGAAGTCGCGAGCTCACGCAGGCGGGCGGCGATGGCATCTGCGCCACCGGGCTGACTGGCGGCGTCGATGTCTCGAAGCGCCGACCGCAGCGTCGCGACGTGATCGAGCGCGGCCCAGCCGAGACGATGGGCCGGCAGGGCCGGCGCATCGCCATCGAGTGGCGGCAAGCCGGCCAGGACCTCGGCCTCTGCAGCGTCGACGAGGGCAGCGACGGTGAGGCTCTTCGAAGCCATGTCGGCGAGCGGATCCGGCAGCGCCAGCAGCGCCTGCAATGCCGGTCCGGCGGACGCGTCGGCAGCCTGGCGCCTGGCGGAGATGCGTGCCGCCGATTCCATGAGCCCGGCGCGCAGTCGCGTCGAGTCGAGCGGCGCCGCGGCGATCTCCAGCGCCGCCTCGGACACGGCGAGCAGGTGCGTGCACAGGTTGCCGCTGTCGACCGTGGAGACGTACATCGGCAGCAGCGCCTGCGCCGACTGGGTGTCGTACCAGTTGAGGAAATGCCCGCGGTGGCGAGGCAGCGTTGCCAGTGTCCGCAGCGTCGCTTCGATGCGAGCGACGGCATCGGCAGACCCGATCCAGCCGAACCGATGCGCCGTCACCGTGCAAAGCAGGTAGAGGCCGATGTTGGTGGGGGAGGTGCGATGGGCGACCATCTCGCTCGGCACGGTCTGCAGGTTGTCGGGCGGCAGGTCGTGCTCGCCGGACACGACACAGCGCTCGAAGAGGCGCCAGGTCTCACGGGCGACGTCGCCGAGGTAGGCGCGATCGGAGAGCGAGAGCGCGTCGACCGCGCCGAGCGGCCGCGGCCGGCTCACCCACCAGGTCCAGAGCGCCGACAGCGACCAGACGCCGCAAAGCACGACGCAGGTCGTCGGGAACGGCGTGCCGGCCACGAGCAGGGCGGCGAGAAGCATCGCGGCGGCGAGCGGCGCCACCCAGTGCTTGCGCAGCAGCGAGGGCAGGTGCGTCGTCGCCGCTGCCTGCGCCGCCGCTGCGGTCGTCCACTCGAGAAGATGGCGGCGGCTGACGACGAGCCGCCACAGGGCGCGAACGATGGCGTCCGCCGCCATCAGCGCCAGTTGCATGAGCTGGCCCAGCAGCCAAGCGCCGCTGACGAAGACACGAGCGAGATCCTCGAAGGCCTGCCGGTAGAAGTGCGTCCAGGCGATATCGTCACGGCTCGGCGACAAGCCGGCCACCGCCCCCATCAGCGGCCCCGCCGCGAAGGCGAGAAAGACCAGCAACAGCATCGACAGCGGCTCGACCAGGCCGGTGGCGAGGCTGAACGCGAGCAGCGCCAGCGACATCGGCGCCACCAGCGAGCGGCGCAGGTTGTCGAGCAGCTTCCAGCGGTTCACCGCGTGCATGGGCCAGCGCCGCGGGTGCAGCAGGAACGGCAGCAGCTGCCAGTCGCCGCGCGTCCATCGGTGCACGCGCGATGCGGCGACGTCGGCGTGGAAGGGCGCGTCTTCGATGACGTTGATGTCGGTCACGGCGGCACAGCGCGCCAGCGAGCCCTCGAGCAGGTCGTGGCTGAGCACGCCGCCTTCGGGCAGGCGGCCGCCGAGCACGGCGTGCATGGCGTCGACGTGCAGCAGGCCCTTGCCGGTGAAGGTGCCTTCATCGAACACGTCCTGGTAGACCTCGGAGCTGGCGGCGCTGTACGGGTCGATGCCGGGCTGGCCGGCGAACAGCCAGTGATAGAGCGTGACCTCTTCCGGTGCCGGCAGCAGCGTGGCGACGTGCGGCTGCAGGATGCCGTAGCCGCGCTCGACGCGGCGGCCGTCGGCGCTCAGCTTCGGCAGGTTGTGCGGATGAGCGGCGACGCCGATGAGGTCGCGCAGGCGACCCGGCGGCAACCGGGTGTCGCTGTCGAGGGTGACGATGTAGCGCGCACCTGCAGCGATCTGCGAGGTCGCGCCGAGGTCGATGAAGGGCGAGGGGCCGCCACTGGCGAGCTGGCCGATCAGCTGCTCGAGCTTGCCGCGCTTTCGCTCCCAGCCGATCCAGCGCCGTTCGGTCGCGGCGAAGCGGCGATGCCGATGCAGCACGATGAAGCGCGGCGGCTGGCCGGCATCGGTCGGATGCAGCACGTTGAGCGCCTGCGTCGCCATGACGGCTGCGGCGAGGAGCGCGTCGTCGGACGGCAGGCGCTCGCTGTCGGCGTCGACCCAGTCCGTGAGGAGTGCGAACTGGGCCTGCTTCTCGGGGTTCGCGAGGTAGTGCAGCAGCAGGTGATGGGCGAGCTGCGGGCCGCTGTCGGCGCTCGTGAGCATCGCCGGCACGACCAGCATGCAGCGATGCTCGGGCGGGATGCCAGCGGCGAACGCGAGGCGCGGCAACCGCACCGGGCGAGAGGACTCGCTGATCAGCCGGTTGACGACGGCGACCACCGCCTCCGACGCCGGGAACGCCATCAGCAGGGCAGCGACGACGCTGAGCCACGGCGCCAGCTCATGGGCCGGGATGCCCGGCGCGTGGCGGCCGAGCAGCCAGGCGACGAGGGCGGCGGTCAGCAGTGCCACCGCACCGAGATAGACGGGCAGGGCGGCGCGGCGCAGCGCATGCCAGGCCCGCGCGACACCGTCATCGGGCAGACCGCAACGGTGGCGCAGGGTATTGCGCCCCGACCCTTGCAGCCAGTAGCTGGCGACGGCGCGGCTGTCGAGGTCGGCGCTGGCCGGCAGTTCGCCGGAAGAGTTCATGAGACCGAGCAGCGTCGTCGCGACGACGCGCTCGCTGCGGCCGCTCTTTCGCGCCAGCAGCTCGACGGCATGCAGCGTCTGGTCGCGGGTGTCGTCGCGCTCGGCAGCGAAGGCCGGCGAGCCGAGCATCAGCTGCGTGAGGATGCTGGTCCGGGCGACGATGTCGGGCCAGTCGGCGTCGCCGATCGATCGCAGCGAGGTGATGGCGTTGCTGACGCTGAGGTTGTCGGCGGCCTGCTCCGCGGGCAGCCGGGTCTGGATATCCGCCAGATGCGGCGCCGCCTGCTGCAGCCAGTCGAACAGCGCGGCATTGGTGGCGGAGCGATGGTCCTGCAGCTGCTGCGCCATCTGAGCGAGGAACGCCTCGCCGACGCCGCGGCGATTGAGCTGCACCAGGATCTCGTCGAGCGCCGCCGGCAGCAGCGCCAGGGTGCGGTCGCAGCACAGGTTGGCCACCTCGCGCGCGGCCGTGTTGGCGGCGGCGCGTTCGGCGAGGCGACGCAGGTTCTCGATGAGCACGACCCGAAGCGTGGTCGGCAGGGCCCACAGCTCGCCGAGCGTCAGCTCGCGGGTCTCTTCATAGGCCTCAATGAATTGAACCAGCAGCTCTTCGTTGAACGCACTGTCGGTATGGGCGACGAAGGCCCAGGCAACGCCGTAGACGCGTGGGAGGCCGACCAGCGGCTCGTGCTGGAGGATCGGAAGATCGCGAAAATATTGTCGAGGCAGACCTTCCGTGATCTCTCGCAGCTGCGCTTCGATGAGGTGGAAGTTGTCGAGCAGCCATTCCGCCGCGGGGCTGACGTCGTGTCCGATCGTGGCTTGTTCGCCGAGATAGCGATGGGCTTCACGCAGGATGCGGATGTTCTCGCGCAGCCTCGGAAAGAACGCTGTCGAACCGGACGGCGCATATCGAGCCGTGTGCGTTTCACCGAGACTGCGCCCGTGCTGGGCGAAGCGCTCGGGGCCGAAGATCTCGGATCGGTTGGGGCGCTCGAGGGGGCCGCGAAGCGGTTCGAGGATGGCAACCGGTGCGGCCGGCGCGTCGGGCACCAGCCGCAGCAGGTCCGAACGCGTCATTCGTCAGGCGACGATGGAAGCGACCCCAAAGACCAGGGCGACCACGACGACGGTGGTGACGAACCTGGGTGCGACGAAACCGAGCAGGGAATCGGCCGCGCACTGAATAGCGAACCATCGGCTCCGACAGCCGTTGCAACGGTCCACATGCGCACCCAAGGCGGACAGCTCGCCGGGCAACGTGACCGCCGCTTCAGCATGGGATGCAGTGGCCCAGCGTCGCCGGACACTGGCAGGGGAAAGTTTCGATGCTGCGATGGTCATTGGCGCACTGGAAGGAATTCCCGACGATAGCCTTTCCGCACGCTGCCGTCTGTCGGTTCGGCGGGCCGGGTCGTGTAGGACATGTCTGAGAGACCGAAGAACATTGCAACCGAAATTAGCAAGAACTGCGCCGTACAGCGCCGGCCAAAAAAAACGCGCCGAAGCGCGTTTTTAAAAGACCCCACGGAGGGAGACCGGCCGATCCCGCGCGGGCGGGTGGCAAGGGGTCGTTGGGAGGTAATCGGTCAGGGAACGGATGCGGACGTCGTCGCGTTCTTTCTGGGTGCGCCTGCATCGGCGACCTTGCGTCCGAGGATCGACGACGCCATCTTGACCCACGAGTTCAAAGGCATCCGCTTCACGGCGTGCGACGCAAGCTGCGGCACGAGTCCGATGAACAGCGCCGGTCGGAACAGCCAACGCCAAGGCCGCGTCAGTGCGAACAGCGCGCCAGCCACAGCGGCACCGAGGATGAGCGCCTGCGGTCTACGCTGTGCGATCGGCTTCACGAACGCGCGGGCAGCTTCGTCGGCAACCAGTCCGGCGGCGCGCAGCGGATGCTGCTGCCACCAGCTATCGATGCTCTCGACGACGATCTCGGCGCCTGGCAGTGACTTGATGCTCGAAAGCAGCCGCGAAACGAAATCGCCGGTGGCGGCGCCCAGAAACGGCGGGCGTTTCGGCGGATGAGCGATGTCCATCATCGCCGAGCGCAGGTGGCTTCTCGATAGCGCGAGGCGCTCGGCTGCGGGGACCTCGCCGACTGAAAGGTCGATTGCATGGTCGGCAGCCTTGACCGCTGTCTTGTCGGCAGCGACTCCAGACATGGCCGCGCCGTTCCGCATCGTTTCGCGTTCCGCAGCCGCCGGTGAGGCGGGAAGAACGGCGCTCACGGCATGCTCACTTCACGAAGCATCGCCATATCGGCGTTGAGCTGCGACTTGATCTTTTCGAAGGCACTGCCAATCGGCTTCGAGCGCGCCGCGACCACGCAGATCGTGGCAACGACGAACGGAACCAGCGGCACGACAACGAGCGCCCAGGTCGCCGGGAATTCCGATCCGGGGATCGTCGCGACGAGCAGCAATGCAACGCCAACGAGCACGAGGCCGACGCCGAGCATCGCCACGGCAACGACATAAAGCCCGATCCGCATCGCCCAGGATGTCGAGGCACGACTGACCTCCTCACCGACCAGGGCCGCATAGGCCTCGACGTGATCACCGAGGAGTTGAGGTTCGGTCGCCGCCAATCGCAGCAGCGGGTGGATCATGGCCATGAGGTCGGAGCCGATCAGTCGCGCGAACGGGCCATCATGCTGATGATGCCCATCAGCAACGCGCCGGTCGCAGCCGCGATCAGCATGGCCTTGATCGGCTCATCCTTGACGTAGGCGACGGTCATGTCCGAAGCTTGCGTGGCTTTGTCGCGAAGCTGCTGCGACGTGTCACGAACGGCATCGATGCCACGCCTCGCGGCTGCCTCGGCTTGCGACGACACCTTGCTGAGGAGCGGCGCGGTCTGGCTGCGAACATCGTCGACCTTCGACGACAGGCTGTCCAGAACGTTGTCGGCCGCACGCTTGGTCGAGCCGATCGCGCCCTGCGCCGCGTCAGCTGCCTTGTCGGCCGTTTCCTGGCCCTGTTGTGCGAACGACTTCGTGGTGCTGCTGACGGTGTTCATATGAATACCCTGTTTGAGAAGCTGCCGCGTTTGCGGACGACTTTGAGAGTATCGGCTCCATGGCGACCATCACCGATAGGTATGCCGCGCGCGGCCATGTCGGGAGAGCCACTCCGGAGCCGTAGGACGCGACCGACAGCTGCTTTCTCAAGCGGTGCTGGAGAGCGCCGCCGGTTCCGACAGCCCGTCGGCGACGGCAGCGTCGACCGCGAGCAGCGGCAGGGTCGCTTCGACCAACGTGCCGGCGCCGGGCGAGGATTGCAGGTTCATGGCGCCGCCTTCTGCCTCGATGCGATAGCGCATGCCGATGAGCCCGTGCGTTGCCAGCCGAGGCGTTGCCGGATCGAAGCCGACGCCGTCGTCGCGGACCGAAATGCGAGCGTGCGACTCGCCGTCGCGAACGAGCGTCACGGTGACCCGGCTGGCCCGGGCGTACTTGAGAATGTTGGTCAGTGCCTCCTGGACGATCCGGTACACCGTGAGCTGCGAGCTCGGGCCGAGCTCGACGGGCTCGAGCTTGTGACTGACGGCGAGCTCACTGCGCGCAGCGAACTCGCGCACCAGGATCTCGAGGGCGGCGACGAGTCCGAGGTTGCTGAGTGACGAAGGTCGCAAGTCTTCGATGATCCGGCGCTTCAGGGCGATGCCTCCGTTCAGCGTTTCGTTGAGGTGGGCGAGCCGCTCGACGGTGTCGGGCGTTGCCGCCGCGCCGAGGCGCGACTTCAGTCGGGCCACGTCGAGCTTGGCGGCGGTGAGCAGCGCCCCGAGCTCGTCGTGCAGCTCACGAGACAGGCTGAAGCGCTCGTCTTCCTGAACGGTCTGAAGGTGCTGGGCGAGCTCCTTCAACTGGGCCGTGCGGGCGGTCACCTCGGTTTCGAGGCGATCGCGCTCGCTGGCCACGCGGCTGGCCTCGGCTTCGAGGGCGCGATCGAGCGTCACGGTCTGGCGCAGGTACATGAAGAGCGCCAGCAGGCTGAGCGCAGCCATTGCCGACACGCCGATGCGGTTGAGCATCAGCGTCTGGTAGACGCCTTTCCTGCCGATCTGTACCTGCTCCGTCTCGTAGGTCAGCAGCTTTTCCCCGAGCGCGCGCACGTGCTCCATCTTCTCGCGCCCGATGTCGGAGAGCATGAAGTCGCGCCAGCCGTTCTCGACGCCGCGGTCGTGTAACTCGAGCGTGGTCGCCAGTTCGCTCAGCTTGGCTTCGCTTTCGCGGCTGACTTCGCGCATCACCGCGGCCGTCTTCTCGTTGTTGGCATAGTGCGGCGCCAGCCATGCGAGGGCGGCGCGAACCTCGCCCGATGCGCGTGTGTAGGGCCGCAGGTAGTCGATTCGCTCGGTGAGCAGGTAGCCGCGCTGCCCGGTCTCGGCATCGAGCAGGCCCTTGACGAGATCGTTGAGGCGGGTGCGAGCCACCGCACGCTCGCCGAGCGAGTCGAGCGCAGCGGTGGCCTCCTGGTAGGAGGCCTCGCTGATCGCCAGCATTGCAAGCGCAGCCACGGCCGCCAGCGGAAAGGCGACGATATTGCGGCGGAAGCGGGAAAGAAAGCTCACCGATAGGTCCTAAACTCGCGGAAATCCGCCATTGCGCGCCCAATGAGGCCGCCGCCAACATGATTCGAATCGCCATCATCGACGACCACGCTATCGTACGGGCGGGCCTGCGCCAGTTTTTCTCCGACCAGGTCGACCTCACGGTCGTCGCAGAGGCCGCCAACGGCCGCGAAGCCGTCGACATCGTCAGGAAGGGCCAGGTCGACGTTCTCGTCATGGACCTGTCGATGCCTGACCAGAGCGGCGTCGACGCGCTGGCGGCGATCAAGGCGCGGGCGCCGGACCTGCCGGTGCTGATTCTGAGCGGGTTTCCGGAGGAGCACTACGCAACGACGCTGCTTCGCCAGGGCGCCAGCGGCTACCTCAACAAGGACTGCGACCCCGAGGAGATCGTCAAGGCGATCCGCACCGTATATCGCGGCCGCAAGTACATCACCGCCGGCGTCGCCGAGCTACTCGCCGACGGCCTGGGCGGTGGTGGCGACAAGCCGGCCCACGAGCAGCTTTCGGAGCGCGAGTTTCAGGTCTTCCTTCGCTTGGCCAAAGGCGAGACGATCGGCCATATGGCGAACAGCATGTCGTTGAGTGTCAAGACCGTCAGCACTTATCGGACGCGGGTAATGGAGAAGATGAAGCTGGAGTCGAACAGCGACCTGACGTATTACGCCCTCAAGAACGGCCTGATCCAGTGACGCGGAGCGGTTGACCGGGCGGCGTGGCGCCGGCCCGGTCATGACAACGGGCTGTAGCCGCTGTTGCCGGTGCCGCCGTCGGCGAGACGGCAGCAGTAGAGGATGAGGGCGTCGATCTCGTTCGACTTGTCGAAAACCCGATCGGCACCGAGCTCGAGGCACTTGCGTCGCATGTCCGGCGTGGCGTAGTTGCTCAGCACCACGAGCTTGAGCCCGGTCGGGCTCGCCGCCGCGGCCTTCAGCACGCCGAGCCCGGAGCCACTCTTCAAGAAGATGTCGACCACCACGAGATCGCAACTGTTCTCGGCGCGGCCGAGCCACGCCACGGCGCCCGCCTCGTCTTCGGCGGTGCCTACGACGTCGATAGGCGCCATCTCTTCGAGGGCCGCGACCAAGTTCTCCCGGATCACCGGGCTGTCTTCGACGATGAATGCCTTCAGAAGACTCATGGCCGGGACCGACCCTGCCGCTCCAAACGCTGGTTCAACGCGAACGATGGGGGAGGTGACCGGGGCGGCAAGGGCAGGAGGCAAAGGATACGATCCATCGGCGAATCCGACTGTTGGAGTCTCCGTGATCAAAAAGCCATGACCGGACCGGCAAGGACGCTTCACGCAGTAGGATTCTTCCTACAACACGCTGCAAGGCGTGCCGCAATGCTCGCAACGGTCGCGCTGGCGGTGTCAGCCGCGGCGGCGCCCCCGCCCCCGCCCATCGTCGTCGGTTCCAAGCGCTTCACCGAGTCGTACGTGCTGGGCGAGATATTGACGCAGACACTGGCGGCGCATGGCCGCGCGGCTTCGCACCGGCAGGGCCTCGGCAACACCGGCATTCTCGAACAGGCACTCGCCAGCGGCGCCGTCGATCTTTATCCCGAGTACACCGGAACCATCGTGCGCGAGCTGTTGAAACGCGAAGGCAACCCCTCGCTCGACGAGCTCAACCGCTGGCTGGCGCCCCGCGGTCTGAAGGCCGCGGTGCCCTTCGGCTTCAACAACACCTACGCTCTGGCGATGACGACTGCGCGCGCCCGCGCACTCGGCATCGGCCGCGTCTCCGACCTCTTTCGCGGCGGCAATGCACTGCGGCTCGGCCTCTCGCACGAGTTCCTGCAGCGGGCCGACGGCTGGCCGGCACTCGCCAAGGCCTACGGCGGCGCCGCGGCGACACCGGTCGGCCTCGACCACGGCCTCGCCTACGACGCCCTCGCCGCCGGCCGCATCGATGTCATCGACGTCTATTCGACCGATGCCAAGCTCGACCGCCTCGGCCTCGTCGTGCTCGACGACGACCGCGCCTTCTTCCCGAAATACGACGCCGTCGTCCTGATGCGCGCCGACGTCGATCCGGCGCCGCTGGCGACGCTCGTCGGCGCCATCGACGCCCGGGCCATGATCGCGATGAACGCCGAGGTCGAACTCGACGGCGCCACCTTCGCCGACGTCGCGCGCCGCTTCGTCGCCGGCCGGTCCGGCGCAGCGACCGCGCCGGCGCAACGGTCGACGCTGCTGCAGCGCGTCTTCGCCGACGACTTCGGTCGCCTCGCGCTGCAGCACCTCTTCCTCGTCTTCGCCTCGCTGGCGCTGGCCATCGCCGCTGGCGTGCCGATCGGCATCGCTGCCTGGCGCTGGCCGAAAGCCGCAGGCTTGCTGCTCGGCGCCGTCGCCGTGCTGCAGACGATCCCGTCGCTGGCGCTGCTCGCGTTCCTGATCGCCATCGTCGGCGGCATCGGCGTCGTGCCGGCGTTGATCGCGCTTTTTCTCTACGCGCTGCTGCCGATCGTGCGCAATACCCACGCCGGTCTGCTCGCGGTCTCGGGTGGCATGGCGCAGGCGGCACTGTCGCTCGGCATGACGCCGCGGCAGGCCCTTCGCCACGTGCAGCTGCCGCTGGCGATGCCGCTGCTGCTCGCCGGCGTCAAGACCGCGGCGGTCATCAACGTCGGCACCGCAACGATGGCCGCCTTCATCGGCGCCGGCGGCTTCGGCGAGCGCATCGTCGCAGGCCTCGCCGTCAACGACAGCCAGGTGATGCTCGCCGGCGCCTTGCCGGCGGCGGTGCTCGCGCTCGTCGTCCAGTTCGGCTTCGACGCCGCCGAGCGTCTGGCTGCCGGCGACCGCGGCCGGCCGCGCAGCTAGAGAGCGAAGCCCGGACAGCGACAATCGGCGGATGCCTTTCGAATGGTTGAACGCGGTGCTGCTGGCGCTGCTGCTGGTGGTCGTTCTCTGGATCGCGCTGCGCCGACTGCCGGTCGATACGAGCAGCGAGCGCCACGCCCGCGAGATGCGCGACGAGGTCTCGCGCAGCGCCCAGGGCACGCGCCAGGAGCTCGGCATCTCGATCGGCGATTTCCAACGCACGCTGCTCGCCCAGCACGGCGACGTCGCCCGCACCCAGAACGACCAGATCGACGCCTTCAGCCGCCAGCTCGCGGCGATGCAGCAGCAGCTCACCGGCACGCTCGGCCAGGCGACGCTCTCGCAGGTCGAACAGGCGCGACTGTCGCGTGAGTCGCTCGAGCAGAAAATGGTCGAGGTGCGCGTGTCCGTCGAAGGCAAGCTGGCGGCGATCCAGAGCGACAGCGAGAAGAAGCTCGAGCAGATCCGCCTCACCGTCGACGAGAAGCTGCACGCCACGCTCGAACAGCGCCTGGGCGAGAGCTTTCGGCAGGTCGCCGAACGGCTCGAGCAGGTCCACCGCGGCATCGGCGAGATGCAGAAGCTCGCCACCGACGTCGGCTCGCTCAACCGGGTGCTCACCAACGTGCGGACGCGCGGCGTCTTCGGTGAAGTCCAGCTCGGTGCCTTGCTCGACCAGGTGCTGACGATCGAGCAGTACGGCACCAACGTCGAGACCATCCCGGCCAGCGGCGCCCGGGTCGAGTTCGCCGTCAAGCTGCCGGGCCGGCGCGATGACCGGGCGCCGCTCTGGCTGCCGATCGACTGCAAGTTCCCGCGCGAGGACTACGAGCGCCTCGTCGATGCTCAAGAGGCGGCCGACAAGCCGGCCATGGAGGTCGCCGGCCGCGCTATCGAAAGCCGGCTGCGTGCCGAAGCGAAGACCATCCGCGAGAAGTACGTCGGGCCGCCGCACACGACCGACTTCGCGATCATGTTCGTGCCGACCGAAGGCCTCTACGCCGAGGCGCTGCGACGGCCCGGCCTGGTCGAGAGCCTGCAGCGCGAGCACAAGGTCATGCTCACCGGCCCGACGACGCTGCTGGCGACGCTGAGCAGCCTGCAGATGGGCTTTCGCACGCTCGCCCTCGAGCAGCGCTCGGCCGAGGTCTGGGAAACGCTCGGCGCCGTCAAGACCGAGTTCGCGAAGTTCGGCGAGGTCCTGGCGAAGACCAAGAAGAAGCTCGACGAGGCCTCGAGCAGCATCGACATGGCCGAGCGCCGCACGCGCGTCATGGCGCGCGAGCTGCGCGAAGTCGAGGCCTTGCCCGACAGCCGCGCCCAGGCGCTGCTTCCAGGCATCGTCGGCGACGACGACGCCGATGGCTGAGCCGGGCACCGGCCGCGGCGCCTTGCTGGCGTTGATCGGCGGCCAGGTCGCGCTGCATTCGTGCATGGCCGGCGTGCGCATGGCCGCGCCGCTGGCCGCCTTGCGCGAAGGCCACGCAGCGTGGGCCGTGGGGGTGCTGCTCGGCCTCTTCGCAGCAGCGCCGATCGCGCTGGCGTTGAAGGCCGGGCGGCTGGCCGACCGCTACGGCTACCACCTGCCGATGCGCGTCTCCGTCGCGCTGACGATGGCCGGCGCATTCTGTGCCGTGCTCGCCACCTTCCTCGGCGAAGCCGGCTTCTATGCGCTTTGCGGCTCCGCGCTGCTGGCCGGGGCGGGCGCCAATTTCGGCCTCATCGCGATCCAGCGCGCGGCCGGTCGCATGGCCCACGATCCGACCGAGTTGAAGCGCATCTTCTCGTGGCTCGGCCTGGCTCCGGCGCTCGCCAACGTGATCGGGCCGGTCGTCGCCGGTACGCTCATCGATCTCGGCGGCTTTCGCCTCGCCTTCGTGGCGCTGGCACTGCTGCCGCTGGCCAGCTCGGCGTGGGCGCGCCGGGTCCCGGTCGAGCCGGAGGTCGCGGCCGTGCCGCGAGCCAGCCGGCCGAGTTCGTGGGGGCTCCTGAAAGCACCGGGCTTCAGCCGCTTGCTGCTCGTCAACTGGCTGCTGTCGTCGAGCTGGGACGTGCACTCGTTCCTGGTGCCGATCCTCGGCCACGAGCGCGGCTTCAGCGCTTCGGCGATCGGCCTCATCCTCGGCGTTTTCGCGAGCGCCGTCGTGGTCGTGCGGCTCGCCATTCCGCTTCTGGCCCACCGGCTGAAGGAAGGCCGGGTACTGGTCGCGGCCATGCTCTGCGCAGCTGTCGTCTTCGCGGTCTACCCGCTCGCGCACCAGGCCTGGGTGATGGGCGCCTGCGCCGTCGTGCTCGGCCTTTGCCTCGGCTCCGTGCAACCGATGATCATGACGACGCTGCATCAGATCACGCCGGCCGCGCGCCACGGCGAGGCGATCGCCCTGCGCTCGATGGCGATCAACTTCTCGAGCGCGGTGATGCCGCTCGCGTTCGGCATCGTCGGTGCGGCGATGGGCGCTGCGATCTTGTTCTGGGTGATGGGCGCCGCTGTGGCCAGCGGCAGCTTCGCGGCGCGCCGGATCGGCGCCGTTCAGCCGGGTCCGGTCAGAACCTGATGCCGCCCGCGGTCGGGGGGTTCGCGGCAGGCCGCTCGACGTTCTGCGGTGCCGCAGCGGCGCCGCTGCGCGGCGACGCTGCCTCGCGGCGCTCGACGATCGGCGTCGCCGGGCGGTACTGATAGCTCGGCGGCAACACCGACTGGCGCGGATAGCCGGCGGCGTCGAGGTACGAATTCCAGACGTCGCCGGCCAGGCCCCTCAGGGTCTGCGAGCCGATCGTCAGCGTTGGCGCTTCACGGCCGCCCGACAGGTTCTCCAGGGCATCGCTGTCCTCGTTGGTGACGACCTGGCGCTCGCTGTAGGGAATGCCGCGCGACTTCAGCAGCTGGCGCGCCGAATTGCAGGGCTCGCACGCGACGGTCGTGGTGTAGAGCGTCACCGGGTACTTGCTGGCCGACGCGCGCAGCTCGAACGGCAGTGCCGGTTCGGCGGCCTGGGTCGCGGCGCGGGCGCCGAGGGCTGAGACCCTGCCGTCGCTGGCGTTCGGCTCGCGGTCGGTGTAGGTGACTTTGCCATCGGCACCGATGACCTTGTACTGCGCGGCGGCAGCACCGGCCACCAGCATCGTGGCGATGAACACGGCGGCGGCCGGCACGAAGGCACGACGAAACTGGCGGGCGCATGTTGTCATGGCGGTGTCGACGAAGGGAGACGAGGGTGGCCGCCGAATCTAACCGACGCGGCGGCTCGCTTCAAGCCGCCGGTGCCGCCACGGCCCCTGCGGCGCACAACTTCACACAAGTCTTGCCGACGATTCACGCCGGGTCGCCTCCGCGCTGTCGACGGTGTTCGACAGCAGCATCGCAATCGTCATCGGGCCGACGCCGCCCGGGACCGGCGTGATCGCGCCGGCTTGCGTCGAAACGCCGGCGTAATCGACGTCGCCGCAGAGCTTGCCGGCGCCGGGCTCGCCGTCGGGGGTGCGGTTCATGCCGACGTCGATAACGATCGCGCCGGGCTTGACCATGTCGGCCGTGATCGTGTTGCGGCGACCGACTGCGACCACCAGCACGTCGGCCGCGCGGGTGTGCGCGCCGATGTCCGGTGTGCGGCTGTGGCAGACGGTGACGGTCGCATCGGCTTGCAGCAGCATCAGCGCCATCGGCTTGCCGACCGTGTGGCTGCGGCCGACAACGACCGCATGCGCGCCGCGCAACGAGATCCCGGTGCTCTCGATCAGCTTCATGCAGCCCCACGGCGTGCAGGGCCGAAAGCCCGGCAGGCCGGTGACGAGGCGGCCGGCGCTCTCGACCGAGTAGCCGTCGACATCCTTGGTCACGTCGATCGCCTCGATCACCCGTGCCGGAGCGATGTGCGGGGGCAGGGGCATCTGCACGAGGATGCCGTGCACGGTGGGGTCGGCGTTGAGCGCCGCGATGCGCGCCAGCAAGTCGGCTTCGCTGAAGTCGGCCGGATGGCGCTCGAGCAGCGAGCGGATGCCGGTTTCCTCGCAGGCCTTGACCTTGTGGCGGACGTAGATGGCGCTGGCCGGATCGTCGCCGACGAGAATCACGGCGAGGCCGGGTTGGTGACCGGCAGCGGCGAGGCGGGCGACGCTTCGGCCCAGTTTCTCGCGCAGGCTCCGGGCGATGCTGGCGCCGTCGATGACCCGCGCGGCCACCGGCAAACTACGCCTTCGACTGCGCCCCGAGCGCGATCTTCAGCAGATCGGCCACGGTGTTGGCGTTGAGCTTTTCCATGATGTTGGCGCGATGCGCCTCCACTGTTTTGATGCTGATGCCCAGATCGTCGGCAATTTGCTTGTTTAGGCGCCCGGCGACAATGCGCTCCAGCACTTGCGCTTCGCGCAGTGTCAGTCGGGCCATCAGCGCGTCACGGGTAGCCGCATTTTGGTGCTCAGCAAAAGTCTCTTTGGCCTGTTCCAGCATGCGTTCAACCAGCGGCACCAACTGGTCTTCGTTGAAAGGCTTTTGAATGAAGTCCATGGCTCCTTTCTTCATGGTATCCACCGCCATGGGCACGTCACCGTGGCCGGTGATGAAAACGATGGGCAGCGGCGAGTGGCCATCCATCAGGCGGCTTTGCAGTTCCAGACCTGTCATGCCCCCCATGCGGATATCCACAATCA
>JAYVNL010000104.1:0-5497 GCA_043758495.1 Rhizobacter sp.
CAATCGATCAGCCCGCGCCCGCGGCCGAGATTCAGGAAGACATGCGTGTGAGCGCAACTGCGTCATTGCCGACCACCGCTTCTGCGCGTGCGGCAACGCCCGTCACGGTACCTGTCACCGCCAGCCAGGCACGCGACGCCGTGCGCGCCAATCTCCTGGACCCGGCAATCGCCGATCGCCTGGCTGACGACGTGATCCGGCGGGTGGAGAAGCGAATGCGCATCGAGCGTGAACGGCGAGGGCTTTGAACATGGCGCAGCAGCAGCTCAAGAAGGCGACCATCACCGTGCTGGCGGGGTCGGACCAGGGAAAGATCATCGGCGTGTTGTTCAACCCGGCCGAGTACAGCTTCGAGCGGACCAACGCATACAAGGCGCTGCCGATTCCCGGACTCGGCACGCCTCTGATGCAGTTCGTCAACGGCGAACTCGACACCTTGTCCATGGAGCTGTTCCTCGACGACTACACGGATCCTGAAGGTCCCACATCGCGCGAGAAGAAGGAACAGAAGCCCCTGCTCAAGCGACTGAAGGACATTTCCAAGCTGCTCGAGATCGATCGCGACCTGCACGCCCCGTCGCCCGTGCGATTCAACTGGGGCCCGATGGAATTCACCGCGGTCATCGACAAGCTCGGGCGCAAGGTGACGCGATTCCATCCGGACGGCACGCCGGCCCGCGCCAGCTTGTCGGTCAGCTTCAAGGAATACCGTACGCTGCGCCGCCAGCTCGAGGAGCCGCGGCGCGAATCGGCCGACAAGAGCAAACGCCGCGTGATCGTCGGGCGCGACAGCCTGTGGCTGTTGGCGGCTCGCGAATACGACGACCCGGGCGAGTGGGTCCGCATCGCCGAGGCAAACGATCTCGACGACCCACGGGAAATCAGCCCCGGCGACTGGCTCATCGTCCCCCCCATGGAGAATCCAGGTGGAACTGGCGACGCTCTCTAGAAAATACGGCGAGTTCTACGCGCCGGCGTTCTCGATACGCGTCGGCGCGGACGATCTGATCCGTGACGCCCTTGTCGCAGTGGCGCAGGTCGAAGCGGACCTGGTGCTGGGCGCTGCGAGCCGCTTCACCTTCACCGTGGTCAATGCCTACAGCATCAAAAAACGCGCCTTCTACACCGGCCGCGGCGAGAACCTGCTCGACCTGCTGACCTTCGGAGCGCAGGTCGACGTCTGCATGGGTTATGGCGACGCGCGATCCATGCCGCGCATCGTGAGCGGGCTGATCACCGAGATCACGACAAACTTCCCGGAATCGGGAACGCCGGAGCTGGCGATCGCCGGCTACGACAACTCCTTCCCGCTGACCAGCGGCAAGAGCTCGCGCACCTGGAGCAAGTCGCGCGACAGCGGCGCCGTGCACGAGATCGCGAGTTTCCACAACCTGAACGCCGAGATCGAAGAGACGAAGGAGCAGCACGCACAGATCGAGCAGAACAACGAGAGCGACTTCGAATTTCTCAAGAAACTTGCCGACCGAAATCACTTTGAAATCTACGTCGACGAGCAGCGGACCCTTCATTTTCACAAGCCGCGGGACAAGGCGGATGCGGTGGTGCGACTCGCATGGGGCGAGGGCTTGCTGTCCTTCAAGCCGGAGGCGAACCTCGCGGGGCAGGTTTCCAAGGTCGAGGTCCGCGGCTGGAATCCCAAAACCAGGGAAACCATCGTCGGCAAGGCGCAGGCGGGGGAGGAATCCGGCCTGGATGGAAAGTCCCGTAGCGCCGGCGACCGGCTGAAGAAGTTCGTCAAGGATTCTTCCAAGCAACCCACGCTGCGCCTGCGCCAGCCGGTATTCAGCCAGTCCGAGGCGAATGCCCGCGCCAAAGCGGCCCTCAATGAGCGCGCCAAGCAATTCCTGACAGGCGATGCGGACGCGATCGGGCTGCCCGAGATCCGACCCGACCGCAATGTGCAACTGGACAACCTCGGCGCGTTGTTCTCGAAGGTCTACTACATCCAGCAGGCGACTCACAAGGTCGACGGGAATGGCTATCGCACGCGCTTCAAGGTCAAGGAGACCGCTTTATGAGTCTGGCAACTGTCAGCACCGCGCCCGCTGAAACCGCCGTCGAGGATGGCGGCTACGTGAAAGGCGTCGGCATCGCCATCGTGACCCAGAACAAGGATCCCGACGGCTACGGGCGCGTCAAGGTTCGCTTTACCTGGTTCGACCAGCCGCGCGAAAGTGCCTGGGCGCGGTGCGCACTACCCATGGCCGGCGACGATCGGGGCTTCGCGATGATCCCCGAGGTGGGCGACGAGGTGGTCGTGTGCTTCGAACGCGGCGACCTGCGTTTCCCGATCGTCATTGGCGCGCTGTTCGGCGGCAAGACCAAGATCCCCTTTGCAAACAAGGACGGCAAGAACGACCTGCGTGTCATCAAATCCCGCGCCGGCCATCACCTGACGTTCAACGACGGCTCGCAGAAGTCGCTCGAGCTGTCACTCAAGGACGGCAAGAAGGTGCTCATCGACGACAACGGCGTCTCGGTGCAGGACGACAAGGGGAATCACTTCAAGATCGACAGCCGCAGCGGCGCCATCGAAATCAGCGCCAGGGGCAAGCTGACCATCAAGGCTGCGTCCATCGAACTCACCGCTACCGGTACCTGCGACGTGAAAGCCACCGGCAAGCTCGCGCTCAACGGCGCCACCGTGATGATCAACTGAGGAGAAGCTGCACCATGGGTCAACCTGCCGCACGCGTCGGCGACACCACTTCACACGGCACGCCGCTCGGCCCCGGGCCGGGTATCCCGACGGTGCTCATTGGCGGCATGCCGGCCTGGCGCGCGGGTATGGACACGCACGTGTGCCCGCTGGTGGATGGCGTCAAACCCCACGTCGGCGGAATGGTCGCAGTCGGCAGCACCACGGTACTGATTGGCGGCGCACCGGCCGCGCGCGTCGGCGACAGCATTGTCGAAGCAGGCGCGCCCAACAGCATCGTTACCGGCGCGTTAACCGTCCTCATCGGGTAACGCCATGGACTTCAACGAGCAAAAGGGTTTTCTCGGACGCGGCTGGTGGATGCCGGTAAAGCTCGAGCTGCGCACCGGGCAAGTCGCCGAAGTAGAGTACGAGGAAGATATACGCCAGTCGATCCGCATCATCATCGAGACGGCGCCCGGCGAGCGCGTGATGCGCCCGAACTTCGGCTGTGGCATCCATGAGCTCGTGTTCGCGCCGATGGACAGCCAGACGCTGCAGCGCGTGCGTTCGGTCATCGAAGACGCCCTGCGCCGCTACGAGGCGCGCATCGAGCTTATCGAGGTCAACGTCGATGAATCGCCGGAACTTTCGGACGGCCGCCTCCAGATCGAAGTCGACTACCGCGTCCGCAAGACCAACCAGGTCGGAAACCTGGTGTTTCCGTTCTACTTCCGCGAAGGGGGACAGCGGTGACGGATCGCGAAGTCCCAAAGCTCGACACGCGTCGCGCCGACGATTTTCGCGCCGAACTCACGGAGCGCGCTCGCGCCTGGATGCGCGACTGGAACATCGGCGAGGCAAACGACGGGTTTGGCGCCGCGTTGCTTGACGTGGTCGCGCGCTTCAGCGCACAGGTGGCCGAGCGGCTGGATCGGGCCGGGGAGAAATTGTCGCTCGGCCTGCTCGACTGGCTTGCACTGCGCGGCCAGGCTGCGCGCCCCGCACGCATGCCGGTCTCCTTCAGGCTCGCTGACAACGCGACCAATCCGGTGCTCGCGCAACACCCCGTGCGCCTGCAGGTGGACGTCGATGGCGCGAGCGTGGTATTCGAAACTGAGAGCGACGTCAGGCTGGTGCCGGGCAAACTCGAGTTGTTGGTCGGGATCGATGCCGCCCAGGACAGCTACTATCTTCCGCCGCCCGGCCTGACCAGCCTCGATCCCCTCGAGCCCAGGCCCGGTCGCTGGACGTTGAAAAATTTCGTCACGGCCGGTGACACCCGACTGCAACTCAGTCCGGGGCTCGGGCTTGCGCCGGGCGCCGTCATCGAGATGGACGGCAACCAGTACCTGGTCGATGAAGTCGAAGGCGACCTCGTTACCATCGAACCCGGATTGCTCGCGCCTGGCGGCCTGTCGGTGAACAGCGTCGTCACACGTGTCGATGCGTTCGATGCGTTCGGGGGTGCCGCGCACAACTGGCAGCGACACGCGATCTATCTGGGTGACGAGGACGCCCTTAACATTGACGCCCCGGCGAACATCGAGATTGTCGGTGCGTCCGCGCTCACCGACGCGACGTTCGAGTACTGGGGCAAGACGGGGAGCGCCGAACCGGGATGGCATGAAATGCCGCTTGCCGCTGCCGCAGACCAACGTGCGGGCTCCGTCGTGCTCGCGAAACCGGCTGGCTCAATCGAACCGAAAAAGATAGGCAGCGGCGCAGCCACGCGCTGGATCCGCGCGCGACAAAACACCATCACGGGCGGGAGCGCAGTGCTCAACGTGGAGCAGCTCAGACTCGTCATTAACCGCGGCGGCTCAGACGGGAAGTGTCCGGAACCCGGCGTCGCCAGCAGACCCTCTCCCGAGGCGGAAGGCTTCACGAACTCCACACCGCTGGCATTCACCAGCTTGTTTTATCCAATGGGGCGCGAGCCCAGGCAATTCGATACGTTCTTTATCGGTTGCACGGAGGCGTTCTCCAAGAAGGATGCGAAGGTTTCGATCTGCTTCGAACTCGCGGACCCGTCCGTCAACTCCTTCGGCGTGCTGCGCTCGGGTGGTTACGCCAACCGGATGGTCGCCGGCATCGGGCAGGATCGCGCACTGCACCTGTATTCCGTCGACAGCAGCTTGGGTGGGCTGACCAGGTTCTTTGACCGCGGCCCACTGCGCCCGCCCAAACCGCGCGCGAACGTCATCGCCGCCGATGGGGAGCCGATCGCGCTCGCCCCAAAGCCGACGTGGCGTCCGCCACTATGGTCGATTAATCCAGGCTTGCTGTTCTCCACGTCCGTGTTCATCGCCGTCGCGGCCCGCGAGAATGTGTGGGCGTGGAAAGAAAAGGTCTTCAGCCCGCAGTTCAGCGGCTGGATCGCGTTCGGCCCGGTCAGGGCGAATCCGCCCGCTGGCGTCGAGTTGAGCGGGCTCGTCTATCTGGATGCGCCGGGGTCGTTGTTCGCATTGCTCGACGGCGCGGTCTACAAGCACAGTGCCGACGAGAGCAGCTTGGCGGTGGCGTGGACGCCCGTGACCCTGCTCGAAAGCGGCGCCGCGCTCGTTGGCAAACTGAGGTCGCTGTCACCTGTCTATTCCAAAGCGGCGGCGGGATTCTGGACCGGCAGAGTGGCGGACGGGATGGTGGGCGTTGTGCAGAACGGCGCAAACACCTCCGTGTACACCATCTCGGCGACCGGCGCGTGCACGCGGGTGCCGAACAGCGCGGGTGCGAGCGCAAGCAGCGTGCCAGTCGCAGGCAAGGTCGGTCTCGCAGGCGGTGCGAGCGCGCTGCGCGTGTTCTGGCACGTGTCCGATTCACCGGCCCGAATCGCGG
>JAYVNL010000105.1:0-5477 GCA_043758495.1 Rhizobacter sp.
CATGAACGTCAATGCGCAGTCGCGGTTGCCGACGATCCCTGCAACAAGCTGCACGCTCGAGCGGAAGCAGGCCGCGACCGACTTCGACGCTTCCCGCAAGGTCCGTGTGTTCGGACCGTTCGAACCCCTGATGCATAGCCCGCAGGTGATGAGCCAGGCGCGCGCTATGGGCGACTACCTGCGCTACAAATCGGCCATTGGCACGACGCAGAGCGAACTGGCCATCCTGGTGACCGCGCGTGAGTGGACACAGGACTACGAGTGGTGCGTTCTATCCGATTGCGCTCAAGGCCGGTATCAAGACGCCCATCGCCGATGCCATCGCAGATGGCCAGAATTCAGTCGGTCCAGCGACTGCCGCGCAGGAAAGCCCAGCATACGACGGTGACGAGGCAAAACGTCGCGACCAAGATGACGGACACCGCAAGCGCAGCTGTCGGGACCGAGCTACCGCTCAGTCGCTCGCTCAATTGTTCGAGCGTCACCAACAGGCTGCCGACGACAGCCCAGCGACGCAAATATGTAGGTAGCCATTTGGCTTGGTCGCAATTGCGACGACGCGCCGCGGAGCGCTCCCAGACCGACCCGCTATCGGCGTCGCTGAAAAGCCATGCATAGAAGAAGTACCGATGGACGTTCAACCGTGCCGACTCGGCCTCCACAAGCGCGACACGCGACTCGGATTTTGGAAATGCTGACATGGTTGTCAAGAAATGGTCACAGGCTTCTGCCGGGAATTTCTTCTGACCGCCGCCCGCTCGACAGGTTCCCTGTTGAGCTGCAGGCATTCTTCACGTTCAGCACGAAGGAGCGGGCGCTCGTCGAGGCGCGCCGCAGCCCTGCCCTCAAGCTCGGGCTGGCGCTGCACATCGGGTTACTGCGCATGACCGGCCGCTTGCTCGACGCGTTCCGCATCGTGCCGCCGGCGTTTCGGCGACACCTCGGCAGTGAACTCGGCGTCGACACGCCAGAGCTGTCCTCGCTTCGCACCCTGTATGGCCGCGGCCGCACCCTGTCCGACCACCAGAAAGTTGCCTGTGCAGCCCTGGGCTTCCGCTGGATGAGCGAGCACCAGCGGCGCGCCCTGGTGCGCCTGTTAGGTGACGAGGTGTCGCGCTGCGCCGACCGAGACCAGCTACTGGTGTTCGCGCGGCGCTGGCTGTACGAACACCACTTGCTGATCGTGCACGACCGCGCCATCCGCACCCTGATCGCTGCCGCGCTGCTCCACCTCACGGCCGAGACGGCGGCCGGGCGGGTGAGCCCGGCGCAGGCCAAGCGTCCTGACGAGATGCAGGCCGTGGCCGATGCGCTGAGCTTGCTGGCCAACATCGTGATGGCCTGGAATACAGCCCGAATGCAAGGGGTGCAGAACCGGTGGGCCAATCGCGGCCAGGTCATCCCGTCGGAGCTCATCGGCCGCATCGCGCCGACACGCCTGGAGAGCATCAACCTGCGCGGCGTCTTCCGCTTCCCGATCGAGCGCTATACCGATCAGCTTCTGCCGTCACAAACTGCACCCAAGATAAGCACTACCGGCTGAAATCGACCATGCACTGAGGCCTTGAAAAGCCAGTTGAACGACGAACAGAAGATTTCTTCAGATCAACGACTTACTGATTCGAACCCGCGCCGTCGCTGGCTGCCCGTACCGTCACTTATCGCACCGAATACGAGGGACCCCACTTGTGCAAGAGATTGGCTGAGCTGGCCCCCTGAATGACCGGACACGGTCATTCAGGGGGCCAGCTCATGATCAGCGAACGACGTAGTCGGAAACCTAGCCTGCTAGCAAATGACCCTCAATCTAGTGCGTGACATCAAACACCAAGTTAACGGGCGATGGACCAAAGGATCCGTTCGGGACGACGCCTGTCTGGTTAACACCGGGCTTCGACCAGTCGCAGACACCGTTCGGGAAGATCGACTGCAGACGGGCCAATTCCACTGCAGTGAATGTCACCATGTAGTCCGCCGCGGTGATCGGTTTTAGCGTGCACTGCATGATGTTGGCGGCCAATGGGCCCCCTGCCTGGTTGCGTGGGAACGTCCACGACGGGAAGAGCGTGTTGCATTGCGTGCTCGGCGCGCTACTGAGCGTTTGAGCCTCGGCGACAAACTGGGTCGGGCTACTCCAGCATCCATCGACCGCCTGCGACGGCTTGTCACGAATTACTTTGTCGCGCTGGGTTCCCGCCGCAACGTCGGCTTTGTAGGAGACAACCCATTGAATGAATGCTGACCACGCAGTCTCTGCGGGTACCGGGTTGCCGCGCCACATGACATGGTTCTTTGTGTCTCCATTCGCTTGCAACATGCGTTCGCGCATGGCGAAGTGAAACCACTGGTAGTGGTAGCCGCCATCGTCGTTGTAGATGCCACTCACATCGAATACCGGGATCGCGGACAAGCCGCCGTTGCCGCCTAGCTGAAGACCGCCCTGCTGGGCGCGCTTGATCGCCCCTGGGTCACCCACCGTTCGATTAGAGACGTAGTTCGCGTCTGAGTCGTACCCACCGATGGACGCGTTCAGATTGAGGAATTGCGTGGTCGTGATGGCGCCAGAATTCGCCGCCGCTAAGCCGTACTGGACCCCGACGTTGTCGAAAGGCCGCAGGGCGAATCCGGTGGTCTTGTCGATGCCGTAGATGTTTTTGCCGGCGTCATACACCGTCGGTCGCGCGCCGGTCCTATTTGCAACCGGGTCATAGCGAAGGCCAACTGGTACTAGCGAATTCCAGACCGCCGACACGTAACCAGCAATGTCGACGCGACCCGGGACTGGATCGGTACGACCTGACTGATTGGCCGCTGCTATGAAGGCCGGGACACTCTTATAGCCCGTGACGGCGACCTTCTGCGCGTCACTAAAGCTCGTCGGGTCGGTGACCGCCCAGTAGTGGGTGAGCAGGTGACCGTCAGACCCCGAGAACGCGATCCCCAGCGGGTCCGGGAACGTGCATGAAATTAGGATGCCATCGAAGAGATCTGGGATGCGGTCAGCGGGCTGCGAGCTCCCATAAGAGCCGCCCGAGCACCCTGCGCTTACGGAGAACGTCGGCACCCCGTAGGTCTTGATGAACTGCTCTTTCGACATCATCGCCGCTTCGCTCTCCAGTACGGCATTACAGTCGTTGGAAGCATGCTGCAAGGTGTTGGCAAACGTCGCATACCCTTCGCCAAGTCGGGTAGTGTTTAGCAGGCTGAAATTGAATCCAGCGATGGCTAGGTTTCCTTCGGCTCCCCCTTGGATGTACCAGCCACCTGGGCAGCCGAAGCCCTCAACGGCGATCAGGCGGCGGTTCCACGCTTTCGGAGGCGCCAAAGGGGTGGGGACAGACTCAGTCGTCGGATCATGAAGGACGGCGCTTTGATAGATCCCTCGATCGACAGTAGCCGTTTCGACACGCACGATAAACGGAACAGTCACGCCTGAAAGTGTTGTTGTCGATCCAACGTCGGCTGGTCGCGTCGTGATGCTGGCCATCGGCGCCAGGGCCGTGGCGCCCATCGGAAGATACATATAAGTCACGCGAGACGTCGCGCTGCAGTCCGCGTCGAGCGCGGCCCCCAGTAACGAGCCGTCGGGCAATGTAAACGTCGACGTCTGGCAGATAAACGGAGTTTGGTGTGGGCCCGAGATGATCGGACCCGTGATCGGATACCCCGTCATGGCGTAGGTGGTCGAGTCACCGCCGTTGGAAACGACGAGAGAGTTGGCACCGGTCTTTACGCCGGTGATCAGACCAATCATGTGACCTGGATTGGCCGGATCGGCGTGGAAGGCGCTTGCGACGTCTGTGCCATTGAGCATGGCCGTGATCGTCGAGGACGTGACGCTGGGCAAAACGTCGATGAGAACGCTTCCACCCGAGACGTATCCGGGCTTCGAAGACACCGCCTGCACAGTCGGTGCCGGAACTGAACTGTCACCGCCGCACGCCACAAGCGTAGCCGCGGCGACGTTGATTGCCAACAGCGTTGGATAGCGAAGAAACGCAAGTCTCATGATGTCTCCTGGGGTGCCGTTCAGACACGCTGGGGTGCGCCGTCACCTGCGCGGCTAGTTCTAGTCTGCTCCAGGGCGCTCTGCATCCGTTGTTTCCCTCGAAAAGGCTCAGGGCCTGGCGTCGCCGACCGAACTTTGACCACTACATTTGAGTGCGTCGAGCGAAGGTTTAGCGAATTCGCTCGACCAGCACGGCGTCATTGATTACCCGCTGCGAGGCGGTTGATCAAGCTATTGGTGTGGCCGCTCGGCGAGACCTTGGGTCCTGTCGCAATTGGCGCGGGCTGGTGAGGTCAGCCGATGGAGAGAGCGCTGGCCCCGTTGATCTGAACAGATCTCGACTGTTTTTAAGTGGATCTTGCGGGGTCAGGTTGCCTCGGCCGAAGGCTTATGCAGCGATGTGAAAAACACCACCTCCGGAGTTCGAGCTTGATGGCTCGAGTGCGGCCGACGGGTGTTGTAAAAGTTGATGTAGCGGCCGATGCCTTTGCGGGCGGCGCTCACGGTGTCGCAGGCACGGAGGTAGACCTCCTCGTACTTGATCGGGCGCCACACGCGCTCGATCAACACGTTGTCGCGCCAGCAGCCCTTGCCGTCCATCGGGACGCGGATGTCGTGGCCGTCCAACAGGCCGGTGAACGCACTGCTCGTAAATTGACTCCCCTGTTCGGTGTTGAAGATGGCCATGCGTCGCATCGGCGTGGTCATGTGCTTGCGCCCGCGAACGGCAGCTCGAGGTGCTACTCGTCGATGCGACGCATGAGCATGAGGTTGGCGCCGTTAACCGGCTGCGGTTGGTAGTAGACCGAGCCGCGGCTGATATTGGCGATCTCGGCCTGGCGCTTGATCAGCAGAGCGTGGCAGCAGTCGATCATCGCCTTGCGCTCAGCATGCCAGCCTTGATGGGCGCACCTTCCAGAAAGTCCTTCTCCAATGCCGATTGCGCGATCTTGGCGTGCAGCACCTTCAGGTCGACCGTGGCGCCTCGGCACGCGGCTCACCGCCGAACACGTCGGCCGCCTTGGCCAGCAACTGGTTCTTCCAGTCGGTAATCTGGTGGTGTGCACGTCATGCTGTTGCGCCAGCTCGGCCAGCGTCTTGTCACCTCGAACAGCCGACCCAGCGCCACACAAGACCCAAGAATGCCGCTGAGTGTGTGCGACGGGATCCTCTGCTCATGCTCACTCCAATTCTCACAGGCGATTTCCTCGCCTCCGGGAGCAGTGTCCACCCTCATCGGGCCTGTTCAGTTTTGCGGGGCCAGCTTGTTACCGCTATTGGAGCGGGAGCCGAATGGACGTCGGTGGACGCCATCGTGCCTCGGCGGAAATCAAAAAAAGAGGCCGCAAGCGCGGCCTCAGTGGTTTTTATGGTGGAGCTGGGGGGAATCGAACCCCCGTCCGAAAGCCTTTGTCGGGCAGATCTACGCGCTTAGCTGACTGATTTGGTTTTAAGGACCCTGGTCGCG
>JAYVNL010000106.1:0-5418 GCA_043758495.1 Rhizobacter sp.
GCCTCGTACGAAGGCGTCGCCGTCGCCGTGCCGGTGACCGTCCCTTACGTTCGCTACTCGACCCATGGCGCGCTCTGGTTCATCGGCCGGGCGCTCGACGCGCTCGTCGAGCGGTCCGGGATCGCCAAGGACGAGATCGACGGCCTCACGATCAGCAGCTTCTCGCTCGCGCCCGACACGGCGGTCGGCGTGACGCAGCACCTCGGCCTCAGCCCGCGCTGGCTCGATCACATACCGACGGGAGGCGCGTCGGGCGTGATGGCGCTGCGCCGCGCCGCGCGCGCCGTGCAGGCGGGCGATGCCGACGTCGTCGCCTGCGTCGCGGCCGACGCCAACCACGTCGAGTCGTTCCGGCAGATGCTCGGCGGCTTCTCGCAGTTCGCGCGCGACGCGAGCTATCCCTACGGTTCCGGCGGGCCGAACTCGGTCTTCGCGTTCATCACGGCGCACTACATGCGCAGCTTCGGCGCAACGCGCGAGGACTTCGGCCGCATCGCGGTCGCGCAGCGCGCCAACGCGCTGAAGAACCCCGACGCGCTCTTCAAGGTGCCGCTGACGTTCGAGCAGTACATGGGCGCGCGGCCGATCGCCGATCCGATCCACCTGTTCGAGTGCGTGATGCCGTGCGCCGGTGCCGAGGCCTTCCTGGTGATGAGCGAGGAGCGCGCAAGGGACCACGGTCTGGCCCATGTCCTCATGCGCAGCGCCATCGAGCGCCACAACGCCTACGCCGACGATCCCGTGCTCGTGCGCGGCGGCTGGCGCGTCGACCGCGATGAGCTCTACGCGCAGGCCGGTGTGAGCGTCGACGCGATCGACTTCGTGCAGACCTACGACGACTACCCGGTCGTGGTGATGATGCAGTTCGAGGACCTCGGCTTCTGCGCGAAGGGAGAAGGCGCAGCCTTCGTCCGCGCAAAGGCGCTTACCCACGACGGCGACTTTCCCAACAACACGAGCGGCGGCCAGCTCTCTGCCGGCCAGGCCGGCTGCGCCGGCGGATTCCTCGGCATGACCGAAGCGATCCGGCAGCTCACCGACGAGGCCGGCGACCGTACCGTGGCCGGCGCGCAGCTCGGCCTCGTCGCCGGCTTCGGGATGGTCACATACGACCGCTGCCTGTGCACGGGAGCGGTGATCCTGGGGCGCTCGGCATGACGATGCCCCTCATGAAACCGCGCAGGAAGAACCCGGTCCTGCGGACCCGGCAGATGAGCCTGCCGCCCTCGGCGCGCGGCCGCACTGCCCTCGGCATGACGGCCGCCGCTGCCGAGGGCCGCTTCGAGCTGCAGGTTTGCCAGCGCTGCCAGGCCGTGCAGTACCCGCCGCGCGACGCCTGCCATCGCTGCCTCTCTTCGGACCTGAAATGGACGACGCAGAGCGGCGCCGGTGCGCTCCTCGCCGAGACCGTGCTCCATCACAGCAACGACCCGTTCTACCGCGAACGGCTGCCCTGGCGGCTCGGCCTCGTGCAACTCGATGCCGGCCCGACGGTGATCGTGCACCTGCACGGCGACGTTGCTTCGGCGCCTGCGAAGTGCCGCGTCGGCGCCCGCCTCGACCGCGCCGGCGCCGCGGTGCTGATCGGATTTCCCCCGCAGGAGAGCGAACACATGGCCGACGACAAGATGCTGCGCGAGATGACCAGCGACCCCAAGTTCAGGAAGATCCTCGTCACCGACGGCAAGACCGAGGTCGGTCAGGCGATCGTGAAGGCGCTGGTGAGGGCCGGTGCCGAGCTCGTCTGGGTCGGCCATGCCGAGCCGTGGAAGCAGCCCGGCGGCATCGACGACATCACGGCGCTGCCCCAGGTCGCGCTGGTGCCGCTCGACCTCACCAACGGCCGCTCCGTGACCGAGCTGGCCGGCGAGATCGGCGGCAAGGTCGACATCGTGATCAACAACGCCGAGGTCCATCGCGCCTTCGGGATCGCGTCGCGTCGCGGCATCGACGCTGCCCGTGCCGAGATGGACATCAACTACTTCGGCCTGCTGCGGCTGGCGCAGGAGTTCGGGCCGGCGCTGCGCGCACGATCTGCCGACGGCGAGACCCACGCCGCCGCCTGGGTCAACCTGCTCTCGGTCTACGCGCTCAGCAACTTCCCGCCGCACGGCACCTTCTCGGCCTCGAAGGCGGCGGCCTGCTCGCTGGCGCAGTGCCTGCGTGCCGAGATGCGGCCGGGTGGCATCCGCGTGATCAATGTCTTTCCCGGCCCGATCGACGACGAGTGGAACCAGAACCTGCCGCCGCCCAAGGTGGCGCCGGCGGCGCTGGCGAGCGCGATCGTCAAGGCGCTGAAGGAAGGCATCGAAGACGTCTACCCCGGCGATGTCGCCCAGGAGTGGCTGGAACGCTGGCGTGATGACCCGAAGGTGCTCGAGCGCGAGCTCGCTTCCGGCGGCTGACGGGGTCCGCGTCGCGCCTCAGCTCACCTCGTACAGGGCCGCGCCGGTGCGCTCGAAGGCGTCGATGTTGGCGACCGTGGTCTCGGCGATGGCGGTCAGAGCTTCCTGCGTGAAGAAGGCCTGGTGGCCGGTGACGAGGACGTTCGGGAAGGTGAGCAGGCGCTGGAACACGTCGTCGCCGATGACGCTGTCCGACTGGTCTTCGAAGAACAGCGCCGCCTCCTCTTCGTAGACGTCGAGGCCAAGATGGCCGATGGCGCCGCTCTTGACGCCGTCGATCAGCGCCCGCGTGTCGACGATGCCGCCGCGGCTGGTGTTGATGAGCATCGCGCCGTGCTTCATGCTGGCGACGGCAGCGGTGTCGATCAGGTGGCGGGTCTGCGGCGTCAGCGGGCAGTGCAAAGTGACGATGTCGGCCTGGCCGAGCAAGGCCTCGAGCGACAGGTAGCGAACGCCCATCGCCGCGCAGTCGGCGTCGACGACGAGGTCGTGGGCGACGACCTTGCAGCCGAACCCGAGCATGATCCGGGCGACACCGGTGCCGATGCGGCCGGTGCCGACGACGCCGACGGTGCGGCCGTGCAGGTTGAAGCCGAGCAGGCCCTGTAGCGAGAAGTTGCCTTCGCGCACGCGGGCGTAGGCGCGATGGATGCTGCGGTCGAGCGACAGCATCATCGCCACTGTGTGCTCGGAAACGGCCTCCGGCGAGTAGGCCGGCACCCGCGCGATCACGATGCCGATCCGTTTCGCGGCGACGAGGTCGACGTTGTTGATGCCCGCCGAACGCAGCGCGACAAGACCGACGCCGAGCGCCTTCAGCACCTGCAGCACGGCCTCGTTCAGCTGGTCGTTCACGAACGCGCAGACGGCGCCGGCATCGCGCGCCAGGGCCGCGGTTTCCGCCGTCAGTCGTGCCTCGAGGTAAGTGGCTCGGTGGCGACCCTGGATCGCTGCATCGAGGAAGCGCCGGTCGTACGACTTGGTGCTGAAGACGGTGACGTTCATGCGATGCGGCCGCTGAATCGATTCAGGCCAGCAACGTCACGAGCACGTCGGCGGCGCGCTCGCACTGGGCCCGCGTCACGTCGAGGTGGGTGACGGCGCGAACCGTGCGCGGTCCGAAGGCGTTGACGAGCACGCCGAGGTCGCGAGCGCGCGCGCTCAGCGTCGGCGCGTCGATCGGCAGCGCCTCGGGCAGGTGGAAGACGACGATGTTGGTCTGCACGGTGGCGAGGTCGAGCTGCACCGCCGCGCCTGCGGCCAATCGCTCGGCGAAGCGGCGGGCGTTGGCGTGGTCCTCGTGCAGGCGCGGCAGGTGGTGGTCGAGCGCGTGCAGCGCCGCCGCCGAGAAGATGCCGTTCTGGCGCATCGCCCCGCCCATGCGGCGGCGGTGCCGGTCGGCCAACGCGATCGTGGCCTTGGTGCCGGCGAGCAGCGAGCCGCCGGGCGCACCGAGGCCCTTGCTGAAGGCGACCGCCGCCAGCTCGAAGGGCGCGGCCAGCTCGCTGACCGCGAGGCCGCTGGCAGCGCTTGCGTTCCAGAGGCGGGCGCCGTCGAGGAAGGTCGCGAGGCCGAGCTCGCGCGCCACCGCGGCGATGGCGACGATCTCGGCCTGCGGCACGACGATGCCGCCGGCGCGGTTGTGGGTGTTCTCGACCTCGACCAGCGTGGTGGTCGGAAAGATCGCGAAATTGCGCGGCTTCGAGGCGGCCCGCAATTCATCGGCACCGAAGCGGCCGCCGCGCCCGATCTCGTGGATCTGCACGCCGGCGTTGGCCGCGGCGCCGCCGACCTCGTGCCAGGCGGCATGCGACTCGCGGCTGGCCACGACCTCGTCGCCCGGCCGCGTGAGCGTGCGCAGTGCCACCTGGTTGGCCATGGTGCCGGTCGGCAGCCAGAGCGCCGCTTCCTTGCCGAGCAGCTCGGCGCAGCGCGCCTGCAGCCGGTTCGTGCTCGGGTCCTCGCCGTACTGGTCGTCGCCGACCGGCGCCGCGGCCATGGCGGCGCGCATGGCGTCGGTCGGGCGGGTGACGGTGTCGGAGCGGAGGTCGATGCGGTCGTTCGCGGCGGTGCTCATGCGGTCGCTCCTGCGGCCAGCCACGTCCGTAGCGCCGCCGTCACTTCGCGTGGCCGCTCGATCGCCGTCATGTGGCCGGACTCTTCGATCACGACGAGCCGCGAACCGACGATGCCGGCGGCGAGCTCCTCGCTGAGTTCGAGCGGCGTCAGCGCGTCTTCGCGGCCGCAGACCACGAAGGTCGGGCAGCGGATCTGCGCCAGCGTCGGCCGGCTGTCGGCGCGGCCGATGATCGCCTCCTGCTGGCGCTCGTAGCCATCGCGGCCGACGGCGCGCGCCATCGCGGCGATCGTCGCGGCCAGGCCGGCATCGTCGAGTCGCGAGGGGTGCACGAGGCGCGGCAGTAGGGCGCGCACCACGGCGTCGAAGTCGCCCGCCGACTGGGCGATCGCGGCACGTCGCATCCGGGTCTGCTCCGGCGTGTCGGGCCGGGCGCTGGTGTCGAAGAGGGCGAGCGCGGCGACGCGTTCGGGCGCCCGCCGCATGATTTCCAGCGCCAGGTAGCCGCCCATCGACAGCCCGGCCAAGGCAAAGCGGCCGGCCGGCGCCCTGGCCAATGCGGCCGCGGCCAGTGCTGCCATCGAGTCGTGCTCGGTCAGCGCGAACGACGTGACTTGGTGATCGGGCAGGAGGTCCGCCACCTGGCGCTGCCACAGGCGTTCGTCGCAGAGAAGGCCCGGCAGGGCGAGCAAGGGAAGTTTGTTCATCGAGAGTCGGTTTTCAGAAAGCTTCAGGCCGGATTCAGGCCGGCAAAGGACTGAAGCGGGGGTCGGACGCGACAGTACAGCCATCGACACCGCCCCGCCACCCACCCCCACCGAAAGTCCGTCATGAACACCACCCCGCTGTCCTTCCGCCTCTGCGCCGCCATCGCCTCGATGGTGATCGCCGTGTCGATCTGCGCCGGCGTTGCCCACCTGGCCGAGCCGCCGGTCG
>JAYVNL010000107.1:0-16009 GCA_043758495.1 Rhizobacter sp.
TCGGTCGTGTTCGACGAGCGCTACACGCAGCAGCAGGTCCATGCCTTCGTCGACGCGCTGCGGTTGTTCCGGATCGGCTACTCGTGGGCCGGGCCGATCAGCCTCGTCGTGCCCTACGACCTCGCCGCGATCCGCGCCCGGCCGGCATGGAAAGGCACGCTGGTTCGCTTCTCGCTCGGGCTCGAAGCGACCGGCGATCTCATCGACGACTGCTTGCAGGCGCTCGCCGCGCTGGATCGTTAGGCAAAAGCGCGCTCGCGCAGGCGCATGCGCAGACCGACCGGGCTCATCGTGAACTGCAGCTGCTCGCGCGCTTCGCTGCCATCTTCGGTGTCGACGCCGACCACATCGAAGCGGCCGAGCAGCATCGCCATGAACATCTTCATCTCGAGCAGCGCCAGGTAGCGGCCCGGGCAGACGCGCGGGCCGGCGCCGAACGGCATCGAGACGCGCTTGGCGGCGCTCGCCGCCTGCGCCGGCCCGCCGTCGGCGAGCCAACGCTCGGGGCGGAACTCGGCGGCGTCCGGGAAATGACGGTCGTCGCCGCTGTCGTGCCGCATCATTCCCCAGACGACGGTGCCCGCCGGCATCGCGATGTCGCCGACGACGGTGTCGCGCAGGAGCTGCAGGCCGATGAACGGCGCCACCGGCTTCAGGCGCATGGTCTCGTGGGCGCAGGCTTCGATGTAGTCCAGGCCGTTGATGCGCTCGGGGATCAGCTCGCCGTCTGGAAATGCGCTGCGGACTTCGTCGACAGCGCGGGCCAGGGTGGCCGGGTGGCGTGCCATCAAATGCAGCATCCAGGCCAGGGTGTTCGCCGTCGTGTCCTCGCCGGCGAGCAGCATGGTGACGACGTTGCCGGCCACGGCGCCGTCTTCGGTCGGCTCGCCGTCGGCTTCGCCATCGCTGGCCACCAGCATCGCCTCGAGCAGGTTGCGCGGTCGAGCCCGCAGCGCCGGATCGGCGGCGAGTCGGCTGCGCGCGGCGGCGATGAATTCGCCGATCGCGACCTTGACTGCGGCGACGCTCTGCTCGAGTCGCCGGTCGGCGGGGCTGCGCAACCAGCGCCAGATCGGCAGCGGCGCCATCACCCGGTTGAAGAGCGCCGGGAAGATCTTGTCGAGGTGCCGCTGGATGATGTCGTCGTCCGATTCGAGGGTGTTGACGTCGGCACCGAAGGCCAGGCCGGCGATGGCGTCGACGGTGAAGCGCATGAGATCGGGCTGCAGGTCGATGGCCTCGCCGCGGGCAGCAGCACCCGCCCAACGCCGCCGCAGCCGCTCGGTGACGGTGAGCAGCGAGGGCATGTAGTCGCGCACGTGAGTCGGATCGAAGCCGGCCATCACCATCCGGCGCTGCCGCCGCCATGCCTCGCCCTCGGCGATGAAGACACCGTCTTCGAGACCGAGTTCTTTCCAGATGGCGGCGAGCTTGGCGCCGCGACGAACGCCGTCGGGGCGGTCGCGCAACAGCGCCGCGAGTGCCGCGTGATCGCCGACAGCCACGAAGCGGCGGTCGCCGATGCGAAAGCGGAAGTACGGTCCGTACTCGGCGGCCCAGGCCTCGACGCTGCGGTGGATGCACGAGCGGTCGACCTGCAGCAGGTTGCCGAAGACCGGAATGCCGCGCGGCCCGGGCAGGTCGGCCAGGGTGCGCGTGGCAACGGCGCGGATCGGCGCTTCGGCGGTGGTCGTCTGCGTCATGAGTGGCTTCTCAGGGTCAAGCGCATCGTCAGCGGTTCGGGTGCCATCGTGAACGACAGCCGTTCCTCCGGCTCGCCGCCCGTCGCCGTTGCCAGGGCTTCGATGTCGAAGCCGCCGAGGAGGACGGCGAGCGCCATCTTGATCTCGAGCGTCGCCAGTTGTCGACCGGGGCAAACGCGCGGGCCGGCGCCGAACGGCATTGCCACTCGGTTCACCGAGGCGGCCGGACGGGCGCCGCCTTGCACGAGCCAGCGCTCCGGCCGGAATTGGGTCGCGTCGTCGAAGAACTCGTCTTTCATGCTGTCGCTCCGCAGTGCGCCCCAGACCAGGGTGCCGGACGGCACCCGGACATCGCCGATGGTCGTGTCGCGCAGCGCCTGGAGCACGAGTGACGGCGCCACCGGCTTGAGGCGCATGGTCTCGCTGGCGCAGGCGTCGACGTATTCGAGCGCGGCGAAGCGCTCCGGCGTCCAGTCGGCGATCGGGCCGGCGACGCGGTCGATCTCGGCACGCGCCTTCGCCTGTGCGTCGGGGTGGCGGTGCAGCAGCCAGACGAGCCAGGCCAGCGTGTTGGCGGTCGTGTCCTCGCCGGCCAGCAGCATCGTGATCACGTTGCCCGAGACTTCGGCGTCGGTGATGCCCGAGCCTTCGTCGGCGGCGGCCACCAGCATCGCCTCGAGCAGGTTGGCCGGTGCTTCGCGGCGGGCCGGCTCCGCGGCCAGGCGAGCGCGCGCGGCGGCGACGAACCCAGCGACGGCAGCGTTGACGGCGACGACGCTGCGGTCCAGCTCGCGATCGGCCGCTGTCTTCCACCAGCGCCAGGTCGGCAACGGCGCCAGCATGCGGCGAAACAGTGCCGGGAAGATTTTGTCGAGATGGTGCTGGATGACGTCGTCATCGGAGTCGAGGGTGTGGGTCTCGGAACCGAAGGCCAGGCCGGAAACGGCATCGACGGTGAAGCGCATGAGGTCGGCCTGAAGGTCGATCGGCAGCCGCGCCGTGGCCGCCTTCCGCCAGCGACTGTCGAGACGAGCGCTGACAGCGACCAGCTGCGGGAAGTAGAGCCGCAGATGGCGCGGGTCGAAGCCGGCCATGACCATGCGGCGTTGCCGCTTCCACACGTCGCCCTCGGCGCCGAAGACGCCGCCGACAATACCGATCTCGCGACTGACGCGGGCGAGCAGGGGCGTTCGTCGAAAGCCCTCCGGACGATCGCGCAGCACCGCGCTCATGGCCACGTGGTCGGCGATCACGAGCAGGCGGCTGCGGCCGAGCCGGATCGTGAACAGCGGCCCGTAGCGAAGCGCCCAGTCCTCGACCTGAGCGTGGATTCGCCGGGCCTCGATCTGCCACAGGTTGCCGAGCAAAGGCAGGCCGGGTGGCCGGGGCAGGTCGCGAAGCTCGCGAAACTCCGGCGGAGTGTGAAGGGGCATGCCGGCGGCGGTGATGGGCGGCGGCTGCCCGGTCAAGTGGCGGCGCGGCTCTTGCCCGCCGAAACCTTGTGACGCATCAGCCGGCCCTTCTCGCGCTCCCAGTCGCGTTTCTTCTCGGTGTCGCGCTTGTCGTGCTCTGCCTTGCCCTTGGCCAACGCGATCTCGGCCTTGACTCTCCCGCCCTTGAAGTGAAGATCGAGCGGCACGAGCGTGAAGCCTTTCTGCTCGACCTTGCCGATGAGGCGCTTGATCTCCTCCTTGTGCATGAGGAGCTTCTTGGTGCGATCGGCCTCCGGCTGCACGTGGCTCGAGGCGTTGCGCAAGGCGTTGATGCGGCAGCCGATGAGCCACAGTTCGCCGTCGCGGATGACAACGTAGCCATCGGTCAGCTGGACCTGGCCGGCGCGCACGGCCTTGATCTCCCAGCCCTCGAGCACCATGCCGGCCTCATGGCGCTCTTCGACGTGATAGTCGAAGCGGGCGCGGCGGTTCTCGGCAATCGACGGTGTGGCGGTCAAGGCGGGCCTCGCTCCTACAATTTCATGATTGTATGAAGCACATCAAGAAGTCGGTTCTGCTCTGGTATCACCCGCACGAAATCTACGAGCTGGTCATCGACGTCGCCGCTTACCCGCAGTTCCTGCCGTGGTGCGAGAGCGTCGACATCCTCGAGCGCGACGAACACGGCCTGACGGCGCGCCTGCACCTGGCCTACTCCGGCGTGCGCCAGGCGTTCACGACGCGCAACGTGCAGGTGGCCGACGAGTCGGTCCGCATCGCCCTCGTCGACGGCCCGTTCTCCACCCTCGACGGCTTCTGGCGCTTCGTGCCACTGCAGGGGCCGGGCAGCGGCGAGGCTGGCATCGCGCCCGCGGCCTGCAAGGTCGAGTTCGAGATGCGCTACGCGTTTTCGAACGTCATCCTCGAAGCGGCCATCAGCCCGGTCTTCGACCGCATCGCCAACACCTTCGTCGACTCGTTCGTGCGCCGCGCCGAGCAGGTCCATGGCCAGCGCTGACGGCGCGGGGAGCGGCTCGTTCGCCGTCGCCGTCGCCGGCAGCGAGCGCGTGGGAAAGGCGTTCGAGATCGAGGTTCAGGTCAGCGTCGGCGCCACCGTGCTCGATGCCATCCGCGCCAGCGGCGCCCTCGAGCGCTTTCCGTTGATCGACATCTCCACCGCAACGGTCGGAATCTGGGGAAGAGCGTCGTCGCTGGCCGGGCTGCTCGCACCCGGCGACCGCGTCGAGATCTATCGACCGCTGGCGATCGACCCGAAGGAAGCGCGCCGCAAAAGGGCTCTGGAGCTGCGCGATGCGAGCCGCGCCAGGGGCGGTCGCGCCCGGGCCTGAGCGCGGGCTACTTGCAGTCGACGGCGATGATGTCGCGCACGCGCTTGGCTTCGTCGGCGCGCTGCTTGTCGTCAAGGAACTCGCGTTCGCCCTTGGCGTTGGCGCGAGCCAGGCGGATGCCGCTGTCGAGCGTGGCCATCTGCGCCTTGGCTCGAGTGCAGTTGTCGGCGCGAGCCGCCGCGATCTTCGCGTCTTCTGCCTTGGCCCTGGCTGCGACTTCGGCTTCGGCCTTCTTGCGCTTGGCTTCGAGCTCCGGCTCGACGGTGCGCGGCAACAGCGCGGCCGACGCGGCCGATGCCGCTGCCGCCGGCACGCCGGAGCCGGCGCTGTCCGTCTGGAAGACCGAGACGCGGCCCTTCTGCGAGCCCGGCTTGCCGAGGATGTCCTGCTCGGGGGTGCCGGGCGGCGGCGGCAGGTCGCTGTACTGGACGTGACCGCTCTTGTCCTTCCACTTCCATTGCGCTTCTGCCGGCAGTGCCAGCAACGTGGAAGAGAGCGCGGCGAGCAGGGCGAAAAGCGGTCGAACCATGGTCGTCGGGGCAGGGGCGTGAAGCTGCGCGAAGTGTAGCGGCGCCCCTCCGGCCGAGGCATTTGTGCCGGCGCCAAAGCGGTACTTTGTGCGACCTTCCCTATAATTTCCTTTTGCGTCTGGAGCTTTTCAATGCGCCTTCTGGGCAAAGCGCTGACCTTCGACGACGTGCTGCTGGTACCGGCCTTCTCGAACGTCCTGCCGCGCGACACCAGCCTCGCCACTTCCTTTTCCCGCAACATCCGCCTGAACCTGCCGCTCGTGTCGGCGGCGATGGACACCGTGACCGAGGCCCGCCTCGCGATCGCGCTGGCCCAGGAAGGCGGCATCGGCATCGTTCACAAGAACATGTCGCCGAAGCAGCAGGCGGCGGAGGTGGCGAAGGTGAAGCGCTACGAATCGGGCGTGCTGCGCGACCCGATCACGGTGCCTCCGGAGATGTCGGTGCGCGAGGTCATCGGGCTCTCGAAGGCGCGTGGCATCTCGGGCTTTCCGGTGCTGCAGGGCAAGACCGTCGTCGGCATCGTCACCAACCGTGACCTTCGCTTCGAGACCCGCCTCGACGCGCCGGTCCGCGACATCATGACGCCGCGGGAGCGCCTCGTCACCGTCCGCGAAGGCTCGACGCTGGCCGAAGGCAAGGCGCTGATGCACAAGGAAAAGCTCGAGCGCGTCCTGGTCGTCAACGACGCTTTCGAGCTGCGCGGCCTGATGACGGTGAAGGACATCACCAAGCAGACCAGCTTTCCCAATGCCTGCCGCGACGCCTTCGGCAAGCTCCGCGTTGGCGCTGCCATCGGCGTCGGCGAGGGCACCGAGGAGCGCGCCGAGCTGCTCGTCGCCGCCGGCTGCGACGCCATCGTCGTCGACACCTCGCACGGCCACAGCGAAGGCGTGATCGAGCGCGTTCGCTGGGTCAAGCGCAACTTTCCCAACGTCGACGTGGTCGGCGGCAACATCGCAACCGGTGCCGGTGCGCTCGCGCTTGTCGAGGCCGGCGCCGACGCCGTCAAGATCGGTATCGGGCCGGGCTCGATCTGCACCACGCGCATCGTCACCGGCGTCGGCGTGCCGCAGGTGATGGCGATCGACAGCGTCGCCCGCGCGATCGCCGGCAGCGGCGTGCCTCTGATCGCCGACGGCGGCGTCCGCTTCTCGGGCGATCTCGCCAAGGCGATCGCCGCCGGCGCCGATACCGTGATGATGGGCGGCGCTTTCGCCGGCACCGAGGAAGCGCCCGGCGAAGTCATCCTGTACCAGGGCCGGACCTACAAGAGCTACCGCGGCATGGGCTCGATCGGGGCCATGCAGCAGGGCTCGGCCGACCGCTACTTCCAGGAAGGCGAGGCGAGCACCGCCGGCTCGGCCAAGCTGGTGCCCGAAGGCATCGAGGGCCAGGTGCCGTACAAGGGCTCGGACGTCGGCATCATCTTCCAGATGGGCGGCGGCCTGCGCGCCTCGATGCACTATTGCGGCTGCGCCAGCATCGAAGAGATGAAGACCAAGGCGGAGTTCGTCGAGATCACGTCGTCGGGCATGCGCGAGAGCCACGTCCACGACGTGCAGATCACCAAGGAAGCGCCGAACTACCGCGCTGAGTGACAACGAGCGGGCGCTATAATCTGGCCTGTTTTTCAGAAGTATGGACAGAATCATGCGGACCGCCGGCGTCTTCGAAGCCAAGCAGAACTTCTCGCAACTTCTCGACGCCGTCGAGGCGGGCGAGGAAGTCCGCATCACGCGCCACGGCAAGGAAGTCGTTCGCATGCTGCCAGTCCATCCGGCCGCCGCGGTCAGCGACGAGCAGATCGAGCGCGAGCTGGAAGCGCTTCGCCAACTTCGGTCGAGGGTCAAGCCCGGCCCCGGGTGGAGGGAGCTCCGGGACGAAGGGCGCGAGTGAGGCCGCGCGCAGCGGTGCTGGATGCGTCGATCACCGCACCCTGGTTTCTGCCTGACGAAGCGAGCGATGCGTCCGACGATTTGTACACGCTGATGCGGCGCGGCGAGCTGATTTTTCATGCGCCGGAACTCTGGCTCTGGGAATGCGGCAACATCATCGCCAACGCGGTCAAGCGGCAACGGCTCACTGCGACGGACGCATTTCTCGCCTGGAGTGCGGTCGATTCCATCCGGACCCGGGTCGTTTTCGCCGAGCCCCAGCCCAGCCATGTCGCGGCGGTTTTGAAGCTCGCTATCGATCATTGCCTTTCGGTGTATGACGCTGCCTACCTGCGCCTGGCCTCGAGCCTGGAACTGCCGTTGCTGACATCGGACCGTGCTCTCGGCCGAGCCGCTGCGGTGAACGGCGTACGCGCGCTGTCACTGAAAGACCTGGCATGAGCGCATCGGCTTCACCCGCGGTCTCCCGCCAGGCGGCGATGCCCTTCATCATGATCACGGTGCTGATCGACATGATGTCGATCGGCCTGATCGTGCCGGTGCTGCCGGCCCTTGTCGGCAGCTTCACCTCGTCGCAGACCGAGCAAGCCTGGTGGTACGGCGCGGTGGCGTTCGCGTTCAGCATCGCCAACTTCTTCACTTCGCCGCTGCTCGGCGCGCTCTCCGACAAATACGGGCGAAGGCCGGTGCTGCTGGTCGGCTTCGCGGCGCTCGCGCTCAGCTTCTTCGTTACCGCGGTCGCGACCGAGCTGTGGATGCTGATCGTCGTGCGCCTTTTCAGCGGCGCCATGCAGTCGAACGCCTCGGTCGCCAACGCCTACGTCGCCGACATCACCGCGCCGGCCGACCGGGCCAGGCGCTTCGGACTGCTCGGCGCCATGTTCGGGCTCGGCTTCATCCTCGGTCCGGTCATGGGCGGCCTGCTGGGTGCCATCGACCTGCACCTGCCGTTCTTCGCCGCCGGCACGCTGGCGCTCCTGAACCTGCTCTACGGCTGGTTCGTACTGCCCGAATCGCTGCCGGTCGAGCGGCGCCGGCCCATCGTCTGGAAGACGGCGCTGAACCCGGTCGCCGCCTTCGCCGAGCTCGGCCGGCTCGGCGGCATCGGCATCCTCGTGGCCGTCATCGCCCTGACGGCGCTGTCGCAGTTCATCCTCTACACGAGCTGGGTCCTCTACACGACCTTCAAGTTCGGTTGGGGACCGCTGCAGAACGGTTGGTCCTTGTTCGCCGTCGGCATGATGTCGGCGCTGGTCCAGGGCTTCCTGCTCGGCCGGCTGCTGAAGCGCTTCTCGCCGCAGCGGCTCGCCGTCATCGGCCTGGTCTCGTCGACGCTGGCCTACGTCGGCTGGGGCGCCGCCAGCGAAGGCTGGATGATGTTCGCGGTGGTCGTCTGCAACGTCCTCGGCTTCACCGTGGCGGCATCGATGCAGAGCATCGTCTCCAGCGCCGCCGACGCGACCAAGCAGGGCCGCACGATGGGCGCCGTCAGCGGCCTGCAGAGCCTGATGGCCGTGGTCGCGCCGGTGCTCAGTGCGCCGCTGCTCGGTGCTGTCTCGCACCTGCCGCGCGGCGACTGGCGGATCGGGGCGCCGTTCTACTTCTGTGCGCTGCTGCAACTGGTGGCGCTCGGCCTGGCCTGGATGCACTTCAACAAAGCCCGCCGCGGCCGCGCTGCCGCGACCCCCGCGACCTGACGATGCACGACAAGATCCTCATCCTCGACTTCGGTTCCCAGGTCACGCAGCTGATCGCGCGTCGCGTCCGCGAGGCGCACGTGTTCTGCGAGATCCATCCGAACGACGTCAGCGACGCGTTCGTGCGCGAGTTCGCGCCAAAGGCCGTCATCCTTTCGGGCAGCCACGCCTCGACCTACGAGGAGCACGACCTGCGCGCGCCCGACGCAGTCTGGCAGCTCGGCGTGCCGGTGCTCGGCATCTGCTACGGCATGTTCACGATGGCGGTGCAGCAGGGCGGCCAGGTCGAGGCGAGCAGCGACCGCGAGTTCGGCTACGCCGAGGTGCGCGCCCGCGGCCACACGAAGCTGCTTGGCGGCATCGAGGACTTCACCACCGACGCCGGCCAGGGCATGCTCAAGGTCTGGATGAGCCACGGCGACAAGGTCACGGCGTTGCCGCCCGGCTTCACGTTGATGGCGTCGACGCCGAGCTGCCCGATCGCCGGCATGGCGGACGAGGCGCGCGGCTTCTACGGCGTGCAGTTCCACCCCGAGGTCACGCACACCGTGAAGGGCCGCGAGATCATCGAGCGCTTCGTGCTGCAGATCGCCGGCGCGAAGCCCGACTGGGTGATGCGCGATTACGCCCACGAAGCCGTTGCCCGCATCCGCGAGCAGGTCGGCAGCGACGAGGTCATCCTCGGCCTGTCGGGCGGCGTCGATTCGAGCGTCGCCGCGGCCCTCATCCACAAGGCGATCGGCGACCGCCTCACCTGCGTCTTTGTCGACCACGGCCTGCTGCGGCAGGGCGAGGGCCGCCAGGTGATGCAGACCTTCGCCGAGCAGATGCACGTCAAGGTGATCTGCGTCGACGCGAGCGATGCGTTCCTCGGCTGCCTGGCCGGCGTCACCGATCCCGAGGCCAAGAGGAAGATCATCGGCCGCGAGTTCGTCGAGGTCTTCACGAAGGAGGCCGCCAAGCTGAAGCAAGCCAGGTGGCTGGCGCAGGGCACGATCTATCCCGATGTCGTCGAGTCGGGCGGCGCCAAGACCAAGAAGGCGACCACGATCAAGAGCCACCACAACGTCGGCGGCCTGCCGGCAACGCTCGGCCTGAAGCTGCTCGAGCCGCTGCGCGAACTCTTCAAGGACGAGGTCCGCGAGCTCGGTACAGCGCTCGGCCTGCCGCACGACATGGTCCACCGCCACCCGTTCCCGGGGCCGGGCCTCGGCGTCCGCATCCTCGGCGAGGTCAGGCGCGAATTCGCCGAGCTGCTGCGCGGGGCCGACGCGATCTTCATCGAGGAGCTGCGCGGCACCGTCGACGCCATCAGCGGCAAGACCTGGTACCAGCTGACGAGCCAGGCATTCGCGGTGTTCCTGCCGGTGAAGTCGGTGGGTGTGATGGGCGACGGCCGCACCTATGACTACGTGGTCGCCCTGCGCGCCGTGCAGACGAGCGACTTCATGACCGCCGACTGGGCCGAGCTGCCTCACGCGCTGCTGAAGCGCGTCTCGAGCCGCATCATCAACGAGGTGAGGGGCATCAACCGGGTCGTCTACGACGTGTCGTCGAAGCCGCCGGCGACGATCGAGTGGGAGTAACGTTGACCATGCGCGTGATCTTCGGAGTGCTGTCCCTGCTCATCGTGCTGGCGATCGTCGGCTCGCTCGCCAAGAAGAATCTACAGGCATTCGGTGGTGGCAGCGGTGGGGTCGTCGCCCGACAGGCGGCGGCGGCGAGCCAGGCCGCAGCACTGACCGCGGACCCGAGCCGTGACGGCCGCATCGTCGCCGTTCCGGGTGGCGTGCCCGGCGCCGTGGCTGCCGACGTCAGCGGCCTGACCGTGCCGCAACAATCGAAAGCCCTGCAGGACAAGATTCGGGACGACACCGCCCGCGCCCTTCAGCAGGGCGCCGAGCGAACCCAGCGCGCCGACCCGAACTGATGGCCGAGATCGACGAGGCCGCGATGCGGCAGGCCCTCGACCAGGCTCAGAACGCCTGGCTCGTCGGCGAAGTGCCGGTGGGTGCCGTGATCGTCCGCGACACGCCGGGTGGCCGGCAGCTCGTCGCCACCGGCTACAACCGGCCGATCACCGACCACGATCCGACCGCTCACGCCGAGATCGTGGCCCTGCGCCACGCAGCCCAGCTGCTCGGCAACTACCGCTTGCCGGAGTGCGAGGTCTACGTGACGCTCGAGCCGTGCGCGATGTGCGCGATGGCATTGCTGCACGCCCGGGTCAAGCGCGTGGTCTACGGTGCCGCCGATCTCAAGGCGGGCGCCGCCGGCTCGGTGATCGATGTCTTCGGCAATGCCACCCTGAACCACCACACCTCGGTCGAAGGCGGTGTCCTCGCCGAACAGAGCGCCGGCATCCTGCGCTCGTTCTTCGTCGAGCGGCGCGAGCAGTACCGGCAGCGGCGCGCCGTGCCAACCACGGGCGACACCGACTTCGCGGCCGAGCCGATTCCGGCCGGCGAGTCGGTCGAAATCGACCCCGGAGCGTCGCGATGACAGCGGCGGCCGGGCCATCGCATCGGGCCGCATCGCCGCGCTCGCTGCAGATCTATTCGCCGGCCGGCATCGTTCGCTCCGTCGTGCCGTTGCGACGCGCTGTCGCCCGCCTCTCCGCACTCGGCTTCGCAGTCGAGATCGACGAATCCGCCGCTGCGAAGGACCAGCGCTTCGCCGGCGACGACGACGTCCGGCTTGCCGCCGTCCATCGTGTCGCGTCGGCACGACCCGACGTCGCGATCGCCTCTCGCGGCGGCTACGGCATGACCCGGCTGCTCGACCGCATCGACTGGAAGCTCGTGGCCCGCAGCGTCGACGCGGGAACGCGCTGGGTCGGCCACAGCGACCTCACGGCCCTGCATCTCGGCCTCCTGGCGCGCAAGGGCGGCGTCACCTGGGCGGGGCCGCTCGCTTGCGACGACTTCGGTCGAAGCGCTGGCGACGGCGGCGTCGACGAAGTCACCGCAGGCTGCTTCATGGAGGCGATGGCCGGCGAGCTGGAAGCGATCGGCTTTCGCACCGGCGCCGGCTTCGACGGTCTCGACGTGCGCGGCCGGCTCTGGGGCGGCAACCTCTGCGTCGTCAATTCGCTGCTCGGCACGGCCAGCTTCCCGCGCGTCCGCCACGGCATCCTCTTCCTCGAGGATGTCAACGAGCACCCGTACCGCGTCGAGCGCAACCTTCTCCAGCTGCAACAAGCCGGCGTGCTCGACAGCCAGCGCGCTGTCGTCATCGGCGCCTTCACTGCCTGGCGGAAGTCGCCCAACGACCGCGGCTACGGCCTGGCCGACGCGATCGACCGCGTCCGTGCCGCGACGAGCACGCCGATCCTTACCGGCCTGCCGTTCGGCCACGTGCCAACCAAGGTCACCTTGCCGGTTGGCGCCGCCGCCCGGCTGATGGTCGACGGCAGGCAGGCGTACATCGCCTGGTCGTGAAGCGCCGGACGGTCCGGTGCACTGTTGGTTAAACCCTACGCCTGCTCCTTCCCGAAGCGAAATTCGGGTCATTCCCGAGCGGCCGAAGCAACGCCGACATGACAATGAAGTGACATCCTGCAGCGGGCAGCGGCCGCCGACTCAGCGGCTGTCAAGATCGCCAGCGGGGCCGATCTACCGATCCATTTACTTTCATTCAGGGGGGTCCGATGTTGAAGAAGACGAAGCTTTGCATGAGCCTGACGCTCGCTTGTGGCGGCGTTCTGCTCAGTGCCGGCGGCACCGCCGTCGCCCAAACCTCGCCGGCCCCCGGCCAGCAACTCGAGCGCGTCGAGATCACCGGATCGTCGATCAAGCGGATCGACGCCGAGACCGCACTGCCGGTCCAGGTGATCACCCGCGAGCAGATCCAGAAATCCGGTGTCACCAACGTCGAGCAGTTGCTCCAGACGATTTCGGCGGTGTCGAGTTCGCAGGGTCTGACCGCAGCGTCGGCCTCGGGTGCGACCACCGGCGGCATTTCCGCGGTCGGCCTGCGCGGCCTCAGCTCGCAGCGCACCCTGGTTCTCCTGAACGGTCGGCGTATCGCGCCTTACGGCGCCGGCTTTGCCAACGATTCGGTCTCGGTCGACGTCAACAGCATCCCGCTCGCTGCGATCGAGCGCGTCGAAGTCCTGAAAGACGGCGCATCCTCTGTCTACGGTTCTGACGCGATCGCCGGCGTGATCAATTTCATCCTCCGCCAGGACTTCAAGGGAATCGAGCTCAACGCCGAATACGGCGACACCACCCACGGCGGCGCAAACTTCAAGAAGATCACCGGACTGGCTGGCTACGGTGACCTCGCCACCGACCGGTTCAACGTGATGATCGTGGGGTCGTATCAGAAGGAAGGCAAGCTGTTCGGCAGCCAGCGCAATTTCGCCAAAACCGACATCCACCCGTATGAAGGCAACGACACCACCTCGGGGAATACCTTCCCGGGCAACATCGTGACCTACGACCCGGTGACCGGTCAGGCCGGCTCGCGCTCGCGCAATCCTTCGACCGCGGCCACCGGCAATGCCACGACATTACTTGGCTGTCCCGCTCCCTACGCCACGTTCGATCCGTTGTTCCCGCAAAACCGCTGCCGATTCGATCCGGCTCCCCTGGTCGCACTGGTGCCCGAGTCGGAGCGGATCAGCGTCTTCGCTGCCGGCAAGTTCGCGATCACAGCGGACATCCAGGCCTACCTGGAAGGTTCCTTCAACAGAAACACGCTGCGCACGGTGATCCAGCCGGTGCCGTTGTCGGATCAGTTCGCCATCCCTGCGGGCAACGCGTTGTGCCAGCAGGCTCCCTACAACAACACGTCCAGCGGCCCGTGCCAGTCGGCCATTCGGCTGCAACCTTCGTCGCCGTTCTATCCGACGGCCTACGCAACGGCCACCTTCGGCGGCACGCCCGACCTCTTGGTTCGCTATCGCTCGGCACTGACCGGCAACCGCGACCTCACGGACATTTCGGAAGCGCCCCGTCTGGTCGGTGGTATCAAGGGTGTTGCAATCGGCTGGGACTTCGACGCTACCGCGCTTTACAGCGAGAGCAAGGTTCGAGAGCAGGTCAACGGCGGCTACCCGTCGCTGTCGAAGATCCTGCCCTTGCTCAACAGCGGCAACGTCAACTTTTTCGGCCCGAACTCGCAGTCGATTCAGGACCAGGCGGCCGCGACCAACTTTATCGGTGACGCGTTCAACATCAAGTCTTCGCTGACCAGCTTGACAGCCAAGGCGTCGCGCGACGTGTACACGCTCCCCGCTGGTCCGATCGGGTTCGCCATCGGCGCCGAGGGGCGCAGGGAGAACTACGATTTCAGCGCCAGCCCGACGATTCAGACGGGCGATATTTCCGGATACGGCGGTAACTTCACCAACCTGAGCAAGAAGCGCAATGTCGGTGCGCTGTTCTCGGAGCTCAACGTCCCGATTGTGAAGGACCTCGAGGCCAACTTCGCGGTTCGCTACGACCACTATGAAGGCGTCGGCAGCTCGACGACCCCGAAGGGCAGTCTGCGTTGGCAGCCGACGCCGCAGATCTTGCTTCGCTCCTCGTATGGCCAGGGCTTCCGTGCGCCCAGCCTGCAGGATCTGTACGCGCAGAACACGCAGAGCGTCACGCCGAATGGCTTGAACGACCCGCTGCGTTGCAGCCCGCCGCTTGCGACCCCGCCACCGGGCGGAAACAGTCCGACGGACTGCCAGACCCAGTTCACGGTGACCTTCGGAGGAAACCAAAACCTGAAGCCTGAGAAGTCGCACAACTTCACGCTCGGAACGGTGCTTGAGCCCGTTAACAATGTCTCGATTGGCATCGATTACTGGCGCATCCGGTTGAGCGACACCATTGCCAATGGTCTCAACGCGACAACGATCCTCAGCGATCCTGTCAAATATGCGGCGCTGATCACGCGCGGTGCGCCGGATCCGACCCAACCGGGCTTGCCGGGGCATATCACCAACCTGCTCCAGACCAACCTCAATCTCGGCATCAGCCGCTTGTCGGGCATCGACCTCGACGTGAAGTGGCGCATTCCGGCCGGCGACTGGGGAAAGTTCACAGTGAATGGCAGCGGAACGTACATGCTCCGCTACGACACGTCCAACCTGGATGACTCCTACAGCGGCAACATCGCACTGCCGAACACGTCGACCGGCGGCGTCGTCCCTCGCTTCAAGAGCTATTTGTCCGTCGACTGGACTCGAGGTCCCTGGAGCGCGACGGCGGCCCAGAACTTCCAGTTGGGCTACCACGACGTCGATTCGAACTTCACTGGTGTTCCGCGCGATGTCCGCTCCTATACGACGTACGATGTTCAAAGTACGTACAGCGCGTTCAAGTCTTGGCGGCTCACGCTCGGTGTGAAGAACTTGTTCGACACCGACCCGCCTTACACCAACAACGGCGCTTCATTCCAGGCCGGCTACGACCCGCAGTACGCTGACCCACGTGGCCGCTTCATCTACGGACGGGTGAGCTACCTGTTCCAATAACGCGGCACTCGTTTCCGATCGAGCCGCGGCAGAAACGCGAGCTTCGCTCTACTCGACCGCGGCCTTGTGCCGCGGTCTTTTTTTGGGCGGAGTTGCTGACACGCGTAGGGTGTTTCTCACATGACGAGTTCGTCAGTACTCGCGACATCAGCATCATCGACACCACTAGAATCTGGTTGTCGTGAAAAGGGTCACGCCTTGCGCGGTTTCGTTATAAAGAGCGTGATCTGAAGATGAATTCAGTGCACCTCCTTGTCCGAGGGTTTGTACCAGCATTCATCAGATCTGGAGATTCCGGTTCATGAACTTCGCTCAGCAGCAAGCCGACCCGCGCCGCCGCATCATCGGTTTCGGCTCCGTGTTGTTGTTCCACGTGCTCCTCGTGTACGCGTTGATCAGCGGGCTCGCGAAAAAGGTGGTCGACGTCGTCCGGGCGCCGATCGAGACGAAAGTGATCGAAGAGATCAAGAAGCCGCCGCCGCCGCCCGAAGTGGTGGTGCCGCCGCCGCCGAAGCTCGAAGCACCGCCGCCGCCGTTCATCCCGCCACCGGAGATCCAGGTCGCTGTTCCGCCTCCGCCTGCACCCACGATCACGGCGACGACACCGACGCCGCCGCCTGCGCCCGTCACTATCGCACCGGCGCCCCCGACAGTCGTCGCAACCCCGGCGCCGCCAGCACCCCCGGCGCCTGCTGTCGTTACTGCCGGGGTGGCCTGCGCAAACTACGCGACTGTCATGGGCGACGTTGCATTTCCGCGGGAAGCGCTTCGCGCCGGAATCGAGCGCGGGGAAGCCGTCATGCAGTTCACGCTGTCGGCGTCGGGTGACATCAAGGACATCCGAGCGGTCCGCGCGAGCAATCCGATCTTTGCCCGGAACAGCAGCAAGATCATCAGCTCCTTCAAGTGTGCGGGCCAGGGTCATGA
>JAYVNL010000108.1:0-16003 GCA_043758495.1 Rhizobacter sp.
GAGGTCGAAGACGAGGTGCGTTCCTACCTCGAGCTGTTCGAGGCCGACTCACAACCCGCCGAGCTCGCCGAGCTTCGACGGATCGCGGCAGAGTGGATGGCACGACTGCCGGCATTTCGTCCTCACCTCACCGGCGCCGTCTGGCGCGGAACCGCGACGCGGCGCAACAGCATCCACCTCGACCTCTATTGCGACGACGCCAAGGCGGCCGAGTTGGCCCTCATCGACATGCGTGTCGACTACGACACCTCCAGCGTCGACAGGTCGCGCGGCGAGCCGATGTCAGTGCTCGAGGTGTTCACTCGCAGCGCCGTTCTCGCGGCCCCGGTGCATATCGCCATGACCGTGCGCGACTATGACGATCTGCGCGGCGCGCTGGTTCGAGACAGTCGCGGCCGGGCCGCGCGCGGCGACCTCGCGGCTCTCGACGCGCTCGAGGCGAAGCGATGAAGCGTCGCGTCGTTGTGATGGCGTCGGTCGCGGGCGCCGCACTGGTCGCAGGCGCCGGCAGCGCGCTTTGGCAACGGCGCCGCGCAGACCGGGCCGAAGAACCTAACAGCGGCGGGATCTGGAGTCAGTCCTTCGAGTCACTCACGGGCGCACCCCTGGCGATGTCCGACCTTGGTGGCAGGCCGCTGCTCCTGAATTTCTGGGCGACCTGGTGCCCGCCGTGTGTTTCCGAGATGCCGCTGCTCGACGCGTTCGCGCGAAAGCAGGCCAATCGTTGGCAGGTGCTGGCCCTCGCCATCGACAAGAAAGAGCCCGTACGCCGCTTTCTCACCGAGCGCAACCTCTCGCTTTCAGTCGCATTCGCGGCCACGATCGGCATCGATCTGTCGCGATCTCTGGGTAATCGACTCGGCACGCTGCCATTCACCGCCGTATTCGCAGCGAACGGCACTGTCGCGGCGACACAGCTCGGACCGCTACACTCCGAATTGCTCGCAGACTGGGTCGGAAGAATTAAATAGCGCTCCATCCAGCAGTCATCTTGGCGTATCGCCGTTCAAAAGTCGAAAAATTTAGCCGATTCCAATCAGACGCAACGAAAGACGGCAGATGGATCTTCGAAAACTGAAATCACTCATCGACCTCGTTTCCGAGTCGAACATATCCGAGCTCGAGATCGCAGAAGCCGACGGCAAAGTCAGGATCGTGAAGAGCAGCGCTGCGACATTTGGCCCCGCCTCGGCCGGTCATGCGCCATCGGTCCCGCCATTCACCGCTCTAGCCGCCAGCCCTGAGCCGGCTGTCCAGCCTGCCGCCCCGACGGGACATGTCGTCAAGTCGCCGATGGTGGGCACGTTCTACCGATCAGCGAGCCCGGGCAGTGGCGTCTTCGTCGAGCTTGGCGCGGTCGTGAAGGAAGGTCAGCCGATCTGCATCATCGAGGAGATGAAGATCATGAACGAGATCGAGGCCGACGCCTCCGGGACCGTCCGCGAGATCCTTTGCGAAAACGGTCAGGCGGTCGAATTCGGCCAGCCTCTTTTCGTCATCGAATGAGTGCCCAGACGATCTCGCGTTCGGTCGATCTCCGGCGAAGTCGCTAACGCCGATGTTCAAGAAGATCCTCATCGCCAACCGCGGCGAGATCGCCCTGCGGGTGCAACGTGCCTGCCGGGAGATGGGCGTGAAGTCGGTCGTCGTCTATTCGGAAGCCGACCGCGACGCGAAGTACGTCAAGCTCGCTGACGAAGCCGTCTGCATCGGGCCGGCCCCGTCTGCGCAGAGCTATCTGAACATGCCGGCCATCATCGCCAGTGCCGAGGTGACCGACGCCGAGGCCATCCATCCCGGCTACGGCTTCTTGTCCGAGAACGCCGACTTCGCCGAGCGCGTCGAGCGCAGCGGCTTCACGTTCATCGGACCGTCGCCGGACTCGATCCGCATCATGGGCGACAAGGTCGCGGCCAAGCAGGCCATGATCAAGTCGGGAGTGCCGTGCGTACCCGGCTCCGAAGGCGCGCTGCCCGATGACCCGAAGGAGTCGATCCGGGCAGCGAGGGCGATCGGCTACCCGGTGATCATCAAGGCCGCGGGCGGCGGCGGCGGTCGCGGCATGCGCGTCGTCCATACCGAGGCGGCTCTGGTCGCCGCCGTCCAGACAACGCGGGCCGAGGCAGGCGCCGCGTTCGGCAATCCGGCCGTGTACATGGAGAAGTTCCTGCGGAACCCGCGCCACATCGAAATCCAGATCCTGGCCGACACCCACAAGAACGCCGTCTGGCTCGGCGAGCGCGACTGTTCGATGCAGCGCCGCCACCAGAAGATCATCGAGGAGGCACCGGCGCCGGGCATCCCCCGGCGGGTGATCGAGCGGATCGGCGAGCGTTGTGTCGCTGCCTGCAAGAAAATCGGCTATCGGGGTGCAGGCACCTTCGAGTTTCTCTACGAGAACGGCGAATTCTTCTTCATCGAGATGAACACGCGGGTGCAGGTCGAGCATCCCGTGACGGAGTGGGTCACTGGCATCGACATCGTGCAGATGCAGATCCGGATCGCCGCTGGAGAGAAGCTGCCTTTTGCGCAGCGGGCAATCGCTTGCCGAGGCCACGCGATCGAGTGCCGCATCAACGCCGAGGACCCCTACCGCTTCACGCCGTCACCGGGCCGGGTGACGATGTGGCATCCGCCCGGCGGCCCCGGCGTTCGTGTCGATTCGCATGCATACACGAACTACGTCGTGCCGCCGAACTACGACTCGATGATCGGCAAGATCATCGTCCATGGCGACACGCGCGAGCAGGCTCTGGCGCGGATGCGCTCTGCCCTGTCGGAAACAGTGATCGAGGGCATCCAGACCAATATCCCATTGCACCGCGAATTGATGGTCGATGCGAAGTTCATCGAGGGAGGGACCAGCATCCACTACCTCGAGGGTTGGCTCGATCAGCACAAGCGCTGAAGCTGCGCCGCCGATGCAGTCGCTGACCCTGCGGGTGCCGGCTGGCGCGGTGGACGCGCTGTCAGATTGGCTCTCCGACGATCTCGCAGCGCTGGCGGTGACGGTCGAAGACGCCGACGCCGGGCACGCGGATGAAGAGCCTGTCTTCGACGAGCCGGGCTCGGGTGCAACCGGCGCCTGGCAACGAGCCGTCGTGACGGCTTTGTTCGCGGATGCCGAAGCCGCGGTCCGGGCTGCCGCCGCCGTCACCGCTGCGAATGCCGGCCACGAGGTGCACGTCGTCGCGATCGACGCCGTCGCCGACACCGACTGGGTGCGCCTCACACAAGCTCAATTCGGATCGATGGCGATCACCCCGGACTTTTGGGTCGTGCCTACATGGTGCGAAATCCCGATGGCGGCGACACGCTGGTTGCGTCTCGATCCGGGCCAGGCGTTCGGAACGGGCACGCATCCGACGACCAGGATGTGTCTGCAGTGGATCGTCCGCCATGGCGAGGCGCTCGAGTCGCCGTGGAAGCGCGTGCTCGACTACGGCACCGGCTCGGGCGTGCTCGCAATCGCGGCCGGCCTGTTCGGCGCCGTCGACATCGACGCGGTCGACGTCGATCCCGCGGCCATCGAAGCAGCGCTCGCGAACGCGGCTGCGAACGGCATCGCTGTCCACGCCGGTGCGCCTGAGCTGGCCCGGGGACGCTACGCACTCGTGGTCGCCAATATCCTGGCGACGCCGCTTCGCCTGCTCGCACCGCTTCTCGCGTCCTTGCTGGACGATGGCGGTACGTTGCTGCTGTCCGGCATCCTGGCGCGCCAGGCCGACGAGATTTGCGCTGTCTACCGACCCTGGCTCACGCTCGTTGTCGCCGCCGAGGACGATGGCTGGGTACTCATGGCCGGCGAATTGCCGTCGAGCAGTCGCGTGGCATGATTTCGCGATGAGCTTGGCCACACAGTGCACGTCATGCAGCACCGTCTTTCGTGTCGTCCAGGATCAGCTGAAGGTGTCCGAAGGCTGGGTCCGATGCGGCCGATGCGACGCCGTTTTCAATGCTCTCGAAGGCCTTTTCGACCTCGGCCGGGAGGCACCCTCCGACTGGGAGCTGACGCAGCGGCCCGTCGACCTCGCCGAAGCTCCTGAAGTCCTGGAAGCCGTTGCCCCGAGCCGCCACGACAGCGATGTTGCCGATGAGGGCGGCGCGCCTTCCACGCTGGAGGAGTTGCTCGCGGACCCCGTCGACGCCCACCTGTTCGGCCCGCGCAGGCGGGCCGAGAGCGCGCCCAAACCGGCCAGCAAGCTGGGTGCCAGAGACCGCGTCGAATTTTCCGACGCCCGCTTCGACTCCGATCTCTTCTCCGAGAACGCTTTAACGGCCGACGCCGAAACCATCGAGTCACCGACCACCGATCTAGCCGTCCTGGAAACCGCGTCACGACCCGACTTCCTGCGTCGGGCGGAGCGAAGGGCACGCTGGCGCAGCACGCCTGCGCGTTACACCGTCGCCCTGGCCTGCACCGTGTCGTTGCTGGCGCTGGTCATGCAGTTCGGCCACCACTATCACGACGCGTTGGCCTCGCAGTGGCCGTCATTGCGGCCGATGCTCGCGAACTGGTGCTCGCTGGCCCGCTGTGCGCTCGAAGCGCCTCGCCAACTCGACGACGTTCTCGTGGAAAGCTCGGAGCTCACGCGGGCGCCAGGCGTCGACGGCTTCGTACTGTCCGTGAACTTGCGCAATCGCAGTGCCGTGGCTTTGACGTTGCCGTCGGTCGAGCTCAACCTCACCGACGGCAATGGCAAGCTGGTCGCGCGCAGAGCGCTCACCGCTGGCGATTTTCATGCCGCAAGCATCTTGCAGGCACGCGGCGAGTCGGTCCTGCAGCTGACGCTCGTCACCGGCGCCGCTCCCGTCGCCGGGTACTCGCTTGAAATCTTCTATCCCTGACCCTCGCGGTCGTCCTCACGCATCGGAACCCATGTCTGCTCTCATTTGCGGATCGCTCGCCTTCGACAGCATCGCCACTTTCCCAGGGCGCTTCGCCGAGCAAATCCTGCCGCATCAACTACACATTCTCAACGTGTCGTTCCTCGTGCCGGAGCTGCGACGCGAGTTCGGCGGCTGCGCGGGCAACATCGCCTACAACCTGACCGGTCTCGGCGGCGATGCCATCGTCCTGGCGGCAGTGGGCAGCGATGGCGAGGGCTATCGAGAGCGCTTGCGGTCGTGGGGTGCGTGCGCTCATCACGTCAAGGTCGTCGACGACAGTCTCACGGCGCAGGCCTTCATCATCACCGACACCGACAACAACCAAATCACGGCATTCCATCCGGGAGCGATGCAGTCGGCCCACGAGACGCCCGTGCCGACACGTCCCGATATCAAGCTTGCGATCATCGCTCCGGACGGTCGCGAAGCTATGCTGCAGCACGCCGAGCAGCTCGTCGCGGCCGATGTTCCGTATCTCTTCGACCCGGGACAAGGTCTGCCGATGTTCGACGGCCCCGAGCTGCGCTCTTTCATCGAGCGCGCGCGTTGGATCGCAGTCAACGATTACGAGGCCCAGATGCTCAGCGAGCGGACGGGGATGTCGCTCGAGGCGATTTCGCGTCAGCAGCTCCACGGTATGTTCGTTACTCTGGGTGCAGACGGCTGCGATGTCTGGTTAGACGGCGTACGCACCCATATCGCGGGCGTCCAGGCAAGTGCCCCGTTGGATCCGACGGGATGCGGCGACGCATTCCGTGGAGCCCTCCTGTTCGGACTGGAGCGCGGTTGGTCGCTCTCTCGTTGTGCGGCCCTAGGTAACCGCCTCGGCGCGTTGAAGATCGCATTTCGCGGAGGGCAGAACCACCCCCTGAATCGCTCTCTCTCTGCTGGTCCGACCGGAAGACCATCACACTGACTGGTACGGATCGATGGCGCCGCGCCTTTTCGGGATCGTCGGTCCGGAAGCAAGCGAATCTTCGCGACGACGACGTCTCACTCATCGAAGACCCGAAGAAAAAACCCGGCCGAGGCCGGGTCAGAAGAAGACCGACAGGGGTCGATCAGGGTTTGGTTCCGGTCGGGAACGGCCATGCCGCTTGCGGACTCAACGAAGTCTTCGCGGGTGCTGCCGGAGCCATCGGCGCCGCTGGCGCCGGGGCCGCCTTCTTGACGGCTGCCTTCTTGCCGGTCGCCTTCTTGGCAGCCGGCTTTTTTGCCGCCGGCTTGGCTGCCGTCTTTTTCGCGGACGCCTTTTTGGCCGCTTTTTTGGCAGGAGCCTTCTTGGCGGCCTTCTTTGCCGCCTTCTTCGCCGGGGCTTTCTTCGCCGGGGCCTTCTTTGCCGCTTTCTTCGCCGGGGCCTTCTTTGCAGCCTTCTTCATTGGCGACTTTTTCGCAGCAGCCTTCTTGGCCGGCGCCTTCTTCGTTGCGGCTTTCTTTGCCGGAGCTTTTTTCGCACCCATCATCTTCTTCGCAGGCGCCTTCTTGGCGGCCTTTTTCGCAGTTGCCATTACGTTTCTCCTTGATCAAGTTGACATGGAACCGCACGCAACCGACATCTCGGGAGCCGTGCGGCTATTCACTGTCCTCGAGCTACCCAGGAGGGGCGCCCAGGTACGGCGAATCCGGTTGCAGCGCGGGATGCTGCTTCGTCATCCCTGCCGCTGCGAATCTCGATCTCAAATCCAATGAACGCGCTGTCTGCTCGCAGACAGCGGAGTCTCTCCAACCGTTGACCTGACCGAATGCATTGAACCACTCGAATGTGCGATCACCATCATTCCCACGAAAGCGCACCGCCCGTTTGATAGTCGATGACACGGGTCTCGAAAAAATTTCTCTCTTTTTTCAAATCGATCATTTCGCTCATCCACGGGAACGGGTTTTCTTCGTTTGGGAACAAGGCCTCCAGCCCGATCTGGGTAGCACGTCGATTGGCGATGTAGCGAAGGTAGCCCTTGAACATCGAAGCGTTCATGCCGAGCACACCGCGTGGCATCGTGTCTTCTGCATACCGATATTCGAGTGCCACTGCGCGTTCGAACAAGTTTTTGATCTCGGCCTTGAACTCATTCGTCCACAGTTGCGGGTTTTCGGCTTTGATCTGATTGATGAGATCGATTCCGAAGTTGCAATGCATCGATTCATCGCGAAGGATGTACTGGTACTGCTCAGCCGCGCCGGTCATCTTGTTCTGACGACCCAGGGCAAGAATCTGCGTGAAGCCGACGTAGAAGAAAAGGCCTTCCATCAGGCAGGCGAAAACGATCAACGACTTGAGGAGAGTGCGGTCGTTTTCCAACGTTCCAGTGTGGAAATGCGGGTCCATGACTGCTTCGATGAAGGGAATGAGAAATTCGTCCTTGTCTCGAATCGAAGCGATCTCGTTATAGGCGTTGAAGATCTCGCTTTCGTCGAGCCCCAGGGACTCGACGATGTACTGGTAGGCATGAGTATGAATCGCCTCCTCGAAAGCCTGGCGCAACAGGAACTGCCGGCATTCGGGCGCCGTGATGTGGCGATATGTGCCCAGGACGATGTTGTTCGCAGCGAGCGAATCGGCCGTGACGAAGAAGCCGAGGTTTCGCTTGACGATGCGCCGCTCATCCTCGGTCAGCCCGTGAGGATCCTTCCACGTTGCGATGTCGCGCGACATGTTGACCTCCTGCGGCATCCAGTGATTGGCGCAGGAGGCGAGGTACTTTTCCCACGCCCACTTGTACTTGAAAGGGACGAGTTGATTGACGTCGGTGCGGCCGTTGATGATCCGCTTGTCCGCGGCATTGACTCGCTGTGCCTTGACCGATTGCGCCGGAGGAACGACGTGCAGTTCGGCACCTGACGGTAGCGCCGAGGAAAACGGCGACGACGAGGCGACGACCTCGCGTTGCGCAGCGACTGCAGCATGAACGGTTTCAGTCTTTCGGTCTTCTTCCCAAACCAGCATTGCGAATATTTCCTCTACGGCCCGATTATCGGAGCCTTGATTGCGAAGCCAAAGAGATATTGGTCATCGAGCATTGCTTTTGTTGCGCTGTCGCATCGACAAGGCCATCACGATTCATCGATGCCGCGATTCAATGTTCACTGGCAGGCTTCGCAATCGGGGTTGTCCAACGCGCAGAATTTCACGTCTGACGCGACGTCTTCGTCGATCGCAGGCATCGAAACCAAGGCTGACTTCGAACGTGAGCCGACGACTACCGCGTCGCCTCTCACTCCACTCGAGACAGCATTGAGCTGACTTGATTTCACTGTCGACTTCTCTGCATTGGTCGCGCTCTGAGTGCGCAGGTAATAGGTCGTCTTGAGGCCGCGCAGCCAGGCCAGCTTGTAGGTTTCGTCGAGCTTCTTGCCGGACGCGCCGGCCATGTAGATGTTCAGCGATTGGGCCTGGTCGATCCATTTCTGCCGCCGCGCCGCCGCCTCGACAAGCCATTTGGTCTCGATCTCAAACGCCGTCGCGTAGAGCGCCTTCAGATCTTCGGGGACACGATCGATGCGCCTGAGCGAACCGTCGAAGTGCTTGAGGTCCATCACCATCACCTCGTCCCAGAGGCCGGCGCGTTTCAGGTCACGCACAAGGTATTCGTTGACGATCGTGAACTCACCCGACAGGTTCGATTTCACCGACAGATTGGCAAACGACGGTTCGATGGATGCACTCACGCCGACCACGTTCGAGATCGTCGCCGTCGGCGCGATGGCGACGCAGTTCGAGTTCCGCATGCCGTACTCGGCGATGCGGGCGCGCAGCCCGGTCCAGTCGAGGATCGAGCTGCGGTCGACGTCGACCAGCGCAGCACCGTCCCCGCTCAACGTGCCGCGCTCTGCGGCGAGCAGGTCGAGGGTGTCGCACGGCAGAATGCCGCGGTCCCACAACGAGCCGCGATAGCTGGAGTAGCGGCCGCGCTCCTTCGCCAGTTCGGTCGATGCCCAATACGCGTGATAGCAGACGGCCTCCATCGAACGATCGGCGAACTCGACGGCGCGGTCCGATGCATAGGGCAGCTTCAGTTCGTAGAGTGCATCCTGGAAACCCATGATGCCCAGGCCGACCGGACGATGGCGCAGGTTCGAGTCGCGCGCCTTCTTGACCGCGTAGTAGTTGATGTCGATGACGTTGTCCAGCATTCGCATCGCCGTGGCGATCGTCTTCTTGAGCTTGACCTGGTCGAGGCCGGCCTCCGACACGTGCTGCGCCAGATTGACCGAGCCGAGGTTGCAGACGGCGATCTCGGTGTCACCCGTGTTGAGCGTGATCTCCGTGCACAGGTTGCTCGAGTGGACGACACCGACGTGCTGCTGCGGCGAGCGTACGTTGCAGGCGTCCTTGAACGTGATCCAGGGGTGGCCGGTCTCGAACAGCATGGTGAGCATCCGACGCCAGAGATCGGCGGCCGCCACCGTCTTGAAGAGCTTGATGTCGCCACGCGCTGCCTTCTCTTCGTAGCGTGTGTACGCCTCCTCGAAGGCGCGCCCGAACTTGTCGTGCAGATCGGGGCAGTTGCTCGGCGAGAACAGCGTCCATTGGCCACCCTCCATGACCCGCTTCATGAACAGGTCCGGAACCCAGTTCGCGGTGTTCATGTCGTGGGTGCGGCGGCGGTCGTCGCCGGTGTTCTTGCGTAGTTCGAGGAACTCCTCGATGTCGAGGTGCCAGGTCTCGAGATAGGCGCAGACGGCGCCCTTCCTCTTGCCGCCCTGGTTCACGGCGACTGCCGTGTCGTTGACGACTTTAAGGAACGGCACCACGCCCTGGCTCTTGCCGTTGGTGCCTTTGATGTGGCTGCCGAGCGCGCGCACGTTGGTCCAGTCATTGCCGAGGCCGCCGGCAAACTTGGAGAGGAGGGCGTTTTCCTTCAATGCCTCGTAGATGCCGTCGAGGTCGTCCGACACGGTCGTCAGGTAGCAGCTCGACAGCTGCGAGCGGCGCGTGCCGGCATTGAACAGGGTCGGCGTCGAGCTCATAAAATCGAAGGTCGAGAGCACTTCGTAGAACTCGATGGCGCGCCCCTCGCGATCGATCTCGTTCAGCGCCAGCCCCATCGCGACGCGCATGAAGAACGCCTGCGGCAGCTCGATGCGGGTCTCGTCGATGTGAAGGAAGTAGCGGTCATACAGCGTCTGCAGCCCGAGGTAGTCGAACTGCAGATCGCGATCGGCCTTCAGCGCCGCACCGAGGCGAGCGAGGTCGAACTGCAGAAGCTTCTCATCGAGGAGCTCGGCGCCGACGCCCTTCTTCAGGAACTGCGCGAAGTAATCGGCATAGCGCGACTGCATGTCGGAATGCAGCAACTCTTCACCCATCACCTCGCGGCGGATCGTGTGCAGCAGCAGTCGCGCGGTGGCGCGTGTGTAGCCTGGATCCTTTTCGATCAGCGTTCGCGCCGCCAGGATGGCGGCCTTGTGGACTTCGTCGATCGGCACGCCGTCGTAAAGGTTGCGACGCGTCTCGGCGACGATCGGCTCGGGCCGGACATCGGTGCCGAGGCCGGCGCAAGCCGATTCGATCAGCGCCTGCAGGCGTGCCGAATCGAGCGGCACGCGATTGCCGCGGTCGGTGACCATGAGCGTCGGCACGGCCACCAGCGGAACCACGCCCTGCTTGACGCGCTCCTGCGCTCGCCGCTCGCGATAGAGCACGTAGGCGCGGGCGACCTCGTGATGGCCACCACGCATGAGGCCGAGCTCGACATGATCCTGGACGTCTTCGATATGAAAGGTGCCGCCGCCTGGGCGCGACCGCAGCAGCGCCCGCACGACCGATTCGGTGAGGCCGTCGACCGTTTCGCGAACGCTCGCCGACGCTGCGCCCTGGGTGCCGTGCACAGCCAGGAACGCCTTCATCAAAGCGACCGCGATCTTGTTCGGCTCGAAGGCCACGACAGCGCCATTGCGGCGCAAGATCTGGTAGCCCTGATAGGCCGAGACGGCCAGGCCAGGCTTGGCCGGCGGCCGAACTGCGGCGGCAGTGGCCTGGGGTGCCTGGGCGGTGGTAGCTTGCATTGAATCCTCTCGTGATGCCCGGTCGTCCGATGACGGTCCCGCGGCGTTTTTTATCAGGCCGCTGACGACGACGATGCCGGCGCAAGCGCCTTCTGCACGGTCATCGGGTTGGCATATAACTGCATTTTTGAACTTATCAGCATAGCACCGACAGACACTATATCTGGGGTCTGGAGGGCCAACAAGCACTACCTATAGCGTACCGAGCCGTGCAAAGTTAACGATCCGTATTGTCCCGCATGAGGCCTCCCGCGCTGGCCGCAGGGTCACGCCGGCGCCGATTCCTAGGCGGCGAATTCCAGTCTCGACCGCACCAGCCGCTGCCTCAATCCCGGCCAGTCGAAGGCGTCGCCCGGGTCGCCCTTGCGACCCGGCGCGACGTGCTGGTGGCCGGCCACGGCGCCGATCGGATAACGGCGATCGAGCGCCTCGACGAGCGCGGCCAGGGCCACGTACTGAGGCTCGTCGAAGGCGGCGCCCTCCAGCCCTTCGAGCTCGACACCGATGGAAAAGTCATTGCAGTCGGGGCGGCCTTGCCAATTCGACGGGCCCGCGTGCCATGCCCTCTCGTCGCAGGACACGAACTGGACGAGCGACCCTTCGCGACGGATAAGGAAGTGCGCCGACACCCGGGCGCCGCGGATCATTTCGAAGTACGGATGCGCGCTCCAGTCGAGCCGGTTCGTGAACAGCCGCTCGACCGCGTCGCCGCCGTAGCGACCCGGCGGCAGGCTGATCGAATGGACAACGACGAGATCCACCGCAACGCCGGCCGGCCGCGGCCCGAAATTCGGTGAAGGACACCTGCGCGCGCGGTCCAGCCAGCCGCCGGTCCCCTGCGGCGCTGCAGGCGTCAATCCCGTTCGGCGCCGATCGGGTCGCCGCCGACGTTGACGTTCAGCCGCGCCATCCGGTAGCGCATCTGCCGCAGCGACAGGCCGAGGCTGATGCCGGCCGCCGTGCGATTGAAACGGTGGTGCTCGAGCGCGCGAACGAGGATGTCGCGCTCGACGTCGTCAAGGTAGGCCGCGAGGTCGTTCGGCAACGGCTCCTCGATCGGCGCCATTCGCGTCATCCCTCCTCTCGCGGTCTCGATCGCCGACTCGACGGCGGCACTGCTGATCTGGTCGAGCTCCTGGGCGGCGCTGTCGGTGAAGACCGACTCGGGCAGGCCGAGGTCGTAGACGTCGAGCTCCTCGGCACCCGACAAGGCAACAGCGCGATGCAGCAGGTTCTCGAGCTCGCGGACGTTGCCGGGAAACGGATAGCGTGCCAGGTGAACGAGGGCATCGCGCGTCAACCGAGGCGCCGGCCAGACGCCCGCGTCTCGCGCCAACCGTTCCAGAACCCGTTCGCTGATGCCCATCAGGTCCTCGAGCCGCTCGCGCAGCGGCGGCACCCGGATCTGAATGACGTTGAGGCGGTAATAGAGATCCTGTCGGAACAGGCCGGCCTGGACCTCGGCGCCAAGATCCTTGTGCGTCGCGCTCAGCAGCCGCACATCGACCGGCTGTTCGGCAACGGCGCCGACCGGTCGCACCGAGCGCTCCTGAATCGAGCGCAGCAGCTTGCTCTGCATCGACAGTGGCAGGTCGCCGATCTCGTCGAGGAACAGCGTGCCGCCATTGGCGGCCTGGAAGAATCCCTCGCGGTCTTCGTTGGCGCCCGTGAAGGCGCCCTTGCGATAGCCGAAGAACTCGGCCTCGAGCAGCTGCTCGGGAATGGCGCTGCAGTTGACCGGCACGAACGGCATGGCACCGCGAACGCTGACCTCGTGGATGGCGCGCGCCACCAGCTCCTTGCCGGTGCCTGACTCGCCGGCGACGAGCACCGGCGCCATGCTGCGCGCCACCTTCTCGACCAGCGAGCGAACTTGCTGCATCGCCACCGACTGGCCCGCCATGCGGCCGAGCGCGGCACTGGCCGGCACCGGCACCGGCGGCGGCGGCGCGACGCGTGCCGGGCGAGGCGGCGCGGCCGCGCGATGCTCCGATGGCAGGCTCGACGGGTCGACCGTGGGCCCGCCGCTGCCGCCGCGACCGAGGGCCGAAGCGACGACGCCGCGGAACTGCTTGAGGTCGACCGGCTTCGTGAGGTAGTCGTAGGCGCCCGCCTTCAAAGCCTCGACCGCGTTCTCCGAGGAGCCGTAGGCGGTGATCACGATCGTCTTTTCGCGCCGGCCGCTCTCCTCGATCCACTTCAGCACGTCGAGACCGGTGCCGTCGGGCAATCGCATATCGGTGATGACGGCGCTGTAAGTGCGGTCCTTCAGATGCAGCAGTGCCTCCTGCACGGTGCCCGCGGTGTCGAGGTCGTAGCCCTCACGCAGCAGCGTCAGTTCGTAGAGCGTGCGCAGGTCGGGCTCGTCGTCGACGACGAGCAGGCTGAAGTGCGAGGCTGTGGTCATGAGGTCAGGTGGAGTCGCGACTCGGCGGGCTGAAGGGCTCCGCGCCGCATCTCGACGAAGAAGTCGTTGCGGCGCGTTTCGTCTGCGGCCAGCAGCCGATAGTCGATGCGAGCCCCGTATCGTTCGCAGAGCTCGCGGCAAATGTAAAGGCCCAGACCCGCACCGCGGCTGCGGGTCGAGAAAAACGGCTCGAATAAGTAGGGCTCGACGTCGGCCGCGATCGGCACGCCGTCACTGAGCACGCTGAAGACGACGTGCGATTCGGCCGCGTCGAGGCGCACGACGATCGCACCGGGATCGTTGCTGGCGTGGCGGCGCGCGTTGTCGAGCAGATTGACGAGGACGCGGCGCAGATGTTCAGCGTCGAAGAGGACGCCGATCGGCTCGGCCGGGAGTTCGACGCGGAGCACGCTCTTTTCGCCGAGCGGCACGCCGGTGGCACGCGCCCACTCGCTGCAGACCGAGGCGATCTGCGCCGTCGCGTCGACGGCGCTGGCGTCGAACACCTGCCCGGGGGCGACCTCCATGACGTCGTCGACGATCCGCTTCAGTCGCTCGACGTTCTCGCTCACCATCCGCATCAGCTGCTTTTGTGCCGGGTCGGTGGCGTCTTCCGCGAGCAGCGCGTTGGCCTGCGAAATGGCTGCGAGCGGGTTGCGGATCTCGTGGGCGATGCCGGCCGACACGCGCCCCATCGCCGCCAGTTTCTCCTGGCGGCTGCGCGCCTGCACGTTGCGCACGTCTTCAAGAAAGAGCACGCAGAATTCTTCGCTCGCCGGAGGCGCCCGCTTCCTCGTGAAGCGCACCCGCACTCGCAGCGTGCGGTGCGAATCTGGCGCGAACTGCACCGGCACGTCGCGCCCGGCTTCGGGCCAGGACGCTTCTGCGAACGCGCGCTCCACGCCTTTCACCAGCGCGCCCCACGCCGGCACGCCGCGCAACTGGAACGGCGCCGCTCGGCTGGTGCCCTGCGGTGCCAGCAGGCGGCGTGCTGCCGGGTTCGCGGCCCGTACCTTACCGGCGCGGTCGACGACGAGCACGCCGTCCTCCATCTCCTCGATGACGAGCCGGTTCAGCTGCGCCTGCTGGCGTGCCATCTCGAGGCTGCCGCGTGCGCTCAGCTCCTCGCGCGCCAGGCGCCCCGCGAGCTCGCCGGCCAGCACGGTGATGACGAAGAAGCCGGTACCGGCGAGGCCGGCCTGCGTGATCAGCAGCGACGTGTCGCCGCCGGCGAGCAGGCTCAGCCATGCGGCAGCGAGGAGCGCCAACGTCGCGACCGCAGCGGTCGCGAGCGCCTGCACGCGCGGTGTCAATACGCCGGCCATCAGCACCGGCATGACGAGCAGGGCGACATAGTTGAATCCCGAGCTCGGCGAAACGAGGTGAAGTCCGGTGAAGAGGATCACGTCGGCGCCGATGGTGGCGATCCACTGCGGGCTGCGCAGCCGCGCGAAATTGTGCGCGGCGGCGCCGCCGCGAAAGCGCGGCAGCACCCACATGCTGATGGCCAGCGCTGCGTAGGTCACGCTCAGGGCCACCACGGCCGGCGTCGGCCGAAGGCCGAAAGCTCCGGCGAGGATGAGCGTGATCACCAGCGCCACGCCAAGCGCGGCACGGGCGGCGATAAAGGCGCCGTAGATGCGCGCGAAGGTCGTCGCCGCGATGGCGCCGTCGCTGCCTGCGCCGCGTCGCGCCGGTGCAGCCGAATCGCTCGCCGGACCGGACTGCCACGAGGCCGCGAAGCGCGAATCGTCGAGACGCGAAGCCTGGGTGTCGCCGGTCGCACCGAAGGCGCCGAACCAGGACTCCTCGCCGGCTGCCAGGCGCGGACGCGAGCCGCCGCTCATGGCCCGGCCGCGCGCTCTTTCTCGAACGCGGCGCGATGGGCCTCGCCGCAGAAGACGCCGCCTTTGCCCGGCAGCGCTTCATCGCTCGGCAGGTGAACGCCGCACTGCCTGCAGGCGACGATGGCCTTCGGCGGCGCCGCGGTCGCGGGCGGTGCGGTGGGCGGCGCACCGCCGGCATCGTTGCTGCCGCCGCGGCGGCCGACGGCGCCGCGCAGCAACCAGACCAGCAGGACAACGGCGGCGACGAACAGGATGATCTTCATCAGCGGTCAGGCGATGGGCGGCCGATGCAGCACGACCTCGAGCACGAATCGAGATCCCACGTATGCAAGCAGCAGCAGGATCGCACCGGCGTAGACGCCGCGGGTCGCGCGGACACCGCGCCAGCCGAAGACGCGGCGACCGACGAGCAGTCCTGCGAAGACCAGCCAGCCGAGGATCGAGAACACCGCCTTGTGGTCCCAGCGCCAGGGGTCGGCGAACCAGGCGCCGAGCAGGATCGCCGCCGACAGCAGCACGAACCCGGCGACGACGAAGCGAAACGTGAGCCGCTCGAGCCGGAGCAGCGGCGGGCCGCCGGCCGAAGGCGTTACCGGCAACGCCGTCTGCCGCATCTGCCGCTCGGCTCGGTTCAGAAGCAAGGCATGCAGCACGGCGACACCGAAGAGGCCGTACGACGCGATGCCAAGCAGCCAATGCAGCGGCGCCCACACCGACGCCGCCTGGGCGTGGACCTGGCCCGGATAAATCCACGCCAGCACGACGACGACGATGCCGATGATCGCCAGCGCGCGGCGCACGCCCGGCATCGGCACGAAGCGGCTCTCCAATTCGTAGACACCGAGCACCATCC
>JAYVNL010000109.1:0-15991 GCA_043758495.1 Rhizobacter sp.
CGTGCGAAGTCGAGCGCCCGGTCGGCGTTGCCTGCGGCGAGCCAGCCGCGGCCGATCGCGACCAGCGCCGAGGTACGAGTTTCCGGTGCTGCTGCGAACGAGGACAGCGACTTCTCGACGACGACGGCGACCGCCTGGCGATCGCTGCTGCGGCCGAGGAAGCGCGGCACCGCGTCGATCATCGCCGGCAGCGCCGGCTTGGGCGACAGCCGCAGCAGGTCGGCGAGCGGCTCTTCCGCCTCGGCAACGCGATTGAGCGCGATCAGGAGCTGGATCTGGTAGCGCAGCGCGTCCTGAGATTCGGGCAGGGCCTGGCGCCAGGCCAGCGTTGCCGCGAGCGCCTGATCGCCGGCGCGAGCCTGCAAGGCGATCTCGGTGGCGCGGCGGAACAGCTGCTCGTCGTTGGTCCGGCGGGCGGCGCCGAGCATGCGCTGGTAGGCGGTGCCGACTTCGCCGTCGCGCACCTCCATCTCGCCGAGCAGCAGCTCGAAGAAGAGCGGCGCATCGAGGCGGGAGTTGTCGACCGGAAGCTTCGCAGGCTCGGCGGCGAAGGCCGCGGCGCATGCCACTGACAGGCTGCAGAACGCCAGGGCGACGCCGGGGAGGCGAGCGGTGACGCGCCCGCGGGCCGAAGGAATGCGAAAGGCCGGCATCGAGATAACTCCTCTGGCGAAAATCGATTCTAGTGTCGTGCGATCGAACGGCGTCGCGGCGGGCCGGGATCGAGAAAGACTGCACGCCGGGTGCGATCGCGGCCGATCGCGATAATTCCGTCGCGCTGCACTTCTAGCATCCGTCGAGCCGGTCACAAAACTTTGCCCGCCATGCCCGAGTTGCCCGAAGTCGAAGTCACGCGCCTCAGCTTCGCCGAGCGCATCCGCGGCGCCCGCGTCACCGGCGTCCGGGTCGGCAAGCCGTTGCGATGGCCGCTCGGCGTCGATGGTGCGAGCCTCGCTGGGCAGGCGGTCGGCAGCGTCACCCGGCGCGGCAAGTATCTCTGGCTCGCGCTCGATCGCGGCGGCCTGTTGATGCACCTCGGCATGTCGGGCTCGCTCGCTTTCGGCAGCGGCCACGGCGAGCCGGGCCCGCACGACCACTTCGATCTTGTCACCGAGCGCGGCACCCTGCGCCTGACCGATCCGCGCCGCTTCGGCGCCGTCGTCTGGTCGCCGGCGCTCGATGCCGGCACCGCTGCCAGGCTGCTCGGCTCGCTCGGCCTCGAGCCGTTCGACGCCCGCTTCGACGGCGCCCACCTGCACGCCGCATTGAAGCGCCGCCGCGTCGCCGTGAAGACGGCCCTGCTCGGCGGCGAGATCGTCGTCGGCGCCGGCAACATCTATGCGTGCGAGGCGCTGTGGGAGGCCGCGATCGACCCGCGCACCTGCAGCGACCGCGTCAGCCGGCCGCGCGCCGACCGTCTCGCCGACGCGGTGCGCTCGACGCTGGCGCGCGCCGTCGAGCTCGGCGGTTCGACGCTGCGCGATTTCCGCGACAGCCACGGCGCTGCCGGCCTCTTCCAGCTGCAGGCGCGTGTCTACGGTCGGGCCGGCCAGCCGTGCCCGCGCTGCGACGGCACCGTCCGCCGGATCGTGCAGAACGCCCGGGCAACCTTCTTCTGCCCCGGCTGCCAGCGCCGCTGACGCGACGGCGACGCGACCGCTCGTCGGCGCGGGCCACAGTGTGCGAAACGTCCGTCGCCTACTCGTGAGGAAGTGTTTCTGCACTGCCGACCACCATGGCCCTGCGCTACGATGAAGCGAAGCCCCGACACCCTCGATGACGCCCTCCTTCGCGACCAGTCTCGACGCCCTCGGCGGCTGGCGAGCCGCCCTCGGCGAACGCCTCGATGCGCTTGCCCGGTTCCTCGGCGACCACGACCTCGCCCACGGCGCCGCCGCCGAACAGATCGCCGCCATGCGCGACCGCCTCGGCAGCGAGAAGCTCGTGGTCGCGTTCGTCGCCGAGTTCTCGCGCGGCAAGTCGGAGCTCATCAACGCCATCTTCTTCGCCGACACCGGCCGCCGCATCCTGCCGGCGACGCCCGGCCGCACGACGATGTGCCCGGTCGAGCTCGGCTGGCGCGGCGACGAGCCGGCATCGCTGCTGTTGCTGCCGATCGAGACGCGCCTCGAAGGCCTGTCGCTCGGCGAGCTTCGCAAGCAACCCCGCGCTTGGCGCCGCCTCACGCTCGACATCCACGATGCCGACCAGCTCGCAGAGTCGCTGCTCGAGGTCACGCGGACCGAGTGGGTCAGCGAGCAGCAGGCCCGCGACCTCGGCTTCTGGGACGACGAGTCGCCCGACGACAACCCGCCTCGCAACGACGAAGACAAGGTCGAGGTGCCAGCCTGGCGCCACGCCCTCATCAACTACCCGCATCCGCTTCTGAAGCAGGGCCTGGTGGTGCTCGACACGCCTGGCCTGAACGCGATCGGTGCCGAGCCGGAGCTGACGCTGAGCCTGCTGCCGACGGCGCACGCCACTGTCTTCATCCTCGGTGCCGACACCGGCGTCACCAAGTCCGACATGGCGATCTGGCGCGACCACCTCGGCGCCCACACGCCGACGCGCTTCGTCGTGCTGAACAAGATCGACTCGCTGGTCGACCCGCTCGCCACCCTGGCGCAGGTCGAGGCCCAGATCACTTCGCAGCAGCGCGAGACCGCACGCACGCTCGGCGTGCCGATGGACCGCGTGTTCCCGCTGTCGGCGCGGCAGGCGCTGGCGTCGCGCGTCGGCGGCGACGACGTCGGCCTCAACGAGAGCCGGCTGCCGCTGCTCGAAGCCGCACTCGGCGCCCAGCTGCTGCCGCAGCGACGTCACGTCCTCGAGCAGGTGGTGCAGGAAGGCGCGCAGCAGATCGAGACCTACGTGAGCCGCCACATCGGCGACTCGCGGCGCCAGCTCGCCGAGCAGACCATGGAGTTGCGCGGCCTGCGCGGCAAGAACAGCGCCAAGGTACGGGTGATGCTGAAGCGCGTCGACGCCGAGACGACCGAGTTCGAGGACTGCACGACGCTGCTGCAGGCGATGCGCTCGGTGCACGCGCGCATGCTCAAGGACATGATCGTCGACCTGTCATCGGATCGCCTGCGCGACGAGGTCGCGACCATGCAATCGTCGATGGGCCTGTCGATCCTCAACCTCGGCGCCCGCAAGGCATTCATCTCGCTCTGCGAGCGGCTGCGCAGCCTGCTCGCGACGGCGCAGCGTCGCCAGGGCGAGATCCGCGAGATGCTCGGCGCCTCGTTCGGTCGGCTGAACGCCGAGTACGGCTTCAGCCTCGCGATCGGCAAGCCGCTCGACTTCGACCGCTTCACCGGCGAGCTGCAGCTCATCGAGAGCAACTACGTGCAGTACCTCGGCCTCACTTTGGCGCTGCGTCTTGCGCAGCCGAAGTTCATGGAGCAGTTCCGGCGCATGCTCGTCTCGAAGCTGCGCGTCGTCTTCGAGAACGCGTCGAGCGAGCTCGAGCTCTGGAACAAGGCGGTGTCGGCGCAGGTCGATGCCCAGTTGCGCGAGCGCCGCAAGAGCTTCAAGCGGCGTCGCGACACGCTCGAGAAGATCCAGACGGCGGCCGGTGAGCTCGAGTCGCGCCTGGCCGAGATCGACGGCCAGGACCAGCGCCTGCAGCAGTTCCATGCGCGCACCGGCGAGCTCGCCGAAGCGCTGCGCGAGCACGCCTTCGCGGCGCCGCTCGCGACCGACGCGTCGCTCGTGACGCTCGACCTGCCGCTGTTCGACGACGCCGTGCCGGTCGACGTCGCGGCGATGCAGCGCCAGGCCTGAGCTCCACCGCGCCCGCCGCCGCTCTCTCCGGCCTGCTCGTCGCCTGGCAGCGCAGCCACGGCCGCAGCACGCTGCCTTGGCAGAACACTCGCGATCCCTACCGCGTCTGGCTTTCCGAAGTCATGCTGCAGCAGACGCAAGTCGCGACGGTGCTCGGCTACTACGACCGCTTCACCGCCCGCTTTCCCGACGTGCAGGTCCTCGCTGCGGCGTCGCAGGGTGACGTGCTCGCGCTCTGGAGCGGCCTCGGCTACTACGGCCGCGCCCGCCACCTGCATCGCTGCGCGCAGATCGTCGTCGCCGAGCACGGCGGCGAGTTCCCGCGCACGAGCGAAGCACTCGCAACGCTTCCCGGCATCGGCCGCTCCACCGCCGCGGCCATCGCCGCCTTCTGCTTCGGCGAACGCGTGGCGATCCTCGACGGCAACGTCAAGCGCGTGCTCACGCGGCTGCTCGCATTCGACGGCGACCTCGCCGAGGCCGGCCCCGAGCGGGCCCTGTGGAACGAAGCGACGCGGCTTTTGCCCGACACCGACATCGAGCGCTACACGCAGGGCCTGATGGACCTCGGCGCCACCGTCTGCCTGCCGCGGGCGCCGCGCTGCCTGCTCTGCCCCGTTCGCGAGCTCTGTGTTGCTGCTGCGACGGGCACCCAGGACCGCTATCCGGTGAAGTCGCGCAAGCTCCGCCGCAGCCAGCGCGAGAACGTCTGGCTCGAGCTGCGCTGGCGCGGCGACGTGTGGCTCGTGCAGCGCGAGGCGAGCGGTATCTGGGCCGGCCTGTGGAGCCTGCCCGAGCTGGCCTCGGCGGCGGTCCTCGAAGAACTCGCATCTGCATGGCCCGGCAGCGCCGAACCACGGCCTTCGTTCACCCATGTGCTCACGCACCTCGACTGGCGTCTGCATCCGGTGCGCTGGACCTTCCCGGCGCGGACCCCGGCGCGCGTGATTGCGGCATGCGTTGCCCAGTGGCCGACCGGCCGCTGGTTCGCGCCCATCGATGCGCTCGCGCACGGCCTGCCGGCGCCGCTGAGGAAACTCCTCGGTCAGTGAACCGAAGGCTGGCCGCGCATCGACGCGTCGACGATGTCGAGCCGGCCGAGCGGGTCGGCGAGCATCATCAATCGCTGCTTCGCTTCGAGCGGGATCGGCAGGATCTCGCACCAGCGGTTGGCGACCCATCCGGCGTCGTCGAAGCGATGCGGTTCGAGGAACGGAACCGCGCCCTGGGCCGCGATCGCGGCGATGGCGCGCGACAGGCTGTCGACGATGCCGGCGTGCGATGGACCGGGCGCGACGGCGGCATCGGCCGGCAGCTCGCGGGCGCGCCCGACCCAGAGGCCGTCGGCACGCTGGTACGGCGCCTCGAGCGTGAAGCGGCGGCTGCCGCGGGCGCGCACTTCGAGGATGCCGGCCTGGGCGCTGTCGACCTCGATCAGCTCGGCCAGCGTGCCGCCGTCGAAGAGCGCGACGGGCGCGTCGGACATCCGTGCTTCGCCGCCGCTGCGCAGGGCGACGACGCCGAACGGCCGCTGCTCGCGCATGCACCGCGACATCAGGTCGAGGTAGCGTGCTTCGAAGATCTTGAGGTCGAGGCGGCCGTCAGGGAACAGCACCGCGCGCAGCGGGAACAGCGCCAGCTCGTCGTGGGTCGCGGGCTCGCTCTCGCTCACGATATCGTCGACTCGAACTCGCGGTGGCGGATCACCGTCGTGGCCGCATTCGCGAAGCGCTCGGTCAGCCGCTCGACGAACCAAACCGAGCGATGCTGGCCGCCGGTGCAGCCGATCGCGACGGTGAGGTAGGCACGCTGGTCGGCTTTGAAGGCCGGCAGCCAGCGGCGCAGGAAGGTTTCGATCTGGCCGAGCATCTCGACGGCCTCGGGCTGCGCCTGCAGGTACTCGGCGACAGCAGCGTCGCGGCCGGTGAGCGGCCGCAACTCGCGGACGTAGTGCGGGTTCGGCAGCACACGCACGTCGAACACGTAGTCGGCGTCGAGCGGCACGCCGTGGCGGTAGGCAAAGCTCTCGAACACGAGGGTGAGGCGGCTATCGGCGGCGCGCACGAGGTCGCGCATCCAGGCCCGAAGCTGGGTCGGCCGCAGCGAGCTGGTGTCGATCACCGTCGACTGATCGCGCAAGCCGGCGAGCAGCTCGCGCTCCAGCTCGATCGCGTCGACGAGGGCGCCGCGGTCGGCGAGCGGGTGGGCGCGCCGCGTCTCCGAGAAGCGGCGAACGAGGGCGCCGGTGGTGGCGTCGAGGAACACGGCCTGGATCGACACACCCTCGCTCTTCAGCTGCGCCATCAGCGGCAGGAGATGCGGCAGCGAGCCGGCGCTGCGCACGTCGACCGCGATGGCGATGCGCTGGTCCTGGCGCTGCTGCTCGAGGCGCAGGAAGTCGCGCAGGAGCTCGGGCGGAAGATTGTCGACACAAAAAAACCCGGCGTCTTCGAGCGCGTGCAAGGCCACGGATTTCCCCGAGCCTGAAATACCGGTCACCAAAACGATCTCGCGGCAAGCACGCGTGGCCTTGCCCGCGCCAGCGGACAGGGCCGCTCCCTCCCCGCTTCGCTGCCCTCCCTCCGAGAGGGAGGGGCCGACCGCTACAGGGTCGCTCATGACTTGGCCTTTCTCGGCGTTGCCGGCCGCGCTTCGGCGCTCGATGCCAGCATCTCTTCGGCATGCGCCAGGCTCGTCGACGACAGCTTCTCGCCGCCGAGCATGCGGGCGATCTCGGCCGTGCGCGCTTCGCCGGCAACCGCGTCGACGCTGCTTCGGGCGCCGCTCGCGTTCGCCTGCTTGGCGACGACGAAGTGGCGGTCGGCGCAGGCCGCGACCTGCGGCAGATGGGTGACGGCGAGGATCTGGCGGCCGGTGCCGAGCTGCTTCATCAGGCGGCCGACAGTCTCGGCGACGGCGCCGCCGATGCCGGCATCGACCTCGTCGAAAATCAGCGTGCCGGGCGCGTCGGCGCCGCTCTCGACCTCGCTCGTGACGACCGCGACCGAGAGCGCGATCCGCGACAGCTCGCCGCCGGATGCGACTTTGGCGAGCGGCCGCGGCGTGCTGCCGGCGTGGCCGGCGACGAGGAAACCGGCGCTCTCGTTGCCGAACGATTGCGGCGCGTCGGTCGGCTCGAGCACGACCTCGAAGCGGCCGCCGGCCATGCCGAGCTGCTGCATTGATCGCGTGACCGCATCGGCCAGTTTCGGCGCTGCCTTCTTGCGCAGCATCGAGACGCGGCGCGCTTCGGCGTCGTAGCCGGCGCGGGCCTCGTCGCCGGCGCGACGCAGCGCGTCGAGATCCGAAGCGGCGTCGAGTGCGGCGAGCTCATCTTTCCACTGCGTGAGCAGCGCGTGCAGCTCGGCCGGCGGCCGGCGATGGCGACGGGCCAGGCCGAGCCAGGCCGAGAGCCGCTCGTCGAGTGCACGCAACCGCGCCGGGTCGAGCTCGGCGCGGTCGAGGTAGCCGGCCAGCGTGTGTGCGGCGTCCTGCAGCTGCGCCTGCGCGCCCTGCAATGCTTCGATCGGGCCTTCGAGTCGGGCATCGAACGAGGCGACGGCATGCAGCGCGTCGATGGCGCGGCCGGCAAAGGTTTCGGCGCCGGCTTCGTTGTCGGCGTCGGTGCCGGCGATCGCGGCCAGCGCTTCGCCGGCCGCGTCGATCAGCGACTGGCCGTTGGCGAGGCGGCCATGCTCGGCCTCGAGCTCGGGCCATTCGTCGGCGCCGGGCGCGAGCTTGTCGAGTTCGCCGATCTGCCAGGCCAGGCGCTCGCGCTCGCGCTCGAGGTCGCCCTGCTTTTCGCCGGCGGCCGCGAGCGCCTCGCTGGTCGCGCGCAAGGCGGCGAAGCGGGCCGCGAGCGGTGCCGCGTCGATGCGGGCGAACGCATCGACGATGGCGCGCACGGCGGGCGGCCGGGTCAGGCTTTGCCAGGCGTGCTGGCCGTGGATGTCGAGCAGGTGCTCGCCGGCCTCGCGCAGCTGCGTGATGGTGGCGCCGCCGCCGTTGATCCAGGCGCGGCTCTTCCCTTGCGCGTCGATGCTGCGTCGAAGCAGCAAGCGCCCGTCATCGCCGGAATCGGGCTCGAAGCCGGCGTCGGTGAGCCAGCCAGCGAGGGCGGTTGGCGCGTCGAACTCGGCCGTGATGTCGGCGCGGCCAGTGCCTTCGCGCACGACGCCGGCATCGCCGCGGCCTCCGAGGGCGAGCTGCAATGCGTCGACGAGGATCGACTTGCCGGCGCCGGTTTCGCCGGTAAGCACGGTCAGGCCCGCGCCGAACTCGATCTCGAGTGAGTCGACGATGACGAAGTCGCGGATGGCGAGGCGATGCAGCATGTCAGCGCGCGGCGGTCGACATCAGGCCGCGCCAGACGCCCAGTGCAGCTTCGCGCGCAGCGTCGCGTAGTAGCTCCAGCCGCGCGGATGCAGGAAGCGCACGCGGTACGCCGAGCGGCGCACGCTGATGCGGTCGCCATGCAGAAGACTGGTCAGCGACTGCATGTCGAAGTTCACGCTGGCGTCGCGGCCGGCGACGATCTCGATCTGCACTTCGCCGGCGTCGGGCACCACGATCGGCCGGTTGGTGAGATCGTGCGGCGCGATCGGCACCAGCACCCAGCCGGCAACGCCCGGATGCAGGATCGGGCCGCCGGCCGAGAGCGCATACGCGGTCGAACCGGTCGGCGAGCCGACGATGAGGCCGTCGGCACGCAACTGGGCGACGAACACGCCGTCGATCTCGACGCGCAGCTCGACCATGCCGGCAGTCGCACCGCGGCTCACGATCACGTCGTTGAGGGCGACGCTCTCGAACAGCGTCGCGCCGTCGCGGCGAACGCCGCCTTCGAGGAGGGCGCGCTGCTCCTCGTCGTACTCGCCTTCGAGGATCGCTTGCAACGCCGGCCGATATTCGTCGAGAGCGATGTCGGTGATGAATCCGAGCCGGCCCTGGTTGATGCCGACCAGCGGCAGGTCGAAGCGGGCGAGCTGGCGGGCGATGCCGAGCATGGTGCCGTCGCCACCGACGACGACGGCGATGTCGCAGGCAGCGCCGAGAGCGACGGCGTCGAGCGCGGGCCAGGCGGTGATGCCGGAGTTGGCAGCGGTGTCTTTCTCGAGCGAGACCTCGAGGCCGTGGAGGACGAGGAATCTCGCCACCGCCTCAAGCTCGTCGCGGCTGTTACCAGCGTTGAATTTGCCGACGAGCGCGGCGTGCCGGAAGCGGGTCGACATTCGCGGGATTACACCACAGCGACCCCTTTTCGACAGAGGTGAAAATGGCGCGCCTCACCTCGACAGAACCGATGCTCGACGAGCGTGCCAAGACCCTATTGAAGGCGCTCGTCGAGCGCTACATCTCCGATGGCCAGCCCGTCGGCTCGCGCACGCTCTCGCGCGCCAGTGGCCTCGAACTGTCGCCGGCGACCATCAGGAACGTGATGGCCGACCTCGAGGAGCTGGGCCTCATCGCCAGCCCGCACACCAGCGCCGGCCGCATCCCGACGGCGCGCGGCTACCGGCTCTTCGTCGACACGATGCTGACCGCGCAACCCTCGCGCCTGCCGGGCTCCGTGCATGCGGATCCGATCGAAGCGCAGCTCAATGCCGACCAGCCGCAGCGCGTCATCGCCAACGCGGCGCAGCTGCTGTCGAGCCTGTCGAGTTTCGTCGGCGTGATCACGGCGCCGAAGAAGGCGAGCGTGTTCCACCACATCGAGTTCATGCGGCTCTCGGAGCGGCGCGTGCTCGTGATCCTGGTCGCGCCCGACGGCGACGTCCAGAACCGGGTGATCTTCACGGCGCAGGACTACACCTCTTCGCAGCTGCTCGAGGCCAGCAATTTTCTGACCGCGAACTACGCCGGCCTCACCCTCGAGGAAGTGCGCGAGCGCCTGAAGACCGAGGTCGACGCGCTGCGTGGCGAGATCGCCTCGCTGATGCAGGCGGCCGTGCAGGCCGGCACCGACGCGATGGCCGAGAGCCACGAGCAGGTCGTGATCGCCGGCGAGCGCAACCTGCTGACGGTGAGCGACTTCTCGAGCGACATGGGCAGCCTGCGAAAGCTCTTCGATCTCTTCGAGCAGAAGACGCAGCTCATGCGCCTGCTCGACGTCTCGAGCCGCGCCGAGGGCGTTCGCATCTACATCGGCGGTGAGAGCCTCGTCGTGCCCTTCGAAGAACTCTCGATCGTGTCGGCGCCGTACGAGGTCGACGGCAAGGTCGTCGGCACGCTCGGCGTCATCGGGCCGACGCGGATGGCCTACAGCCGCATGGTCCAGATCGTCGACATCACGTCGCGCCTGGTCAGCAACGCGCTGAGCACGAAGTAGGGCGCGAGTCGGGCGACCGCCCGTCCGCCGCGACGGCGGCTCGTGACAAACGACCGTGGCGCCGCGGCCCGCCCCCCGCGAACAGGGTTGGGCAGCGCGGTCGGTCCTGGGGCCCACTGGCTGCCTCATGAACAGAACCTTTTCATCGCTGCTGGCGGCTGTCGTCACCGTGTTGTCGCTCGCCGCCTTCGCGCCCGGCGCGCTCGCCGCGCATGCCTCGTCGGCGCTGCCGGCGGGCACGGCCGCCGTCGACAACTGCACCTGGGACCGGCCGGGGCACAACCCGTTCATGGGCGACGTCGTCGCCGCCGTCGGGCGCTACACCGACATCGCACCCGACGTGCGCGAACGCCTGCGTGCGCGCATGGTCCGCCGCGACTACGACGACATCGTCACCATCCGCCGCGACAGCATCGCAGGCAAGGGCCGCTACGACAGCGCCATCCGCGACATGCACTTCGGCGCCCACCAGCTCTGCCGCACCGTCAGCCGCTCGGGCTGGCGTGCCGACACGCAGGAGCGCGGCCTCGTCTATTGCGACAGTGGCCAGTGCATCCTGGTGCCGACGGTGTGTCGCAACGTCAGCCGCATCGCTCGTCACGAAGATGCTGCGAAACGCGCCGATGCGGCCGACCAGGCACCGGGCTTCGACATCGCATCGACGGCACCGGCCGAGGTGCCGACCGTCACGATCGCGAAGGCCGAGGGCGCGGTCCTGATCGGCGGCGACATCAGCTTCGCGGCCAAAGCCGGGCTGTCGTCGTCGCTCGACGGCGAGGCTGGCGGCGGCTCTCAGGGCGTGCTCGGCGGTGGTGGAGGTGGCGGTGGTCACCGACCTTTCGGCAACGCCGTCGTCGCGACCGTCACGCCGGTGCCGGAGCCGGAAACATGGGCGCTGCTTCTCGCTGGACTGGCGGCTTGCGGCGCGATCCGCGGCCGTGCCGTGCGCGCCTCAGGCCGAGACTGCCGCCCTCGTGCCAGAGGGCGCTCTCTACAATCGTGCCGCGGGCCGTTAGCTCAGTCGGTTAGAGCAGAGGACTCATAATCCTTTGGTCGTTGGTTCGATCCCAACACGGCCTACCAAGCCAGGCGGTCTAGACCTGGTGAGCGATCGCTGACATCTAGCAAGTGAATAGGCGTTCGGTGCCAGTCTGGTGCCAGTTTCGAACGCGATGCGCCGAGGTCCGTCACAGAGCGGCACTCCGAAGTGTTTTCGCAGCCGATCAAGTTAGGCGGGAACGTAACTGCTTGGCCGCGGAGACTGGGCGGAAGTCCACGAAGGCGAGGGCACGAACGAGCTAAGAGGCAACGGTTGGAGCTCGCATATCGAAGGGAGAGCACTCATGCTGAAGCGAATGCGCCGGATCCTTTGCTTTCTGTGTTGCTCTGCCGCTGTTGCAGCGGCTGTGGCGCAGACAGAACCGAAGAAAAGTTTCCTCGACTTGGCAGGCCCACTCAACGTGGCCGATGCTCAACAGAGAACGCACGCAATCAATGGTCGGAAATGCGCTGGCGCGCACTGATGGCGCGGGCCTCGTCATCTGGAGATCGCTAGCGGCGTTTCTGCACAACTGGTGGCATCCGCTGATGCTTCTCGTCGCCGGCCTTTCGGCGTGGCTCACGTTGGCGCAAAGTGCAGGGCACCGAGGCCGACCGTTTGCTCGACCGATACCAGCTGCCGCTGCAAGAGCCCCAAGGGCTGCCCGTATGGCAGAAGCCGCTTGAGGAAAAGCTGTTCGGGAAAGCGCAAAAGCGGCGCAAGTTGTGGCGTGTTGCAGCGCGCCCGGAGCCGCGCGGTTCATGGGTTCATCAACTTCGACAGAGGCGCGAGTCCCGCGCCAAGGCGCAGGACATCTTCGACACCTTTGCGTACCGCGCGCCGGGCGAGAGCTTGAAGCTGCGCGCCAGGTGCGGCTTGAGACCGAAGCTGTTCCAGACGCGGCGGATGGTGGTGGCGCCCAAGCCGAGGTGCTCGGCCAGCGTACGCGTGCTCCAGTGCGTGGCCGCCGCTGGCTTGCTGTGCAGGGTCACCTCCACGATGTGCGACACGACCTCGGCGGTGACGGTGGGCGTGCGGCCTGAGCGCGGCGCATCCTGACGCAGCGCGTCGATGCCACCCTGCAGGAATCGGCTGCGCCACAGCGCCACCTGTCGACGGTCGAGATGAACCTCGGCGGCGATGTGTTTGTTCTGCCAGCCCTGGGCCGCCAGCAAGATCACCCTGGCACGTTGATGAAGACGAGCCTCGATGCGCCGGCCTTTTGCCAGTGTTCGCAACTCCCGCTCGGTCGCTCCATCCAGCTCGATCGTCTCGGCAACTCGCATCGCTCCAGCCTCCTGGGCCGTTGGAGTATGGCAAGCCAGATAGGTTCTATAACTTCACGCGCACTACACTAGACAGCGAAAATCCAATCGTTGCAAAATTCGCCAATTGCAACAGTGTGGCATCTGATACCGTCACAGTAAATAGCCTCCCATGGCTAAGGCGATCTTCTTGCGACTTACCGGGAAAATCTATGGCTGATAGAGAACTTGTTCAATTCGAAACTGCTGTCGAGAAGCTCGTTGCGCAATACGCGAGCAAGGTCAACGGCTTGATCGAAGACGCGAAAAATGCGGTCGACAAGGAAGTGGTTGGCTTGTGCACGAGCATATGTGCCTTGAAGCCCCCCAAGGATGCGAAAGCTGACGACATCCAAGATATCGTGGACTCGTCGATCAAGAGTGAGACGAAGCGCATCGTTCGGTTTACAGAGATCATGATCAAAATGAGGGTCGACGGCGGCAAGCTCAAGGGTAATGTTGCTTCGAAAGGCCTCCTCAATTCTTTCTAACCTGACGTGCCGGCTACTGGAGTGAACCCCTGAGGCTGGACCGGCCGGGAACGTGAGACTGATACGCTGGCTGGGCTTTCAACAGGAGAAGGTCTATGCGGAAGCTTTTGCTACTCCTGTCTCTGCTGGGCTGCTCCTTTGGAGCGACCGCAGCCTGTCAATGTCGCTGCGTGAACGGTGAGGTGCGGCCGCTGGGTTCTGTCGCGACAAGCGCGGGCTGGTAGGGTCAGCCGATGAAGTTTGACCGAACGAAGATGAGCGAAGCGCTTCGCGGGGTACTTCAGCGGATGCACTATCCGCTCGAAGTGATGCTCGTGTGCATACGCTGGTACGTGGGCTACCCGCTGAGCCTGCGGACCATTCACCGCTGGGCCATCAAGATGCTGCCGGTGCTCGCGGCGGTGTGTCGTCGGCGCAAGCGCCCGGTGGGTCGAAGCTGGCGAATGGACGAGACCTACGTCAAGGTTGGCGGCCATTGGAAGTATCTGTACCGCGCGGTGGACCGCGACGGCGACACCGTCGACTTCCTGCTGCGTGCCAAGCGAGACCATGCTGCTGCCCGAGCATTCTTCGAGCGCGCCATTGACCTGCACGGCGTGCCGGAGAAGATCACCATCGACAAGAGCGGCGCCAACACGGCGGCGATCACGAGCATGCAGGCCGACAGCGGCCTGCCCATCGAGTTGCGCCAGTCGAAGTACCTGAACAACATCGTCGAGCAGGATCACCGCGCCGTCAAACGCATCACCCGGTCGATGCTCGGATTCAAGAGCTTTCGCTGCTCCCGAATCCTGATCTCCGGCATCGAAACCATGCACATGATTCGCAAGGGCCAGCTCGGCAACACCAAAGACAAAGACTCGTCTGCAGCGAGCCAGTTCTACTCGCTGGCTTTTTGATCGGCGTCGACCTCGCCGCCAAGATTTGCTTCCGCGCGCTATTGCGACAGAACCTGTTGGGACCTCAGGTGCGGCGGACCGGCGGCGAAGGTCACGGTCATGGAGGTACCGGACCTGCCTGGAGTGATGCTTCAGAGCGGCGGGCGGCCTGTATCGCAGCACCGACACGTGGTCGCGGGAGCAACGGTAGTCCAAGCAGCACCTGAGCTGGCGTAGCTTCATCCGGACGTGAGATGTTGGTGGCGAGCGGCGGCGTTGCACCTTAGCATCCGGAATCTCACCGAAGGTAGCGCCATGCCATTGCTCGACAAACTCGGCCTGCAGCCGCCTGGCAACGGGAAGACGGACGGCAACACGCCGCCGGGGAAAGACCCGGTCAAGCTGCCTGGAAAGGACGCGGATAAGCCGCCTGCCAAGCGCGACCCGAAGCTGACTGTCAAGCCACAGGCGAACTTCGAGTTCGGCACGAACGTGGACCTGCGCGCGCTCGTTAGCCGTGAAGGCGACGGCGAGATCAAGTTTGCGCCGGGGTTCGACACAGTGCGCGACGCCAAGCCCTACAAACTGCTGGTGAGCGTCGGCGAAGGCAAGGAGCACACGGCGGCCGGGCCGCTGCCGCTCAACTTCGAGATCCTGCGCGCCGACTCGCAGCTCAAGGTCGGCGCGTTCGCGCCGCTCGAGCCCGACGCGAACGTCGATGCAGCGGTTCGCGGCGTCGTCACCCGGCAGGGCGACGGCGAGCTCACGTTCGCGCCGCCGCTCGCATCGATCAACGCGGCCGGTACGCATGAGGTGAGCGTCGGCGTCGCCCAGGGAACAAACCACCGCGCGTCGGCGAAGCCGGTTCCGCTCTCGGTTGTGGTGAAGAAGCGCCCGGCGCAGATCACGCTGAGCAAGAAAGCCGTCGAGGAGAACCAGGAAGAGAAGGCCAAGGCCGACGCGGGCACCCTCAGGCGCAAGGCGCTCGCCTACCTCAACGGCGGCATGCTGCAGAACGTCAATGCGTCGACGGGCTTGGTGAAGGTCGACGTCGGGACCGCGACCTATGTGCCCGGCGTGCACAAGATCGAGGTCTCGCTCGGCGAATGCGCGACGCACCTAGCGTCGAACAAGGAGTCGTTCGACTTTCGCGTCCTCATGTCGGCGGTGGAAGCCAACTCGGCGCTGAACGCCTGGATCATGAGCGAAAAGCAGCTCACCAAGGACCAGAGGCAAATGCTCAAGAAGGCGCAGCTGGACGTCGGTCCGACTTTCATCCAGTTCGCGAAGGCAAGAGGCTTCGCCGGCCCAGCCGAGGTCATCGCCCTGGCCAAGCAGACCGTCGGCGCGATCGCTCTGCCGCAGCTCACCCGCGCCGACATGTGGCGGCTCATGGGTTACCCCAACATCACGACGACTGGGTCGTGGATCATCGCGAAGAAGGACAAGGTCGGAGACAAGACGATCCACCTCACCGTGAGTGGCGACAGCATCAAGTTGCCGCAAAACCTGGCCGGTGACAAGGACGCCCTCTATGCCGAGATGTTCAACGGCATCGAGTGGGACATGCAGGTCCACGTCACGCTCGAGATCGGCCAGCCGACCCCGCATGTCTACCTGGGCGGGTCGGTCGACAAAAAGGGCAAGGAGGTGAGCACCGAGCAGATCAACGCGATGAAGGCGATGCTCAAAACCTTCAAGGACGACGTGCTCGACAAACTCGACACGAATCGCTGCCAGCTCGCGAACTACCGGCTCGCATAGCCAAAGCCATGACCGAGATCACGCGCGACGACATCGCCAATGCGCGCGCGAATCGCGGGCGAAGTGCGGCGCACGCTGCCCACGCGCATCGCTGGTAGGGAGCTGGGCGCCGAGCTGTGCCCAAGCCCGAGACGGGTTTGCTCCAAGGGTTGCCGCCGACCGGTGCCGCCGCTGGGGGCACCTTCATGTGCCCGTGCGCCCGGGTTCGATCGGCGGCTTTGTCGCGGTAAGATCAGGACAGCAGACGTCTCTTCCGGGTCGGCAGGCGCTGTTCGCCGCCGGTGGGAGCAGTCGGTGGGGGGCCTTCGCCACAGGTCCGTGAACGCTGGCCCTGCCGACCGCCATTCAAGGACAGCTTCTAGAGGTGCACCGGACGGCCGACCGGGACGACGATAAAC
>JAYVNL010000110.1:0-41213 GCA_043758495.1 Rhizobacter sp.
CCCGCGATGCCACCGCGCCTTACGCGCCCTGCAGCTCCCGCCACAGCCAGGCCCGCGCCAGCTGCCAGTCGCGCTTGACGGTCGCCACCGAAACGGCGAGCGCCTCGGCGACTTCGGCGTTCTCCATGCCGCCGAAGAACTTCAGCTCCACGACCTGGGCGGCGCGCTCGTCTACCGCCGCGAAGGCGAGCAGGGCCTCGTGGACGGCGATGAGCTCGTCGTCGCGCTCTGGGGCCGGCACCCACTCGGCGGCGGTGAGCGAGGTGGTGGCCGCGTTACGCCGCGCCGTGCGCTTGGCGACCGCGTGGTTGACGAGGATGCGGCGCATCATCGTCGAGGCCATGGCGAGGTAGTGCGAGCGGCTGGCCCAGCGCGTGCGCGTCTGCTCGCTCATGCGAAACCAGGCCTCGTGCGTCAGTGCCGTGGCACTCAGCGTGTGGCCCGCCTGCTCCTTGAACATGTGGCTGCGGGCGACCCGGAGCAGGTCCGGGTAGAGCCCTTCGAAAGCCTGGCCTTGGGCGAGCGCGTTGTCGTCGCGGATGTCGCTGTCGGGCAGGGCATTGAGCCAGTCGGTGATGTCTTGGTAGGTGTCCACGGCGCTCGGCGATACGGTCTGCGATTTTCACATCGGCGAGCGTCGCCGTTCGGTGAGCGAAGTCGCGCATACGGCCTCGCTCCACCCTGGCGAAGGCGCGATCTGAGTTCCAATCTGCCCCATGACCGCCGCTCCCCACGCGCCCGACTGGGCCCTCGTCAAGCGCCTGTTCGCAGAAGCGCTCGATTGGCCAGCCGATCAGCGCGATGCGTTCGTCGCGGCTGCCGATGTCGCCGACACCGTGCGCGACGAAGTGCTTTCGCTGCTTTGCATCGAGCAGGCCGCGACATCGGGGCAAGCCTTCCTGAACGCGCCGGCCGCGATGGTGCTGATAGCACCGGAGTCGCGCGTTGGCGAGCGGCTCGGGCCGTGGCAGCTTACCGGCACGCTCGGCGCCGGCGGCATGGGCGAGGTGTTCGCGGCGAGCCGGGCCGACGGCAGCTACGAAGGTCGCGCCGCCGTCAAGCTGCTCAAGCGCGGCATGGACAGCACCGCCGTGCTGCAGCGATTCGCGCAGGAGCGGCAGAGTCTCGCGCGCCTCAACCACCCGCACATCGCGACGCTGCTCGACGCCGGCCTCAGCGCCGACGGACTGCCCTACTTCGTGATGGAGCGCGTCGACGGCGAGCCGATCGACGTCGCCGCGCGCGGCCTGCCGGTCGAGCAGCGGCTGGCCCTCTTCCTGCAACTCGCCGACGCGGTCGCGTTCGCGCATCGCAACCTGCTCGTGCACCGCGACCTCAAGCCCGGCAACGTGCTGGTCACCGCCGAGGGCCAGGTCAAGCTGCTCGACTTCGGCATCGCCAAGGCCCTCGATCCCACGGGCGGCGAGGCCGGCGACGCGACCCAGGGCCAGCAGCGCCCGTTCACGCCGAACTACGCCAGTCCGGAGCAGATCCGCGGCGAAGCGGTGAGCACTGCCACCGACATCTACAGCCTCGGCGTGCTTCTCTATCAACTGCTCACCGGCGTGCGGCCGACCGGCCGCGACGCTGCCAACGCCGCCGATGCCGCGAAGCGCGTGCTCGAAGAAACGCCGACGCGGCCGAGCAGCCTGCCGGCCGGCATCAGCGACGACCCGGGCTGGCTGGCGACGAGAAAGCGCCTTGCCGGCGACCTCGACAACGTGCTGCTGAAAGCGCTCGAGAAGCCGGTCGAGCGGCGCTACGCGAGCGTCGAGGCGATGGCCGCCGACATCCGCGCCACGCTTGCCGGATTTCCCGTCAGCGCCCGCGCCCCGACCTGGGCCTATGTCGGCGCCAAGTTCGTGGCCCGCCATCGCGTGCCTGTCGCGGCCGCAGCGCTCGCGGCCGTGGCGCTCGTGGCCGGCGCCGGCGTCGCCGCCTGGCAGGGTCAACAGGCGCGGCTCGCTCGCGACGATGCCCGACAGCGCCTGGCGGAAGTGCGCGGCGTTACCCACGAGCTGGTGTTTCGCTTCGGCGACGGCATCGCCTATTTGCCCGGCGGCATGGCCGTCAAGGAGGAGCTGCTCGAAGGCACGCTGGCGCAGCTGCAGAAGCTCTCGGCCAGCGGCCGCGGCGATGCACTCGTCGCGGCAGACCTCTCGTCGCTGCATGCCCGCCTGGCCGAGCTGCAAGGTGCTGGCAACACCGCGACCACCGGGCACGACGATCGCGCCGCCGGCCACGCCGACCAGGCCATCGCCCTTGGCGCCCAGGCCTGGCCCGAGCGCAAGGCCGACCGGGCGTTCGCGAACTGGCTGGCGCGCGCCTATGTCATCAAAGCCAAGTTGCAGCGCAACGCCGGCCATCCCGAAGAGGGTCTGAAGACGCTCGAAGTCGCGCGCCCGCTCGTCGAGGAAAGCCTGGCCCTGCAAACGCGCGACGACAACCGGATCTTCCTGCTGCAAAACCTGGCCGACATGCTCCTGAACGAGGGCCAGTTCTACGACGCCCTTAACCAGCCGAGCCTCGACCGGCCGGAAGCGGCGCTGCCGCGGTATGTCGAGGCCGAGCGGGCCTACCGTCGCCAGCTGGCGATCGGCGACGCTGCGCTCGCGAGCCTCGACTCGGCGTCGCGGCCCGAGGAGCCGAAGGCCAAGGCCGGCCTGCTGCATGCGATCGCCACCGCCATCGAAGCGCGAGCCCTCATCCGCCTCAAGCACGACGAGCCGGCAGCAGCGCGGGCCGATGCCGAAGAGGCGGTACGCATGCAGACGCAGGCGGTGGCCTTCGATCCGCTGCAGACCAGCTGGCACGACGGCGCGATGCGCAAGTTCAACACGCTGGCCACGGTCGCGATCCGTCTCGGCGACGGCCCCGTCGCCCTCGATGCCGCGCAGCACAGCTGGGCCGAAGCCAACGCGCTGGTCAAGAGCGGAGGCGCGGACAGCGTGTGGGCAAAGGCGCTGCCGAGCCTGTCCCAGCAATACGGCCGGGCGCTCGCGCTCGCCGGCCGCCATGCCGAAGCGGTGCCGGTGTTCGAGCGCGCGATCGCGTTCTGGTCGGTGCAGGGGCAGGGTGGCGCGAACGCCAACGCCGAGCGGCGCGCTGGCTGGATGCGCACGCAGCTGTCGCGATCGCTCGAAGCGCTTGGCCGCCACGATGACGCGCTGGCCGCGTCGCGCCGAGCCGGTGCCGGCCTCGGCGCCCTTGCGCGCCAGAGCCCCGGCCTGCGCGACGCCTGGCTCAGCCTCGGCGAAGCGCTCGCGTGGCAGGCCGAGCTCGATGCCGGCACCGCGCCGTCGTTGCGCGACGCGGCTCGTGCCGCGTACGACCGAGCCGGCGCGCTCGCGCCCCTGAAAGCCGAGCACGCCGCGGCGCGTGCCGCGCTCGGCTGACAACGAGACGCTTCAGCGGCGCGGGATCGTCACCGTGCCGTTGAGGATGACCTTGCCCGTCGCGAACGCAGCGGCGGGGTCGGTGTTCGGCGTCGGATGGAAGGTGACGTTGGTGAACAGCAGGTCGACGCTGGTCGCCGAGATCGCCGTGATCTTCACGGTGCCCGATTCCGAGCTCCACGAATAGGTCTTCGCCGTGAGCGCGTTCGTGGCCACGAGCGCAAGCGGCGAGCCAGCTCCTGCAGCGCCGTCGGTGATGATGGTGTAGCTGCTGTTGATGGCTGGCGCTGCGCTGCCGCCGAGCGGCAGCGAGAAGAAGCGCACGTTGCCGTTGACGAGGCTGTTGATCGCGACATTAAGCAGGTTGCCCGCCGTGGTCGACAACGACGCGCCCGCGGCCAGCCCCGCATCGGGAACGAGGTTCGTGCCGGCATCGGGGAAGTTGCTGGTGCCGGCGATCGTGAGGGCGCCGGTGCCGCCGGCGCCGCCACCGCCGCTGCCGCCACCGCCACCGCTGGAAGGCATGGCCGGGTCGCCGCCGCCGCCGCACGCGGCCAGCGTCAGGGCGGCCGCGGCCGCTGCGGTCAGTCGAAGAAATTCACGTTTGCCGATAGTCATGGTCGTCTTTCAGGTTGCGGTGGGAAGAACGGAATGGGCCGGCGAGGACCGCCTCCAGGAGGCGACCGGACTCGGCCGTTACCTTCCTAGACGCAGGATTTCTCCACGGCGAGGCTCATGCTTCGTTCGATGTCGCTCTCATACGATCAGGATGGCGGGACGCGCACTACGTCGGAGCAACCCTGTTTAGTTAAAAAAGATAAGCAAACCGAAGGTATGCCTCGGGACTAACCCCGAAAGGCGAATCCGGGCATGTTTACTAACATGAATGAAATGACGGCGCGCCCTTCTCCTGCTCCAACGCTGCCGGTACGGTTCACGGCACTCGACCTGCTGCGCACGGAGCAGCACGGTGCGGTGCTGCATGTGCGCCTCGCGCGGCCGGCCAAACGCAACGCCATCAACGACGCACTCGTCGCGCAGTTGCACACGGCCTTCGTCAACCTGCCCGAGGAAACGCGGGCGGTGGTTCTGAGCGGCGAGGGCGATCACTTCTGCGCCGGGCTGGATCTCTCCGAGCTCGGCGAGCGCAGCGTCGCCGAGGGGATCCTGCATTCGCGCTCGTGGCATGCGGCTTTCCACCAGATCCAGTTCGGCCGCGTACCGGTGATCGCGGTGCTGCACGGCGCGGTGGTCGGCGGCGGCCTCGAACTGGCGGCTTCTGCGCACGTGCGCGTCGCCGAGCCGAGCACGTTCTACGGCCTGCCCGAAGGCCAGCGCGGCCTTTTCGTCGGTGGCGGCGGCTCGGCCCGCATCCCGCGGCTGATCGGCGTTTCGCGGATGGCCGACATGATGCTCACCGGCCGCGTCTACGACGCCGACGAGGGCCTCGCGATAGGCCTCTCGCAGTACCGCGTCGAGGCTGGGCAGGGCATCGCCAAGGCGCTCGAACTCGCCGGCCGCATCGCCACCAACGCGCCGCTGTCGAACTTCGCCGTCATGCACGCGCTGCCGCGCATTGCCGACATGGGGCAGGACGATGGCTTGTTCGTCGAGTCGCTGATGGCCGCGATCGCTCAGGGCGACGACGCTGCCAAGACCCGCATGCGCGCCTTCCTCGACGGCAAGGCCGGGAAGGTCAAGAAGGCGTGAGCTTGCCGACCTATCGCGAGCTGCCGCTCGGCGGCTCGCTCGAGGCGACGCTCACCCGCCGCGCCGACGGCTCGACGCTGATCGTTTCCAAAGAGCCGCTCGAGCCGTATGCGAGGCGATTGACCGACCGCCTCCTGCACTGGGCCGAGGCGGCGCCGGCGCGCACGCTCGTCGCCAAACGGGTCGCGGGCGGCGCCTGGCGCGAGGTCAGCTACGGCGCGGCGCTGCTGGCGGCGCGCTCGGTCGCGCAGGCGCTCATCGATCTCGGCGTGTCGGTCGAGCGGCCGGTCGCCGTCCTCTCCGACAACGACATCGAGCACCTGCTGCTGGCGCTCGGCGCGATGCTCGCCGGCGTGCCGTACGCGCCGGTGTCGCCGGCCTATTCGCTGGTCTCGCAGGACCACGGCAAGCTTAAGCACATCCTCGGCCTGCTGACGCCCGGCCTGGTGTTCGCCAGCGGCCCGGCTTACGCGAAGGCGATCGCCGCTGCGGTGCCGGCGGCGACACCGGTGGTGCTCACCGAAGGCGCGCTCGTCGGCCGCAGCGTGCGCTCCTTCGCCGACCTGCTGGCGACCGTGCCGACCGCGGCCGTCGACGAGGCGCACGCGAAGGTCGGCCCCGACACCATCGCCAAGTTTCTCTTCACCTCGGGCTCGACCAAGCTGCCGAAGGGCGTGATCAACACCCACCGCATGCTCTGCTCGAACCAGCAGATGATCCGCCAGTGCTTCCGGTCGCTGCAGACGGAGCCGCCGGTACTCGTCGACTGGCTGCCGTGGAACCACACCTTCGGCGGCAACCACAACGTCGGCATCACGCTCTACAACGGCGGCACGCTCTACATCGACGAAGGCAAGCCGACGACAGCGCTGATCGGCGAGACCCTGCGCAACCTGCGCGAGATCGCACCCACGATCTACTTCAACGTGCCCAAGGGCTTCGAGGAGATCGCCAACGCGCTGGAGGCCGATGCGGTGTTGCGCAAGACCTTCTTCAGCCGCCTCAACATGATGTTCTTCTCCGGCGCCGGCCTGTCGCAGCCGGTCTGGAACAAGCTCGACCGCATCGCCGAGCAGGAGATCGGGCACCGCGTGAAGATGCTCACCGGCCTGGGCATGACGGAGACGGCGCCGTTCGCGATCTGCGCCAACGCGCACCTCGTCGAGTCGGGCCACATCGGCCTGCCGGCGCCCGGCCTCGAGCTGAAGCTGGTACCCGACGGCGCCGGTCCGGGCGCCAAGCAGGAGGTGCGCTATCGCGGCCCCAACGTCACGCCCGGTTACTGGCGCGCGCCCGAGCAGACAGCCGAGAGCTTCGACGCCGAAGGCTTCTACTGCAGCGGCGATGCGGCCCGGCCGATGGACCCGGCCGACCCCGGCAAGGGCTTCGTGTTCGACGGTCGCATCGCCGAGGACTTCAAGCTCTCGACCGGCACCTTCGTCTCGGTCGGGCCGCTGCGCGCGAAGATCATCGCGGCCGGCGACCCGATGGTGCAGGACGTCGTCATCGCCGGCATCGACCGCGGCGATATCGGCATCCTGCTGTTTCCCCGCCTCGACGCCTGCCGCGCCTTTGCCGGACTGCCGGCCAACGCGCCGGCCCACATCGTCGTCGGCGACGCGAAGCTGCGCGCCTTCTTCCAGCGCCTCGTCGATGTCCTGCATTCGAGCGGAACCGGCAGCGCGACGCGGGTGGCACGCGCTCTCGTACTCGCCGAGTCGCCGTCGATCGACCGCGGCGAGATCACCGACAAGGGTTCGATCAACCAGCGCGCCGTGCTCACGCATCGCGACGCCGACGTGAAGCGGATGTACGCCGGCCGCGACCGCGACGTGCTGGTGCCGCAATGACAACCGTGCCCAGAACCACCCACTTCTCCGTCGACATCCAGTTCGGCGACTGCGATCCCGCCGGCATCGTCTTCTATCCGAACTTCCAGCGCTGGATGGACGCCGCTTCGCTGTCGTTCTTCATGCAGTGCGGCGTGCCGCCATGGCGCGAGCTGGTGAAGACGCGTGGCATCGTCGGCACGCCGCTGCTCGAGATCGCGACGAAGTTCGTCACCGCCGCCACCTACGCCGAGACGCTCACGATCGCCACCCACGTCGAATCGTGGCACGCCAAGGCCTTCGTGCAGCGCCACCGCGTCATGCGCGGCGAGACGCTGATCTGCGAAGGCACCGAGACGCGCGTGTTCGTGCGCCGCGACGCCGACGATCCTGACCGCCTGCGCGCCATCCCCGTTCCCGAAGACATCAAGGCTCTCTGCAGCTGAACCGACAAGGAGACACCCGATGACCTCGTTCACCCGCCTCGCCGCCGCCGCGCTCGCCCTCGGCGCCAGCGCCGCGTTCGCCGACATCACCATCGGCGTCAGCATCCCGCTCACCGGCCCGACCTCGGCGCTCGGCATCCCGACCAAGAACGGCATCGCCCTCTGGCCGACCTCGATCGCCGGCGAGAAGCTCAACGTGATCGTCCTCGACGACGCCACCGATCCGACCGTCGGCGTCAAGAACACGCGCCGTTTCATCACCGAGGACAAGGTCGACCTCATCGTCGGCTCGGCCGCCACGCCCATCGCCGCGGCGATGTCGGACGTCGCCGCCGAGGGGCAGACGGTGCAGCTCATGCTCTCGCCGGTGAACCTGCCGCCGGGCAAGGGCGGCTGGTCGTTCCGGATGCCGCAATCGACGGCGGTGATGGCGATCCCGATCGTCGAGCAGTGGAAAAAGCTCGGCGTCAAGACCTACGGTTTCCTCGGCTACTCGGATGCCTATGGCGAGGCCTGGCTCACCGACATCCAGCCGCTCGCCGAGAAGGCCGGCATCAAGCTGGTCGCGACCGAGCGCTTCGCCCGGCCCGACACCAGCGTCACCGGCCAGGCATTGAAGCTCGTCGCAGCCAACCCCGATGCCATCCTCATCGCTGCCTCCGGCAGCGGCGCCGCCATGCCGCACAAGGGCCTGGTCGAGCGCGGCTACGCCAAGGGCAAGCTCTACCAGACGCACGGCGCTGCGACGATGGACCTCATCCGCATCGGCGGTGCCGATGTCGAGGGCTCGTTCGTGTCGTCGGGGCCGGCGGTGGTCGCTGAGAAGCTGCCCGCCGGCAACGCCAGCAAGGCGCTGGGAATGAAGTTCAAGGAAGAGTTCGAGAAGGTCAACGGCAAGGGTTCGGCGAACCAGTTCGCGGCGCATGCCTACGACGTGGTCATCGTCCTCAACAAGGCGATCCCGCTGGCGCTCGCCAAGGCCAAGCCCGGCACGCCGCAGTTCCGGGCGGCGCTGAAGGAAGCCTTCGAGACGATGGGCCGCACGCCGGTCTCGCAGGGCGTTCTCAACTGGACCGCGACCGACCACTTCGGCTACACGCCCGAGACCGGCGTGCTGCTGAAGATCGTGAGCGGCGAATGGCAGGTCGTGCAGTGACGGTGCCCCCTCACTCTCTGCGTTTGCTGCCCCCCGGGGGGGGGGCGTGCGGTCCGCGTGGGAGCGGCCCGGCGCGGCCCGCGGCCTTCCGATAGGCACCGGCGCATGGATCTCTCGACCGCCGGCATCCTGCTGCTCGACGGCGTCACCAACGGCGCCGTCTACGGCCTGCTGGCGCTGGCGACGGTGCTGGTCTTCGCCGTCACCCGCGTCATCTTCATCCCGCAGGGCGAGTTCGTCGCCTACGGGGCGCTGACGCTGGCGCTGCTGCAGCTCGGCAAGGTGCCGGGCACGGTCTGGCTGCTGGTCGCACTCGCCGCCGTCGCTGCATTGCTCGACCTCGCCGACGCGGTCCGGCGCGGCCTGCCACCGGCGCAACTTCTGCGCGGATTGCTGCGCACGATGCTGCTGCCGGCGCTGGTCGCGGCCGTCACGGTGTGGGCGGCGCCGCAGAAATTTCCGCTCCTCGTGCAGAGCGCGCTGGCGCTCGCGATCGTCACACTGCTCGGGCCGCTGGTCTACCGCCTCGCCTACCAGCGCCTGGCCGACGCCAGCGTGCTGGTGCTGCTGATCGTTTCGGTCGGCGTGCACTTCGCCCTCACCGGGCTCGGCCTCGTCTTCTTCGGCGCCGAAGGCTTTCGCAACCCGCCGTTCTGGGACGCGCGCTTCGCCGCCGGGCCGTTGCTGCTGTCGGGTCAGACGGTGATCATCTTCGCTGCTGCTGCCGCCCTCATCGTCGGCCTCTACGTCTTCTTCGAGCGCACGCTTCGCGGCAAGGCCTTGCGAGCAACGGCGGTGAACCGGCTCGGTGCCCGCCTCATGGGCATCTCGACCTCGAGCGCCGGCCAGCTGAGCTTCGGCCTCGCCGCCTTCATGGGCGCGCTCTCGGGCCTGCTGATCGGGCCGACGACGACGATCTTCTACGACTCCGGCTTCCTGATCGGGCTCAAGGGCTTCGTCGCCGCCATTTTCGGCGGCCTCGCCAGTTACCCGGCGGCCGCGCTCGGGGCGCTCCTCGTCGGCGTGCTCGAGAGCTTCAGCTCGTTCTACGCGAGTGCCTTCAAGGAAGTGATCGTCTTCACACTGATCATCCCGGTGCTGCTGTGGCGGTCCTTCCAGCACGGCCACGACGACGAAGAGGAATGAACGTGGGCCTCCGCCGCATCGCTCTCGCCGTCTTCGTGCTGCTGCTCGCCGTCCTGCCGCTGGCGCCGGTGCCCGAGTTCTGGATCACGCAGGCCAACTACATCGGCCTCTACACGCTGGTCGTGATCGGCCTCGTGCTGCTCACCGGCGTCGCCGGGCTGACGTCGTTCGGGCAGGCTGCGTTCGTGGGCATGGGCGCGTACACGGCGGCGTACCTCACGCTCACCTACGGCGTCTCACCGTGGCTCACGGTCTGGATCGGCCTGGGCGTCACCGGCGTCGCCGCGCTGGTGCTCGGGTGGATCACCTTGCGGATGTCGGGGCACTACCTGCCGCTCGCCACCATCGCCTGGGGCCTGTCGCTCTTCTACCTGCTCGGCAACCTCGACTTCCTCGGCAAGTACGACGGCCTGCTCGGCATCCCGGCGCTCGACTTCTTCGGCCAGTCGCTCAGAACCGGTCGCAGCTTCTTCTACCTGCTCTGGATCATCGTCGTGCTCGCGGCCATCGCGGTTACGCACCTGCTCGATTCGCGCACCGGCCGCGCCATGCGCGCTGTCAAGGGCGGCACGACGATGGCCGAGGCGATGGGCGTCGACACCTTCCGCGTCAAGGTCACGGCGTTCGTGCTCGCAGCCCTGCTCGCGAGCGTCAGCGGCTGGCTGTTCGCGCACTTCCAGCGCACCGTCAACCCGTCGCCGTTCGGCCTCAACATGGGCATCGAGTACCTGTTCATGGCGGTGCTCGGCGGCGTCGGCCACGTCTGGGGTGCGCTGGTCGGCGCCGGCGTCGTGCAGATCCTGAAGGACCAGCTCCAGGTCTGGCTGCCGAAGCTCATGGGCACCAGCGGCAACTACGAGATCATCGTCTTCGGCGTGCTCCTCGTGCTCGTGCTGCAGTACGCGCGCGACGGTATCTGGGCCTTCGTCGAGGCGCTGCTGCCGAAGGTCAGACGCAAGGTCGACTGGGCCGACGCCGCAGCGCTGCCGACGCGCGCGAAGCCGGCCCACGGCGCGGTCGTGCTCGACGTGCGCGCCGCCCGCAAGGAGTTCGGCGGTCTGGTCGCCGTCAACGACGTGAGCTTCAACGTCCGCGCCGGCGAGATCCTCGGCCTGATCGGCCCGAACGGGGCCGGCAAGTCGACCACCTTCAACCTCGTCACCGGCGTGCTGCCGGCCACGCGCGGCGAGGTGACGCTGCTCGGTCGCCGCATCGACGGTACCCGCTCGCGCGAGATCGCGCGGCAGGGCGTGTCGCGCACCTTCCAGCACGTCAAGATGATCGCGACGATGACGGTGCTCGAGAACGTCGCCCTCGGCGCCCACCTGCGCGGCCGTCACGGCGTGCCGGCGGCGATGCTGCGCACCGACCGTGCCGAGGAGCGCGCCCTGATGAAGGAGGCCGAGCGGCAACTGCGGCGCATCGGCATCGGCGAGCTCATGCATGAGCAGGCCGGCAACCTCGCGCTCGGTCAGCAGCGGCTCATGGAAATCGCCCGCGCCCTCGCCGCCGACCCGACGCTGCTGCTGCTCGACGAGCCCGCCGCCGGCCTCCGCCTGAAGGAAAAGGAAAGCCTCGCCGGCGTGCTGCGGCAGCTGCGCGGCGAAGGCCTGTCGATCCTGCTCGTCGAGCACGACATGGATCTGGTGATGGGGCTGGTCGACCGCGTCGTGGTGATGGAGTTCGGCACCAAGCTGATCGAAGGCACACCGGAAGAAGTGCAGGCGTCGCCGGCGGTGCGGGCTGCGTATCTCGGGACGGAGCATTGATGTTGCGCTCTTGGTTTGTTCGGGATCGGGCCGCTGGCGCGCTCCATTGCGCTCATGTCCCCCGAGGCGCTGCTGCGCACCGCCTCTCCTCCTTGACTTCGCTCCATGGAGCGCACCACCGTCCCGATCCTGCGCGGCCTTGTTCGCATGCCCCGGTTCGGGCCGAGGGAGTGGGCCACCCGATGGCCTCGGCCAGCGCGCCCGACCGCGCACCGAAAGAAGCAGACCCATGGACCTCCTGAGAGTCCGCGACCTGCATGCCGGCTACGGCCGTGCCGAGGTTCTGCACGGCATCGACCTCACCGCCACCGCCGGCCAGGTCATCACCGTCATCGGCCCCAACGGCGCCGGCAAGTCGACGCTGCTCAACGCCTTGATGGGGGTGCTGCCGTCGCGCGGGAAATTCGACTACGACGGCGTGCCGATGGCCCTGCTGGCGCTCGAGGAACGCGTCATGCGCGGTATCGCCCTGGTGCCGGAAACGCGGGCGCTGTTCGCGACGATGTCGGTCGAGGACAACCTGCTGCTCGGCGCCTATCGGCAGGTCCGGCTCGGCAATGGCAAGGACACCGCGAAGGCGCTCGGCGAGGTCTACATGGTGTTCCCGCGCTTGCGCGAGCGGCGCAGGCAGCTCGCCGGCACGCTCTCGGGGGGCGAGCGGCAGATGCTCGCCGTCGGCCGCGCCTTGATGGGCCGGCCGGCGCTCCTGATGCTCGACGAGCCGAGCCTGGGCCTGGCGCCGCTCGTGGTGCGCGACATCTTCGCCACGATCGCGGCGCTGCGCGCCACCGGAGTCACCATCCTGCTCGTCGAGCAGAACGCGCGCGCTGCGCTCGAGGTCGCCGACTACGGCTACGTGCTCGAGATGGGCGAAGTCGCGATCGAGGGTAAGGCGACCGACCTCGCCCGCGATCCGCGCGTCATCGAGACCTACCTCGGCGCGGCGCGCAAGAAGGTGCCGCGATGACGGCCGAAGCTGCCGTGCATTCGCCGCGCGCCGGCGCGGCCGCCGACAGCGGGCCGGCAGCAGGCCGGTCGGCCCGCGGGCTCGACGACGCCGCCCTGTCGCACCTGGTCGGCTACGCCGCCTCGCGCGCCGCCCTCGAACTGCGCAAGGTCTTCACCCGGCACATGGCGTCGCTGGATCTGCGGGTGCAGGAGTTCTCGATCCTGATGCTGGTGGCCGGCAACGGCGAGGTCAACCAGAAGCAGCTCGGCCAGGCCCTCGACATCTCGCCGCCCAATCTCGCCGTGATACTCGACCGCATGGCCGAGTGCGGCTGGGTCGAGCGCGTGCGCAGCACCCGCGACCGCCGCGCCCAGCATGTCCACCTCACGGCCAGGGGGCGGGCATTGGCCGAACGCTCGCGCAAGATCTCGGCGACGATGGAGGAGTCGGCGCTGGCCCTGCTCTCCCGCGCCGAGCGGGCGCTGCTGATCGAGCTCCTGCGAAAGATCTGAACGCGCCGGCGGCGCTCGTCACCGGCCGAAGTCGGCGGCACGCAGCTCGATCGGCTTGCCGTGCGGCGTGCGGTCGGCGGCATGGTCCCAGGCGTCGCGGTAGCGCTGCAGGTCGGCCTCGGTGCTCGCGCCCTTGGCCGTGGCGAGCCGCTCCAGTGCGGCCAGCCAGTGCTCGTAGTAGCTGTCGCCGAGATCCGGATCGCCGCGCTGCTGCGCCACCGCGATCTCGGCGGCCAACGCGTCGGCCCACTCGGGCCAGGTGAAGAGGCCGCGCTCGTGCAGCGCGAGCGCGAGGGCGAAGGCATGGGCCTGCCATGGCTCGGCGAATACCGGCTCGGCGATCTCGTGCGGCAGGCCGGAGGCGTCGCCGGCGAAGGTCGTCATGCCGCTTCCAGGTAAGGCTCCCACGCATCGACCGACACGGTCAGGCGCTGCGGTGGCCGGCCTGGCCAGAGCTCGGCCTCGTCGAAGCGGACGGTGTAGAGCCACTGGGGCTGCTCGCCGAGACCGAGCGCATGGGCATCGGCGAAGACGTGCATGCCGTGGACCCGCTCGACGACCCCGAGGCGGCCGCGAACGTAGGCCGGCAGCCGCGTGTGGTGGTCGGGAGTCTCGCTGCGCATGCGAACGCCGTCGCCGCGCGCGAAGCGGGCCGTCGCCGTCGCCGGCCGCTCGGTCGGCGAGCCGCGGGCCAGCGCTGCCGCCACGTTGCCGGCGGCGAGCACGCGCGCGACCGGCCGTGCGGGGTGCTTCATGCGGCCGCTCGCGATCTCGTCGGCGCTGGCCAGGCCGCGCTCCTCGACGAGCTTTTGCAGCGCCGCCAGCCAGATCCGGAAGTAGCTCAGCGTGGCGTAGTCCGGCAGCGTCTCGCGGGCGGCGCGGCTCATGTCGATGTTCCAGGAGCCGGTGGCGCCCATCGCCAGCGTCAGCGCCAAGGCGCGCGCCTCCCAGGCGGCGTGGAAGGGCTCGCCTTCTTCCGCCTCGGGAGTGACGGCGCCGTGGCCGGCCTGGCCGCCGAGATCGGCGTGCGTCGCGTAGCTCATGTTGTGCTCACGGGCGATCGCGCCAGGCCGGTGCCGATCATCGAGTCGCGGCTCACCAGCGCCGCCAGGGCGTCTTCGCCCAGACTGTCGCTGCCGGTCGGCCGCATCGGCACGACGAGATAGCGCACTTCGGCAGTCGAGTCCCAGACGCGGATCGCGGTCGCATCGGGCAGCGTCACGCCGAACTCGGCGAGCACGCCGCGCGGGTCGGCGACGGCGCGCGAGCGGTAGGGCGCGCTCTTGTACCAGGCGGGCGGCAGGCCGAGCACCGGCCACGGGTAGCAACTGCAAAGCGTGCAGACGACGAGGTGGTGCTGCGCCGGCGTGTTCTCGAGCGCGACCATGTGCTCGCCTTGCCGGCCCGAGTAGCCGAGCGATGCGATCGCCGCCGTCGCGTCGCGCAGCAGCCAGTCGCGATAGGCCGGATCGGCCCAGGCGCGGGCGACGACGCGGGCGCCGTTGCGCGGGCCGATGCGCGTCTGGTAGGTGTCGATCAGGGCGTCGAGCGCGGCCGGATCGATGTAGCCCTTCTCGGTGAGCAGCGACTCCAGTGCGCGCACGCGCAGGTCCATCGGGCCGAGCTCGCTGTGCTCGTCATCGTCGTCGTGAGCGTGGCCGTGCGCGTGAGGATGATCGTGCTCGGCACGGGAGGGCGGCGGGGTACGGGTGGCCATGGGGCATCGTAAAGCTAACATCGCCAGCCATGACATCCCGCCCTCGCGTTCCCGGTATCCGCCTGCTGCATTCACCCGGCCCGACGCGGGTTCCCGACGAAGTCGTGGCGGCTATGTCGCGCCAACCCACCGACCTCGCCGACGCGCGCCTGCACGACCTCATCGCGGCCTGCGAATCCGGCATGAAGGCCCTGCTGCACACCGACCGCGCCGACGTCTTCTTCTACGCCGCCAACGGCCACGGTGGCTGGGAAGCGGTGATCGCCAATCTGGTCGCGCCCGGTAGCGCCATCCTCGTGCCGGGCACCGGCCACTTCTCCGACGGCTGGGCCGAGCAAGTCGAGGCCTTCGGTGGCCGCGTCCTGCGAACGCCTTTCATCGAAGGCTTCCCGATCGACCCGGCCGCTGTTGAAGCGGTGCTGCGCGACGACCGCGACCACGAGATCGGCGCCGTCTTCGCCGTTCACACCGACACCGCCAGCGGCACCACCAGCGACCTCGCAGCGTTGCGCCGTGCCATCGACGCCGCCGGCCATCCAGCCCTCTTCGTGGTCGACGTCGTCGCCTCGCTCGGCGCGGCGCCGTTCGCCATGGACGCGCTCGGCGTGAACGTCGTCATGGGTGCGGCGCAAAAGGGCCTGATGCTGCAGCCCGGCATGGCCTTCGTCGCTGCCGACGAGCGCGCGATGGCGGTCTCGCGCGCCAATACGGCGCCGCGCTTCTACTGGGACTGGAGCCGCCGCCAGAGCACCCACTCGTACCACAAGTTCTGCGGCACACCGCCGCTCGCCCACCTCGCCGGCCTCGAGGCGGCGCTCGGCCTGATCGCCGCCGAAGGGCTCGGCAACGTCCACGCCCGTCATGCTCGCCTGGCGCTCGCCGTGCACGCCGCCGTCGAACGCTGGGGCGAGGGCGGCACCATCGCCCTGTTCACGAAGTCGGTGCCGGCGCGCTCGGTGTCGGTGACGGCGATCGAGGTCGGCGCCGGCATCGACCCGGAAGCGCTGCGCACGGTCGCGCGCGAACGCTTCCAGGTGGCCGTCGCCGGCGGCCTCGGGCCGCTTGCCGGCCGCGTCTTTCGCATCGGCCACCTCGGCGACATGAACGAAGCGATGATCCTCGGCTGCCTCGCCGGCGTCGAGGCGGCGATGCAGGCGCAGGGCATCGCCTTCGGCCGCGGTGGCGTCGACGCGGCCATCCGGGCGCTGGTCGCGTCGACCGCCTGACACGGCGCCGGCGCTGCCAGCCGGATCTGCCAACGTTGGCACGCCAGCGCCGATACGTGCAGGGCTCGGGCTCAAGTCCGGGCCGCCACCGCCGAAAGTGCCATGTCGAGTCTCGATACACGAGCCAGGATGACTGCCGCATGGGTTGGATGAAGAACATCCTGGGTCGCTCGATCGCGCTGGAGCAGCGCGGCAAGCAGCTGCATGTCGCCCTTGTCGAGAAGCCGAAGCCGCCGTGGCTCGACCCGGCCTCATCGTTGTCGCAGCTGCGCGCCGAGTTGCGGGCGCGCCTGATCGCGCACGAGGCCGACGCGCCAGCGCAGCTGATGCGCCACCTCGTCTTCGTGCACGACGAACTCGGCGAGAAGGGCTGGGCCAGCGTCGACGCGATGCCGCGCAAGGTGATCGTGAGGGCACTGATGGAGCTCGAGCTGCTGCTGGGCGACGAGATTTCACCGCTGCTGGCCACGCTCGTCGAGCACCTGCGCGATCTCAAGTTCGAAGCCGATCGCATCGAGCAGCGCGACGCCGACCTGCGCGACTGGGCAGTCACAGACATTCCCGAGGTCTCCGAGGGCTCGCACGAGGAATTCGTGCAGATGGAGCGGAGCTGGATCGGCACCGTGCCGTCGGACCTGGCGGGCCGCGACTCGCGCCTGTAGACGCTGCGCTGCGGCAGCGCACGCCGTTGCCTCCGATGTCCTAGAGTCCGTGGCCATGGAGTCCGAACGCGCCCGCCGCCCCTCTGCCTTCGCGATGCGCGCCGCCGCCGCAGCCATCGTGCTCGTCGCCGCCGTACTCGCTGGCTGCTCGAGCGTCAGGCCCTGGATCAACGAGCCGCTGCGGGCCGGCCCGCCGGTCGACGTCGCTGCCATCGCCCAGCGCGATTCGAGCGCGCTGTTCGCGGTGGCCCTGTCCGGCGGCGGCGCCCGCGCCGCGGCGTTCGGCTACGGCGTGCTGCAGGAACTCAAGGCGACGCCCTGCTGCTGGAACGACAAGAGCAGCAACGTCCTCGACGCCGTCGATCTCGTCAGCGGCGTTTCCGGCGGCAGCATCGTCGCCACCTATTTCGCGGCCTTCGGCAGCGCCGGCCTCGACGGCTTCGAGACCGACTTCCTGCGCCAGGATTTCCAGGACGGGCTGCTGAGCCAGATGCTGCGGCCGGCCAACCTGTTCGACCTCACCTCGCCCTGGTTCGGGCGCAGCCATCTCCTGCAGCGCCGGCTCGACGGCCTCTATCGCGGCATGACCTTCGCCGACGTGGCGCGGCGGCCGCGCCACCCGCAGCTCATCGTCACCGCCACCGACATGTCGCTCGGCAGCGGCTTCGACTTCACCGCCGACCAGTTCGAGCTGATCTGCTCCGAACTCGGCAGCGTGCCGCTGGCGTTCGCCGTCACCGCGTCGTCGGCGGTGCCGCTGGTGCTCAGCCCGCTGACGCTGCGCAACTACCGCAACGACTGTCCCGTCGGTGCGGCCGCCGTCGCCGTCGACGGCCGCACCGACGACTACCGGGCGCGCCTGTTCCGGGCCGAAAAGCGCAGCTACCTCGACGCCGACTCGCGGCCCTATGTCCACCTCGTCGACGGCGGTCTCGCCGACAACCTCGGCGTGCGCCGCCTGCTCGACCGCGCGCTCTCCGGCGGCGGCATGAGCTCGACCTTCAGCGAGGTGAAGATCGCGCCGGGAAACATCAAGCGGCTGGTCATCGTCACCGTCAATGCCGAGCGCGATCCGGCGCGTCGCATCGACGAGAGCGATCAGGTACCGACCACGACCGAGGTCGTCGACGCGCTGCTGTTCGGCACCGGCAACCGCGCCACCGGCGAAACGCAGGCCTATCTCGACGACGTCGCCGGGCGCTGGCGCGAGGAGATACGGAGCGGCCGGCGCGAGCGACTGCGCGGCTTCTCGACCGATGCCGAGATCTTCCTGATCCAGGTCAACCTGCGCGACGCGCCGGCCTCGGCACAGCGCCAGTTCCTGCTCCAGGTGCCGACCGCGTTCTCGATCGGCGACGCCGAGGTGACGCAGCTGATCGCCGCTGGCCGGGAAGTGCTGCGCAGCGACAAGGACTTCCAGGCGCTTGTGCGATCGCTCGGCGGCGCCGCTCCCGCTTTGCAACGAGATCCCCCATGACGCCGTCGCCGTCGCCCCCCCCTTCGCAGATCGCCGCCCGCCGGAAGGCCTTTCGCCGGCTCCACGACAGCGGCTGCTTCGTCATCCCGAATCCGTGGGACGCTGGCAGTGCCCGCTGGCTGCAGGGCCTCGGCTTCAAGGCGCTCGCGAGCACCAGTTCCGGCCTCGCCTGGTCGCTGGGCCACGCCGACAACCAGCTGCCGCGCGACACCGTGCTCGCGCATCTGCGCGAACTCGTCGCCGCGACCGACTTGCCCATCAACGCCGACTTCGAGAGCGGCTTCGGCGCCGATGCCGAAGGCGTCGCCGAAAGCGTCGCGCTTGCGGTCGCTACGGGCGTCGCCGGCCTCTCGATCGAAGACTCCACCGGCAACGCAGCGCATCCGCTCCACGACATCGAGGTTGCCGTCGCCCGGCTGCGCGCTGCCCGCCGTGCCATCGACGCCGCCGGCGGCGACACGCTGCTGGTCGGTCGCGCCGAAAATTTCCTGGTCGGCCGCCCCAGCCTCGACGACACCCTCCGGCGGCTGCAGGCCTACGCCGAAGCCGGCGCCGACTGCCTCTATGCGCCTGGCATCAAGAGCCGCGAGCAGATCGCCGCGGTGGTCGCGGCGGTGGCGCCGAAGCCGGTCAACCTGCTCGTCGGCGCCGCCAGCGATCTGACGCTGGTCGAGATCGCCGCGCTCGGCGTGCGCCGCGTCAGCGTCGGCGGCGCCATGGCCCGGGCGGCCTGGGGCGGCTTCATGCGGGCCGCCAGGACGCTGGCCGACGAAGGCCGCTTCGGCGGCTTCGTCGACGCCGCCTCGGGCGCCGAGCTCAACGCCTTCTTCGCCGCCAGGCCCGGCCGCTGACGGCAGCTCAGCGGCAGGCGAAGCAGGCCGCGGTGCCTGCGAATGAGGCATATGCCGCGTGATTGCGTACCATCTCGGCCCTTCGCTCTTGCCCGCGAAGGTTTAAATCGGGACGATCCAATATGCCTGTCATCGCCATCGTCAATCGCAAGGGAGGCAGCGGCAAGAGCACGCTGGCCACCCACCTTGCCGCGCACTACGCGAACGCGGGCGTGCCGGTGATGCTCGGCGACGTCGATCGCCAGCAGTCGACGCAGGCCTGGCTGCGCCAGCGCAGCAGCCAGCCGCTGCCGCGCAGCACCCCGATCGTCGGCTGGGCGGTCGACCCAAAGCGCGTGCTGAGGCCGCCGGCCGGCGTCCACCACGTCGTTCTCGACACGCCGGGCGGCCTGCGCGGCTTCGACCTGGCGCGGGTCGTGGCCTTCGCCGACATCATCGTCATGCCGGTCTGCAACTCGGCCTTCGACCGCGACTCGGCCGCCGACTGCCATGCCGAGCTGATGGCGCTGCCGCGCGTCGCGAGCGGCCGCTGCAAGGTGGTTGCCGTCGGCATGCGACTCGACCGCCGCACGCGCGCCGCCGAGATCCTCGAAGCCTGGGCGCACACGCTCGGTCTGCCCTTCATCGGCACCTTGCGCGAAACGCAGGGCTACGTGCGCTGCATCGACCAGGGCCTGACGCTGTTCGATCTGCCCGCCGCCAAAGCCCAGGCGGACATCGACGAATGGCGGCCGATCGTCGAGTGGCTCGGCGAAGCCATGGCCGCCGTGCCACGGCCGGTCGTGCGCGCCAACCCGGTCGTGCTGCAGGCGCCACCGCCGCGCAGCCCCCAGGCGCAGCTCGCCGAGCTGGCGCGGCTGGCCACGGCGCCGCGCTTCGGCCGCTTTCTCGGCTGGCTGTCGGCGCCGCGTTTCCTGCACCGCCTGGTCTGAGTCGGGGCGACGCCAGGGCGCCGTCGTGGCCTATCGCCGTGGTCGTACGACGAGGGCGATGCCGCCGAGGATCGCGACCGTGGCGACGAGGAAGCGCAAGGTCGGCGGCTCGCCGAGCAGCGCCATGCCACCGATGGCAGCGATGACCGGCACGGTGAGCTGGACCGTCGCGGCGCTTGCCACCTTCAACGCCGGCAAGGCGCTGTACCAGACCGCGTAGCCCACACCCGAAGCCAGAGCGCCCGAAGCGACGGCGTAGGCGATGCCGGGGGCGTCGATCGAGGCGCCGCGCAGCGTCAACGCGCTGAGCAGCGCAGCGAACGCGACCGCGCGCAGGAAGTTGCCGGCAGTGACGCGCAGCGGGTCGCCGCCGCCCCTGCCGCGCAGCGAGTAGACGCCCCAGGCGACGCCGGCCGCCAGCATCAGCAGTGCGCTCGTCAGCGGCGGTGCCGACAGGCCCGGCAGCAGCAGGCCGACGAGTCCGACCAGCGCACAGGCCAGCCCGAGCGTTTGCGCCGCGGCGAGCCGCTCGCCGCGAACGAGGCCGACGCCGATCATGGTCGCCTGGACAGAGCCGAACAGCAGCAGGGCGCCGGTCGCCGCGGTCAGGCCGACGTAGGCGAACGAGAACGCGGCGGCATAGGCGAACAGGGCGAACGCCGACGGCCAATTGCCGGCGAGCGCGCTGCGGCCGTCGCGCAGGCGCACGTTGAGCCAGAGCGTCGCGGCGCCGGCAACGATTCGGATCAACGTGAAGGAAGCCGCGTCGATGCCGCTGCCGCCGTGCAGGGCAGCGCGGCAGAGCAGCGAGTTGCCGGCGAAGGCGAGCATTGCCAGGGCGGTGAGAAGGAACACGCGGGCCGGTGTCATCGGCCAGCCGCCCGGGCATGGCAGCCCTCGAAGTGATCGGCGACCAGACCCATCGCCTGCATGAAGGCGTAGACCGTGGTCGGGCCGACGAAGGTCCAGCCGCGTTGTTTCAGGTCTTTCGACATCGCGACGGCTTCGACCGACGGCCCGTGTGCGGCGATCGACACCGGCGTGATTCGTCTCGGCCGCGAGCCTGGCGCCGGCACGAAGCGCCCCGCACGGTCCGCGAGCGGGCCGAACCCGGCGCGCAACGCCATGACGCGCCAGGCGTTGTTGATCGTCGATTCGATCTTGCCGCGATGGCGAACGATGCCGGCGTCGGCGAGCAGGCGCGCCACATCGGCGTCGTCGAAAGCGGCGACGCGGTCGGCGTCGAAGATGCTGGCGTCGCTGTCCTCGCGGCCCTGCAACGACGGGAAGAACGCCATCACCGCGCGGTCGGCATTCATCGCCGCGACTCGATCGGCGCGGCGAGGGTCATGGCGGTGTGCGGGCGGGTCGGGTGGTGTCGTGCAGGGCAGCCAGATGGTGTTCGCCGACGCGGCTCTGCACGGCGTGGATCTTCGACGCAGCCGCGAGCGAGCGAGCCGACGCGGCACTGTCGCCCAGCGCGCGCTGGCACTGCGCCAGCGCGATCCAGGCATCGGCAACGGCGAGGGCGCGTTCGGGATCGAAGGTGGCGCGAGCGAGTGCCAGCGCCTGCTGCAGAACGGGCAACGCCGGCGCCGCCCGACCCTGGTCGACGAGGGCGCGACCGAGCACCAGCGTCGCCTGCGCCTGCGTCGGCGCCCGGTTGCTGGCGCGGGCGTCGGCGTCGAGGGCAACGAGGGCCTGGCGCGCCTGCGCTTCGGCCGGGCCGGGCTGTCCGGCCGCGAGGTACAGGGCGGTCGATTCGGCCTGTGCTTTCGGTGGCTCGGTTGCCAGCGGCACGGCCGCGAGGCCGCGCTTGACGCGAGCCGCCTGGAAGTCGTGCAGCGCCGCAGCGGCCTGGCCGGTCGCGAGCTGCAGGCTGCGACGCAGCGGCGGCAGCCAGCGATCGACCGGCATCTTTGCTTCGCCGATCGCGCGCTCGGCCTCGTCGGCGGCCTGGCGGGCCTCGGCGTAGCGGCCCCGTTCGATCAGGCCCATGGCCTGGAACACGAGGAACGGACCTTTCAGATCGGGCACCTCGGGCAGTTTCGCGAGCATCGCGGCGGCCGTGTTCAAGGCCACCATGCCATCGTCGATGCGACCGTAGGCGATCAATGCGCGCCCCTGCGATGTGATCATCTACGGCGGCTCGGAGCCGAAGGTTCCGGGCGCGGTCCGGGCGCATTCGGCAGCCGGGCGCGATCCGACTCATCAGGCGCGGCGCACGTGCCGTGTCAGCGCGTCGGCCGCCACCGGCTTGCCGATCGCCTGGCCGATGAGACCGGTGATCTCGCCGTCCGACTTGCCGACCCGCCGCAGCTGCTCGATCTCGGTGCCGAGCATGGCGAGAAAGGCCGGCAGCGCCAGCGACTCGGGGCCGACGCCCATCGCCGCGCGCAGTGCCGTCTGCGCCTTGACGCTGTCTTCGGCCGAAAACATCGCCTCGGCGGCGGCCGGCGCGCCGCGCGACGGCCGCGGCTGGTCGAGCAGCCGCGCGATCTCGTCGAGCATCACGTCGGCGTCGTTGGCCTTCGTCAGGAAGAGGTCGTAGTCGACGAAGCGGGCACGGACCCAGTGCTCGTCGAGCCCGGTGTGGATGGCGATGCGCACGCCGGCGGTCTTGACGTTGGCGCGCAGTGCCTGCGCGACCTCGATGCCGCTCATCTCCGGCATCGAGATGTCCATGACGACGAGGTCGAAGGGCTTGCTCGCCGCCGCCGTTGCTGCCAACGCAGCGCGGCCATGCTTGGCGGTCACGACCTGATGGCCTTCACCCTCGAGCATCAGCTTGAGCACTTCGAGGATGTCCCAGTCGTCTTCGATGACGAGGATGCGGCCGGGCTTGGTTCGGGCTTTCTCGGGCATGGGCGGGGGCTCGCTTCGCGGACGACTCGATCGTAGGCGTGCAAGGCCGAAGCCCGCAGGTCAGGCCAGCGCCGCTCGTTGTAGGACGTGCAGCCTTTGCCGGTGCATCGCATCGCTGCCTTGCCCATCCTCCAGTCGAGTCCGGCTGCCCGCCGCACGACGGTCGACGCCGAGCCGCGCGAGCCAGCCTCGGCCACTGCGACCAGATCGAGCGCGAGCGCATGCCGCTGATCGAGAACCAGGCCAGGCAGAGCCTGTTTGCGTGGCTGTCGTCGAAGGTCACCGAAGACGCGCGCTCGTCGGCCTCCTACCGCGCCAGCGGCTCGTGTGGCGGTTCAGCAGCCGCGCCGCACCGATGCCGGCGATGCCGGGATCGCCGTCGGCCGCGTCGCCGACGAGGGCAAGGTCGTCGGGGATCCGGCGCGGTTCGACGCCGAACTTCTTGCGCATGCCCACAGCATCGCGAATCTGCTTCGCACGACGATCGACCTGCACGACGCGGTCACCAGATGGACGATCACGAGCGGATGTAGGCCCAGCCCTGCTGCTGCTTTCTCATCACCTCGACCACGCCCGACGGCACGTAGCTGATCGCGGGCAGCATGTCGGCCGGCACCAACTTCATGCCCTGCATCGTGTTCTGGCAAGCGTTGACGGCGACGCCGTTCTTCAGCGCCGCGTCGATGCGCTCGCGGACGCTCGAGTCGGCCTTCAGCATCGCCACGCCGGGGCCGTAGGCGACCAGCTCGATCTCGACGCTTTCCGAGCCGACGCCTTCGCGCAGGTTCTGGATGTTGTTGAGGATCATGGTCCACCGTGCCGGGTCGTTGTCGCTCACCTGGAAAAGGGCGCGGTTCCGAGCCGGCTGCGCCTGCGCCTGCGCGAGCGCGTGGCGCGGCAAGCCGGTCCCGAGAGCGATGGCGACGACTGCGCCGGCGAGGGCGAAGGGGCGGCGGGAGATCGAATCCATGGCAAATCCTTTTCTTGATCAGGAATGGAGCGGCAGGCCGACGTAATTCTCCGCCAGTGCCGTCGACGCGGCCTTCGAGTGGACGAGGTAGTCGAGTTCGGCCGCCTGCATCCGCGAGCCGAAGTCGCCGTTCTCGGGGAAGCGGTGCATCAGCGAAGTGAACCACCACGAGAAGCGCTCGGCTCGCCAGACGCGGCGCAGACACCGCTCCGAATAGCGGTCGATGCCGCCATCGCTCCGTGCGCCGTCGGAGCCGTAGTGCTCGGCGAATGCGCGCGCCAGCAGGCCGACGTCGCCGGCGGCGAGGTTCAGGCCCTTGGCTCCCGTCGGCGGCACGATGTGGGCAGCGTCGCCGGCGAGGAAGAGGCGGCCGAAGCGCATCGGCTCGGCGACGAAGCTGCGCAGCGGCGCGATGCTCTTCTCGATCGACGGCCCGGTCACGAGCGCGGCCGCCGCGGCCGGGTCGAGGCGGGCGCGCAGCTCGGCCCAGAAGGCGTCGTCGCTCCAGCGCCCGGCTTGGTCGTCGAGCGCGCATTGCACGTAGTAGCGGCTGCGCGTCGCCGAGCGCATGCTGCAGAGCGCGAAGCCGCGCTCGTGGTTCGAGTAGATCAGCTCGTGCGAGACCGGCGGCGTGTCCGAGAGCACGCCGAGCCAGCCGAACGGATAGACACGCTCGAAGGTCTTCAGCGCCGCCGCCGGCGCGCTTTGCCGGCTGACGCCGTGGTAGCCGTCGCAGCCGGCGATGAAGTCGCAGTGCAGCTCGTGCGTGGCACCGCCTTTCGTGTAGCTCAGGCTCGGCCGGTCGCCGTCGAAGCCATGCAGGCTCACGCCTTCGGCTTTGTAGACGGTGACGAGGCCGGCCGCGGCGCGAGCGTCCATCAGGTCGCGCGTGACTTCGGTCTGGCCGTAGACCATGACCCGCTTGCCGCCGGTGAGAGCGTGCAGGTCGATGCGGTGGCGGCCGCCGCCGAAGCAGAGCTCGATGCCGTCGTGCGGCAGGCCTTCGGCATGCATGCGGGTGCCGGCACCGGCCGCGTCGAGGAGGTCGACCGTGACCTGCTCGAGGACGCCGGCGCGGATCCTGCCGAGCACGTACGCGGGCGTGCGCTGCTCGACGATCACCGTCTCGATGCCGGCCTTCGCGAGCAGGGCGCCGAGCAAGAGACCGGCCGGGCCGGCGCCGACGATGGCGACCTGCGTCCTCACGCGCTCGTCGCCGTCGCTGGCGACGCCGGTACCGCTTCTCGCGCCGCGGCACGTGCCTGCGCGTCGGCCGGCACGTAGCCGCAGGTGTCGACGACGGCATCGAAGCGCCTTCCATCGAGCCGGCCGAGGTCGCTCGTGCGGTCGCCGACCACCGCCTCGACGCCGGCCGGCCAGTCGCCGCGCGAGCGGCCGCGGTTGAAGACGGTGAGGCGGTGGCCGCGCGCCGCGGCGTGGTCTGCGATGGCCGCGCCGAGGAAGAGGCCGCCGCCGAGGAGAAGGATGTTCATGCCGAGGCCGATGCTACTAACGTTCAGCCAACGGCAGGCGCCGATCCTTCGCCGCGACGTCTGCAACGGTTGCGGGCTCGCGCTCATCGGCTTCGCCCTCGCCCGGCCGTTGCGGGCCCGGGAGATGCCCGTGCCGTCGTTGGTCGTGGGCGAGCGCTGGACGTATCGCGAGTCCGATCTGCCCACCAAGAACGAGACCGCCCAGATCACCGAGACGGTGACGGCCGCCGAAGCCGGCGAATACTGGATCGACGCCCGCCGCGCACCCATGCCATCAGCAGCCGCCAGGAGCAAATCATCTGGCTGGCGCCGGCGGTCAGGCGCGAAGTCCGGGACGAGATCCGCACGGTCCAGAAGAGCGGCCAGATCTTTCGCTCCGAAGGGTGAGAGCTGACGGCGTTCAAGGCCGGACCGGACTGATGCGGCGAACGCCGCGGTCGTCAGTGCACGGTCACCGCGGCGGCCGCGCGCGACTCGGTCTCGAGCCGACGCAGCTCGGGCAGACACGAGCCGCATTGCGTGCCGCAGCGCAGCTCGGCCTGCAGGGCGGCGACGCGCTCGGCGGGCGTGCCGGCCCGGGCGGAGAGGCTCTCGCGGATGCGAGCTTCCGAGATGTCGAAGCAGTTGCAGATCTGCCGGCTGCGTGCTGCCATGCCGACCGGCGCCGTGGCCCCGGGGGCGAGCAGCGAGCGCCCGAACGGTGCCGCCGGCCGCCGCTCCTGCCAGAGCGTGCGCAGCCAGTCGGCGAGCGGCGCCCGGCCGGCGAGCACGAGGGCGGCGATGCGCGCGTCGTCGCCTTCGCCTTCGATGGCGAGCAGCCGCCGCTGGCCGCGCACGGCGTCGGCATAGCGCAGCGTCGCCGCGCCGGCGGCGCCCATCAGCGCGGCGATGCGATCGATCGCTTCGACCGTGATCGGCATCGCCGACGCCGCCTCGAAGACGAGGCCGCTGCGACCGTCGGCCGCGGCCACCGGCACGCACGACGCGTAGCCGAAGTCGGTCATCGACTCGCGCAGGGCGGCGCGAGCTGCGGCGGCGGCGCCGGCCGGCAGCCACGCCGCTGCGGTGAGGCGCCAGGGCAGCTCGGCGGCGGCGATGCGCACGGCGGCGTGCTTGAGCTCGGGCTGGAACGAGTCGGGGCAGAAGGCGCGCGTCGTCAGGCCGTTGACGCCGGCATGGCGAACGCCGTCGGCGCCGACACCGGAGACGAACTCGCTGCCCCAGTGCATCGCCACATAGGCTTCGCCGCGGCCGATGCCGTCGTCGGCCACGAGCGGCAAGACGATGCGGCCGCGCCGCGACGACAGCTCGACGAGCGCGCCCGCCGCGAGGCCACGCCGCGGCAGGTCGTGCGGGTTCATGCGCACGCTCGGCGCGCCGTCGTGGCCGAACAGGCGCGGCACGGTGCCGCTGCGGCTCATGCCATGCCACTGGTCGCGCAGCCGACCCGTGTTGAGCGCGAACGGATGGCGGGCGTCGCGCACTTCGGCGGTCGGGCGATACGGCGTGGCGACGAAGCGGGCGCGGCCGTCGGCGGTCGCGAAGACGTGGTCTTCGTAGAGGCGGGCGGTGCCGATGCTTGTGCGGTCGATGCGGTCGATGCTGCCGCTGTCGACGCCGTCACCGCTGTCGTCGCCGCTTCGCACCGGCCACTGCTGCGGCCCGCGCAACTCGAGCGCGGCGTAGTCGAGGCCGGTGATGTCGCAGTCGCGGCCGCGCGTCGATTCGCGGTGCTCGTTCCAGACCGACTCGATCGAGTCGTAGGCGAACAGGTCGGCGGCGCCGGGCCGGACCCGGTTCTGCAGGCGGCGCGCGAAGTCGATGACGATGGCAGCGTCGTCGCGCGCTTCGCCGGGCGGCGACACCGCGGCGCGAACGCGGCTGATGCAGCGCTCGCTGTTGGTGACGGTGCCTTCCTTCTCGGCCCAGGTCGAGGCTGGCAGGACCACGTCGGCGAACGGTGCCGTCGCCGTGTCGGCGAAAGCCTCCTGCAGCACCACCAGCTCGCAGCGCGCGAAGGCGCGCCGCACCATCGCCTGGTCGGGCATCGACTGCGCCGGATTCGTGCACGCGATCCAGAGCATCTTGATCTCGCCGCGCTCGACCGCCTCGAACATCTCGACGGCCGTCTTGCCGCGTTGCGCCGGCACCGACTCGATGCCCCAGAGCCGCGCCACTTCGGCGCGGTGTTCGGCATTGCCGAGATCGCGGTGCGCCGACAGCAGGTTGGCCATGCCGCCGACCTCGCGGCCGCCCATCGCGTTCGGCTGGCCGGTGAGCGAGAACGGCCCGGCACCTTTGCGGCCGATCTGGCCGGTGGCCAGGTGCAGGTTGATGAGGGCGGTGTTCTTGGCGGTGCCGCTCGTACTCTGGTTGAGGCCCTGGCACCACATCGACAGCGTCGCCGGTGACTCGGCGAACCAGCGTGCGGCTTGAAGCAGGTCTGCCATGGAGATGCCGCAGAGGCGCGCCGCCTCGCGCGGCGGCATGTCGGCGACCAGCGCCTTCGCCGCCGCGAAGCCGCTGGTGTGCGCAGCGATGAAGTCGCGGTCGACGAGCTCGTCCCAGATCAGCGCGTGCAGCATGCCGTGGAAGAGGGCGACGTCGGTGCCGGGCTGGATCTGCAGGTGCAGGTCGGCGCATTGCGCGGTCTCGGTGCGGCGCGGGTCGACGACGATGAGCTTCATTTGCGGCCGCGCCCGCCGCGCGTCCTCGATGCGGCGAAACAGCACCGGGTGCGCCCACGCCGTGTTCGCACCAGCGATGAACAGGCAGTCCGTGTGATTCACATCGTCGTAGCAGGTCGGTGGCGCGTCGGCGCCCAGGCTCTGTTTGTAGCCGGCGACGGCGCTGCTCATGCACAGGCGCGAATTGGTGTCGATGTTGTTGGTGCCGATCAGGCCTTTGGCGAGCTTGTTGAAGAGGTAGTAGTCCTCCGTCAGCAACTGGCCCGAGACGTAGAAGGCGACGGCGTCGGGCCCGTGCTCGCGGATCGTGGCGGCGAAGCGGTCGGCGAGGCGCTCCATCGCGTCGTTCCACCCGATCGGCCGCGGCGGCTCGTCGCGGCGCTCGCGCCAGGTCGGCTGCAGCAGGCGGTCGAAGCGGCGCACCTCGGCGGTGGCGGTGAGGTGCAACGTGCTGCCCTTGCTGCACAGGCGCCCGAAATTGGCCGGATGGTCCGGGTCGCCGCGAACGCCGGTGACCTGGCCGTCGCTCGCTTCGATGATCACGCCGCAGCCGACCCCGCAGTAAGGGCAGGTCGAACGGGTGTCGGTCACGCCGTCAGTCTTCGATGGCGGCTTCGAGGCCGCGCGACGCCAGCTCGCCGGCGTCCAGATAGATCGTCCCGGCCTCGCACTGCACCGAGAACGTCGCGGCGCAGCCGACATCGGGGGCGCGGGCGCAACCGTCGTCGAGCTGGATCGTCCAGTTGTGCAGCGGGCAGGCAACGGCATGGCCGAAGACGATGCCCTGCGACAGCGGCCCGCCTTGGTGCGGGCAGCGGTCGAGAAGCGCGAAGACATGATCGTCGGCAGCGCGGAACAAGGCGATGTCGGCGCCGCGCTCGCGGCGAACCCGGCGGGCGCCGAGCACCGGGATGTCGTCGATTCGGCAGATCGGCTTCCAGTCGGCCATGACCGCCGCGGCCTTCACGGCGCGAGCGCCGTGAACTGGCGCGTGTCGACGCGCGCCTTCTCGGTATCGACCCACGGATCAGGCTCGCCGTCGAGCGAGAACTGGAGCCGCTCCCACAAGGCCTTGCGATTGACCGCATCGTCGAGCACGAGCTTCTTCACGTGGTCGAGGCCGACCCGTGCGAGGTAGTGCACGGTGCGCTCGAGGTACCAGCCTTCCTCGCGGTAGAGCTGCAGGAAGGCGCCGCTGACTTCGAGCACCTCGGTGGCCGTCTTGACCTTGCAGAAGAACTGCGCCACCTCGGTCTTGATGCCGCCGTTGCCGCCGACGTAGATCTCCCAGCCGGAATCGACGCCGATGACGCCGACATCCTTGATGCCCGACTCGGCGCAGTTGCGCGGGCAGCCGGAGACGGCGAGCTTGACCTTGTGCGGCGCCTGCATGCGCCAGAGCGCGCGCTCGAGGTCCTTGCCCATCTGCGTCGAGTCCTGGGTGCCGAAGCGGCACCACTCCGAGCCGACGCAGGTCTTCACCGTGCGCAGCGCCTTCGCATAGGCGTGGCCCGACGGCATGTCGAGGTCCTTCCAGACCGCCTGCAGGTCTTCCTTCCTGATGCCGAGCAGGTCGATGCGCTGGCCGCCGGTGACCTTGACCGTCGGCACCTTGTACTTGTCGACGACATCGGCGATGCGGCGCAGCTCGCCCGAATTCGTCTCGCCGCCCCACATGCGCGGGATCACCGAGTAGGTGCCGTCCTTCTGGATGTTGGCGTGGCTGCGCTCGTTGATGTAGCGCGACTGCGGGTCGTCGACGGCTTCTTTCGGCCAGGTGCTGAGCAGGTAGTAGTTGAGCGCCGGCCGGCAGCTGGCGCAGCCGTCGGGCGTGCGCCAGGCGAGCGCGGCGCGCACGCTCGTGGCGCTCGTGAGGTGGCGCTCGCGGATGGCGTCGCGCACGTCCTGGTGGCCGCAATCGGTGCAGCCGCACATCGCCTTTTTCTTCGGCGCGGCGCTGTAGTCGCCGCCGGCCGTGAACATGATGAGCTGCTCGACCAGGCCCGTGCACGACCCGCACGACGCGCTCGCCTTGGTGTGCTTCCTCACGTCGTCGAGCGTGAACAGGCCTTTTTCCTTGATCGCCTTGCAGATCTGGCCCTTGGCGACGCCGTTGCAGCCGCAGACTTCGGCGTCGTCGGCCATCGCCATCGCCGAGGTCTGGCCGGCGTGGCCGGCGGTGCCGACGTTGGACTCGCCGAACATCAGCTTGTCGCGCAGCTCGCCGATGGCGCGGCCTTCGCGCAGCAGCTTGAAGTACCAGCTGCCGTCGACGGTGTCGCCGTAGAGCACGGCGCCGACCAGTCTGTCGTTCTGGATGACGAGCTTCTTGTAGACGCCGCCGAACGGATCGCTCATCACGATCTCCTCGAACTCGGGGCCGCCGGTGAACTTGCCGGCCGAGAACAGGTCGATGCCGGTGACCTTGAGCTTGGTGCTGGTCTGGCTACCGAGGTAGCGGCCGATGCCGAACTGCGCCAGATGCGTCGCGCAGACCTTGCCCTGCTCGAACAGCGGCGCCACCAGGCCGTAGGCGATGCCGCGGTGGGCGGCGCACTCGCCGACCGAGTAGATGCGTGGATCGGTCACGGTCTGCATCGTGTCGTTGACGACGATGCCGCGCTGGCAGTGCAGGCCGATCTTCTCGGCGAGCTCGGTGTTGGGCCGGATGCCGGCGGCCATGACGACGAGGTTGGCCGGGACTTCGCTGCCGTCCTTGAGTCGGACGGCGCGCACGCGGCCGCTCCGGCCGTCGCCCTCGCTGCCGAGGAGCGCCTCGGTCTGCGCGCCCATGAGGAAGCGGATCCCGCGCGCCTCGAGGCTTTTCTGTAGCAGCGATCCGGCCACGTCGTCGAGCTGGCGCTCCATGAGCCACGGCATGAGGTGCACGACCGTCACGCTCATGCCGCGCACCATCAGGCCGTTGGCCGCTTCCAGCCCGAGCAGGCCACCGCCGATGACGACGGCATGGCGATGCTTCGAAGCCGCGTCGATCATCGCGTTGGTGTCGGCGATGTCGCGGTACGAGATCACGCCGTCGAGTTCCTTGCCGGGCAGCGGCAGGATGAAGGGATTGGACCCTGTGGCGATGAGCAGCCGGTCGTAGGGCGCTTCGCTGCCGTCGGCCGCCTGCACGATGCGCGTCTTGCGGTTGACGCCGGTGACCTTCTTGCCGAGGTGCAGGGTGATGCCGTTCTCGGCATACCACTCGACCGGGTTGAGCACGATCTCCTCGAGCGTCTGCTCGCCGGCGAGCACGGGGCTCAACAGAATGCGGTTGTAGTTCGGGTGGGGTTCGGCGCCGAACACGGTGATGTCGTAGAGCTCGGGCGCGAGCTTCAGCAACTCCTCGACGGCGCGGATGCCGGCCATGCCGTTGCCGATGACGACGAGCTTCATCTTCTGCATGTCAGAAGTACCAGGCGACGGTCGCGACCAGCCGGCCGCTTTCGAGAACCGGCAGCGCCACCAGCGAGCTCAGCCCGACCGCCGCCGCCGAGGCGCCGATGCCGCCGGGCTCGCCGGCCGCGTCTTCGCTGAAGGCGGGAATGCCGGTCCAGCCGGGCCGGCCAATCGTGCCCTGGCCGGCTTCGAGGGTGACGGCGTGGGCCAGGGAGTCGAGCGAACCGAGCGACTCGCAGAAGCCGGCGCTACGCGTCAGCGTCTCGCCCGACGCGTCGGGCCGCCAGATCTCGAAGCGGCGCGCGATCGGCGTCGCCAGTGCCGACAGGAAGGCCATGACGTAGTGACCGCTGCCGCGCGTCGAGCACGGCATCGCGAAGCCGCGGTTGATGCCGACCCTGGCGGCGCTGTCGCCGCGCATGAATCCGGCGCCGCGGCCGAGGTCTGCCACGAAGACCGGCAGGCCACTCTCCCACGCCGAGCCCGGCAGGCCGTGGCCGCGCCGGAAGCTGGTGCGGCGCGACAGGAACTCGAAGGCTTCGGCGGTGGTGCCGTAGTAGCCGTCGACGAGGCTCATGTCCTTCGAGCGCTCCGGCTCGTTGCGCCACAGCTCGATGGCGCCGGCGTGGGCGGCATCGTCGCCGCAGAAGATGACGACGACGGCGGTGAGGAAGTCGCCGGCAAAAATCGGCACTGCGATGCCGCAGGTCAGGCCCTCGGCGCGCGCCGCGGCGATGCGGCGAAAGGCCGAGCCCTCGAACTCCTTCAGCACGATCGGATGGCCGGCCTCCCAGGCCTGGCCGGGCAGGCCTTCGCCGCGGCCGAAGCACATGGTCTTGCTGATGGCCCCGAAGCGCGCGTGCTCGCCGTAGAGGGCGCCGCCGAACTCGAGCACCGTGCGGTCGCCGCTCGGCAGCCAGCACTCCACGACCTTGATGAATGTCTTCACGGCCGACTCGCGCGGCTCATGCCGCCGCCTTCTCGACGTGGCCCTGCCGCGTGTAGAGAAAGTCGAGCACGGCCTTGCGGCACTGCACGTAGTTGCGGTCTTCGGCCAGAGCGACGCGGTCGCGCGGCCGCGGCAGGTCGATGCGCAGGATCTCGCCGATGGTCGCGGCCGGCCCGTTGGTCATCATCACGACGCGGTCCGAGAGCAGCACCGCCTCGTCGACGTCGTGCGTCACCATCACCACCGTGCTGCCGGTATCGGCAACGATCTTCAGCAGCTCGTCCTGCAGGCGGGCACGGGTGAGAGCGTCGAGGGCGCCGAACGGCTCGTCCATCAGCAGCACCTTGGGCTTCATCGCCAGCGCCCGCGCGATGCCGACGCGCTGCTTCATGCCGCCCGAGATCTCGTGCGGGCGCTTGGTCAGGGCGTGCGTCATGCCGACGAGCTCGAGCGTCGCCTCGGTGCGCAGGCGCAGCTGCTCCTTGTCTTCGCTGGCCGCGAACACGCGCTCGACGGCGAGGTGCACGTTCTCGTAGCAGCTCAGCCACGGCAGCAGCGAATGGTTCTGAAAGACGACGGCACGCTCCGGCCCCGGCGCCGCGATCTCGCGGTTGTCGCACAACAGGGCGCCGCTGCTCGGCTTGAGCAGCCCGGCGATCAGGTTGAGCAGGGTCGACTTGCCGCAGCCGGAGTGGCCGATCAGCGTCACGAACTCGCCCTTCTCGACCGAGAGGTCGATCTCGCGCAGGGCGTGGAACGAGCCCTTCTTCGAGGTGAACGTCATCTCGACGTCCTGGACTTCGATGAAGTGGTTCATCGCGGCGCCCGCCGGGCCGCCCCAAGGGTGCCGACGGTCCCCACGGGGGGCAGCGAACGGAGTGAGTGTGGGGGCTTCATGCGCTCTCGAAGCTGAAGCGGCGGGCGGCGAGCATGAGAAGCTGCTCCAGCGCCAGCCCGACGACGCCGATGATGAAGATGGCGATGATGATGTGCTGGACGTTGAGGTTGTTCCACTCGTCCCAAACCCAGAAGCCGATGCCGACGCCGCCGGTCAGCATCTCGGCGGCCACGATCACCAGCCACGCCGTGCCGATCGAGAGCCGCACGCCGGTCAGCATGTAGGGCAGCACGGCCGGAAACAGGATGCGCGTGACCACCTTCCACTCCGACAGGTTGAGCACCCGGGCGACGTTGAGGTAGTCCTGCGGTACCCGCTGCACGCCGACTGCGGTGTTGACCACCATCGGCCAGATCGAGCAGATGAAGATCGTCCACACGGCGGCCGGGTTGGCGGCCTTGAAGACGAGCAGGCCGATCGGCAGCCAGGCCAGCGGCGACACTGGCTTCAGGAGGCTGATGAGGGGCGAGACCATCCGGTTGGCGAACTCGAATCGGCCGATCACGAAACCGAGCGGGATGCCGACCGCCGCGGCGAGGCCGAAGCCAACGGCGACGCGGCCGAGCGAGAACAGCACGTTCCAGCCGATGCCCTGGTCGTTCGGCCCCTTGCGATAGAACGGGTCGGCGAACAGCTTGACCGCCGATTCGAAGGTCGACCACGGCGAAGGGAAGGTCGTGCTGCCGATCGCCAGCAACTCCCAGACGCCGATCAGCAGCGCGAAGCCGATCACCGGCGGCAGCGTCCGGCGGAGGAGGCCGTCCCAGTCGAATGCACGGCGCGGCGGCCCGACGACCGCGACGGCGGCGGGCACGACCTTGCTGTCATCCTGAGCGCCAGCGAAGGGTCTCGCCTTGCGAGGTTCAGGCGAAGAATCGTTCGCTGCGCCGCGATCCTTCGCTCCGCTCAGGATGACTGTGCTCATGCTCAGGCCTGGCCGCGGACTTTGAAGCCGTCGGCGTACTTCTTCGGGTCCTTGCCGTCCCAGACGACGCCGTCGATCAGCTTCGAGCTGCGCATCGGATCCTTCGGCACGCTCACCTTCACTTGCGCGGCGGCTTCCTTGTAGAGGTCGATCTGGTTGATCTGCTTGGCCACCGCAAGGTAGTCGGGGTGCTCCTTCAGCAAGCCCCAGCGCTTGTGCTGGGTGAGGAACCACATGCCGTCGCTCAGATACGGGAAGTTGACGGCACCGTCGTTGAAAAACTTCATGTAGTTCGGGTCGTCCCAGGTCTTGCCGAGACCGTTCTGGTAGCGCCCGAGGATGCGTTGGTTGATGACATCGACCGAGGTGTTCACGTAGGCCTTGTCGGCGATCGTGTCGGCCATCTTGTTCTTGTTCTGTAGGCCGGCGTCGATCCAGCGGCCGGCCTCGAGGATGGCCATCACGGCGGCGCGGCAGGTGTTCGGGTTCTTCTTGGCGAACTCGCCGGTGGTGCCGAGCACCTTTTCCGGATGGTCTTTCCAGATGTCCTGCGTGGTGATGGCGGTGATGCCGATGCCGTCGGCGATGGCGCGGTGCCCCCAGGGCTCGCCGACGCAGTAGCCGTCCATGTTGCCCACGCGCATGTTGGCCACCATCTGCGGCGGTGGCACGGTAATGACCTTGGCGTCTTTCAGCGGGTCGATGCCGTAGGTCGCCAACCAGTAGTAGAGCCACATCGCGTGGGTGCCGGTCGGGAAGGTCTGCGCGAAGGTGTATTCACGCTTGTCGGCGGCCATGGCCTTGACGAGCGAGGCGCCGTCGACGGCGCCCTTGTCGGCGAGCTTCTTGGAAAGGGTGATCGCCTGGCCGTTGTTGTTGAGCGTCATCAGCACGGCCATGTCCTTCTTCGGACCGCCGATGCCGAGGTGCACGCCGTAGACGAGGCCGTAGAGCACGTGCGCCATGTCGAGCTCGCCGTTGACGAGCTTGTCGCGCACGCCGGCCCACGAAGCCTCCTTCGTGGCGATGATCTTGACGCCGTACTTCTCGTCGAACTTCAGAACCGAGGCCATCACCACCGAGGCGCAGTCGGTGAGCGGGATGAATCCGATCCGGATCTCCTTCTTCTCCGGGGCGTCGGAACCGGCCGCCCAGGCGCCCGGCGAGGCGACGCCGGCCAGCGCCGCCGCTGCCGCCGCCGATCCCTTGATGAACTCGCGACGCTGTTCGCTCATCGGTCTTTCCTCGCGTTCGGTCATGGCCTTCTTTCGCAGCAGAAAAAAAAGGCGTCGCGATCGGCGTGACGGCTCGCACCGTCGACGTGGTCCGATCGGACGCCTTTGTCCAACCCAGGAGACGCGGCCACATCGTTGCGACCGCGAACCCCTCAATGCATGACGCGTGCCAGCAGGTTTCCCCGGTGCAGCATCGAGCGCATTTGCTGCGGTGCACCAGGCACAGGCGGCGACGCACCAGCGGCGCGCGAATCAGCCCTTGAAGCGGAGGAGATCCCGGGCGTCGACAACGTTCTGCGCGACCTCGGCAAGGCGCTTGCCGCGGTCCATGGCGAGCCGACGCAGGCGGACGTAGGCGGCGTCTTCGTTGAGCCCGGCCTCGGCCATCAGGATGCCCTTGGCGCGCTCGATGACCTTTCTGCCGGCGAGCTGCTGCTCCGCCTTGTCGAGCTGGGCACGCAGCGCAGCCTCGTGCTCGAAGCGTGCGATCGCCACCTGCAGTACCGGCGCCAGCCGCGCCGGGTGCAGGCCGGCCACGACATACGCGCTCACTCCTGCGCGCAGCGCCCGCCGCATCGGTCCGGCGGCGGCGTCCTCGGCGAACACGACCACCGGTCGCGGCGTCGTCGCCGAAAGCGTGGCCAGGTTCTCGAGCGTGTCGCGGGTGGGCGATTCGCTGTCGACGATCACTACGTCCGGCTGCAGGCGCTGCACGCAGTCGTGCACCAGCAGGGCAGAGTCGAGCACACCCACGACCTCGTGCCCTTGGCGCGCGAGCTCGTCGCCGATCTCGTGGACGTGGCCGGCACCGTCGTCGATGAGCAGCACGCGCAAGCGATGAGCGGCGGTGGCGGAAGTGGCGGAATCGGTGGCCGCGGCCATGCCGGAACGGGTGCAAGAGCCATGCCGCGCTTTGGTGACCGCCGAGCGTCAGGCCGGGAACAGGCGCCCGCGCGCTGCTTCGGTGATTGCCTCGACGCACGGGTGGGTGATGCGCCGCTCGACCGAAATGGCAAAGAACTCCTCGATCAGTTCCTCGCTGCGGCCCAGCATGCGCACGCCGTTCTGAGCACACGTTTCCTTCGCCAGCACAGCCGGCGCCATGAACACGCCGCGCCCTTCGCGGCCGAAGGCGGTGATGAGCGCGCTGTCGTCGAACTCGCCCACGATCTTCGGCCGGATGCCGTGCGTCGCGCTCCAGAAGTCGAAGCGGTGCCGCAGCGCCGAGCCTGAGGCCTGCAGCAGCATCGGGGCGCCGTCGAGGCTGCGTGGAAAGCGGCCACGCAAGGTCTGCTTCAGCCCGGGGGTGCAGAAGAACGCGGTCGCGGTACTGCCGAGCGGGTGATTGAAGGCCTTCACGCTGAGCTCGTGGCCCATCGGCTCGCCCGCCACCACCAGATCGAGCTGGTGCACCGCGAGCCTGCCGAGCAGGTCGGCCAGGCGACCCTCCTGGCACACCAGCCGCACCGCTTCGCCCACCGCGAGCGCCGGCGCCAGCAGGCGATAGGCGATCGCCTTCGGCACCGCATCGGCCAGGCCGACGCGCAGGTCGATGCCGCGGTCGCCGCCGCGCGCCCGGCCGAGAGCGGTCTCGAGCTCCTTGCCGAGGGCGAAGATCTGGTCGGCGAACTCGAGCGCGATGCGTCCCTCGGCGGTGAGCTCGATGCGCCGGCCGGCCTTTCGAAACAGGTTGCAACCCAGGCGCGCTTCCAGCAGCTTGATCTGGCCGGAGAGCGTCTGCGGCGTGATGTGCAGCTGCTCGCCGGCACGCACGACGCCGCCCGCGTTGGCGGCGGCCCAGAAGTAGTGGAGGTGCTTGTAGTTCATGGTTCCTTCTCGCAAGGTTCGCACTTCTCGAAACAATCATCCAGAAAAAGCGAATTTACGCGAAGTGTTGTCGCGACTAGATTTCAACCTCGTTGTTTCCACGGAGCCCGCCATGAACGAACCCCTCGCCGCCTCGCTTGCCACCCATCCGCAGACCTTCGACGCCAGCGTGGCCAGCGGGCGCGACCGCGTGCTGCGCAACACCTACTGGCTGCTCGCCCTTTCGATGGTGCCGACCGTGCTGGGTGCCTGGATCGGGATGGCCAGCGGCCTGGCGCGCGCGATGACGCCCGGCATCGGCCTGATCGTGTTCCTGGTCGGCGCGTTCGGCTTCATGTTTGCCATCGAGAAGACCAAGAACTCCCCGGCCGGCGTGCCGGTGCTGCTCGGCTTCACCTTCTTCATGGGCCTGATGCTCGCGCGCCTGCTCGGCACCGTGCTCGGTCTGGCCAACGGTGCCGGGCTGGTGATGACGGCCTTCGCCGGAACCGGCCTGGTCTTCTTCGGCATGGCCACGCTTTCCAGCGTGATCAAGCGCGACCTGAGCGCGATGGGCAAGTGGCTCTTCATCGGCGCGGTGATGCTGCTGGTGGCCGGCATCGCCAACGTATTTCTGCAGTCGAGCGCGCTCACGATCACGATCGCGGTGATCGCGGTCGGCATCTTCTCCGCCTTCATCCTCTACGACCTGAAGCGCGTGCGCGACGGCGAGGAAACCAACTACATCAGCGCCACGCTCGGCATCTACCTGAGCGTCTACAACGTGTTCCAGTCGCTGCTCGCGATCGTCGGCATCACCGGCGGGCGCGAGGACTAAAGCTGCCCCGGCACGACAGTTGCACTCGCCGAACCCGTGATGGAACTGCTGCTCGACCCCAACCTCTGGGTCGCGTTCGCGATGCTGACAGCGCTCGAGATCGTGCTCGGCGTCGACAACATCATCTTCATCTCGATCCTCGTCGGTCGGCTGCCGCCCGAGCAGCGCGACAAGGCCCGGCGGCTCGGCCTGGCCTTCGCGATGTTCTCGCGGCTGGCGCTGCTGTTCTCGCTGACGTGGGTGATGGGCCTGACGCGCGAGCTCTTCAGCGTGTTCGGCCAGGGCATCAGCGGGCGCGACCTGGTGCTGCTCGGCGGCGGCCTGTTCCTGATCTGGAAAGCCTCGACCGAGGTATTTACCGCGGTCGAAGCCAGTCACGGCGGCGGACACGGCGGCCCGCATGACAGCGAGGCGGCCGGGCCCGGATCGCCCGGCGCCCATGCCGCGGCCGCCACTTACGCAGCGACCATCGCGCAGATCGGCATCGTCGACCTGGTGTTCTCGCTCGACTCGGTGATCACCGCCGTCGGCATGGTCGACCAGCTGCCGGTGATGGTGGCGGCGGTGGTCGCTTCGGTGGGCGTGATGCTGTTCGCCGCCAAGCCGATCGGCGACTTCGTCGATCGCCATCCGTCGCTCAAGGTGCTGGCGCTGGCCTTCCTCGTGCTCGTTGGCGTGGCGCTCACCGCCGAGGCTTTCGACGTGCACCTGCCGAAGGGCTACATCTACGCCGCGATGGCGTTCTCGCTGGTCGTCGAGATGCTCAACATCCGGGCGCGCGGGAAGCAGGACAAGACGGCGTCGCGACCCTCGCTGGCGTCGTAGACCGCGCCGAAGCCACGCTCAAGCCGGCAGCGCGGCCGCGCAGTTCGAGCAGAAGCGCGCCCCGCTGGCGGCCGGCGTGCCGCAGGCGGTGCAAAAGCGCGGTCGCGGTGCGGCTGAGGTTGAGGCAACCGCAGGCAGTGCGTTGCCGCCCGCGCCGATGGCGGCATGCGCCGATGCCGTCTGCAGGTCGCGCTGCAATTGCGCCGCCGACGCGGCCGGGGCGGCACCGGCGTCCATCGCCCGCTCGCCGGCGTTCAGCGCCGCGATGCGGCGCTCGTCCTCGCCGCTGAAGGGCGCCACCAGCACGCTCTGGGAGCGCGCGAACTGCATCAGCTCGGCGGCCAGCGCCTTGGCCTCGGCCTCGGTCGAGAACATCGCCGTGACCTGGCGCGCGTCGTCCTTGCCGAACACCACCGACTCGACGCGGGCGCGCCAGACGCGCAGCGTCATCGACTCGGTGCGGACGACGTTGTTCTCGGTGTTCATGCGGCTCGAGAAGTTGTTGCCGGTGCCGATGCGCGAGGTCTGCCAGCTGCCGACCATCTCGACCCAGGTGAGGACCGATTCGAAGTTGAAGCGGCCCCAGAGCCGCGCCGAAGAATGGAAGCAGAAGGCGGCGACGAAGGCCAGGATCGCCGAGGTGCCGACCAGCGAGAAGCGGTTCTGCTGCCACGGCGCAGTGGCGTCGAAATGGCGCACGAACAGCAGCGTCATGACGATGGCGACGATCACCAGCGCGGTGGCGTAGATGTCGAGCAGGAGGAGGGCGCGGTGGCGCGGCGCGGCGAGGGCCGAGGCAAGCGTCGGCGCCGCGGTGCCGGAGATCGGCAGCGGCTGGCTCTCCTCGAACAGCTCGCCGGCGAAGTTGCCGGCCGGCGTCGCTGCGGCGGTGACCGGGTCGATGCGGGCATAGCGCCGGTTCGGGATGCGTTCGGTCCAGCTGCTTTGCATCAGGCGGTCGAGCTCGTCCATCAGCGTCGACGGCGGCGCGTTCATGGACAGGCGCTGCTGCTCGACGCTGGCGCGCGTCTGCGGTGCGGCGTCGACCTGGGCCAGGATCGCGACCATCGCCAGCGCGCAGGCGACGAGTGCCGTGGCCAGCATCAAGAAGGTCTGGGTGTCGAGCGTGAAGGCCCCGAGCGACGGCAGCTTCGGGGCAGCGAGGCCGATCGCGACCGGGCCGAGGATGGCGCCGGCGATCAGGCCGACCAGCGACAGCGAGGTCACGCGCGCCTTGTGCTGCGTGAGCACCGGTCGGAGCAGGAAGACGAGGCCGAACGCGAAGTAGAGGATGCCGATCCACGGCCGCGTCGCGACGTTGCCGAACACGAACCACGAGAACGCGAAGCTCGCCAGCGTCGCCGCGATCGCCATCAGGTTGAACATGTCGCGCCGCGCCAGCAGCTGGACCTCGCGCGGCGCCGTGATCAGCGTCGGCGCCCAGTGATAGAGCAGGCCCTCGATGGCGCCCTGTGGCTCCGGATAGGTGAGGCCGCCCTGGCGCAGGATCTCCTTGACGGCGTTGGCGGCCGGCGAGCCGCCGGTGGCGCCGACCGGGATCTCCGGCGCCAGCGACGCCGGCCGGCCGCGGCCGAAGAAGAAGCGCAGCCGCGTCGCCGCCGTCGCCGCCGCGGCCATGCCGGCCGCGAGCAGCAGCAGGCCGGCGAGCAGCGGCGCCGCGACCAGCCGCAGGGCGCTGTCTTCCATCGCGCCCTTGGCCCACATCAGGCTGACGACGCCGGCGATCACGAGCAGGGCGCCGCACAGCCAGAGCAGCCGGTTCTGCAGCCGATACGGGTTCGGCAGCTCGAGGCGCTTCGATTCGGAGCCGTATTCGTAGGACATGTCGGGGCTTTCGACCGGTGCGCAGGGGGGGGGTTGAGTTTAGGACCGCGGCTCGCGGCGCTCGCGTAGCCTTGGCGCTTGTCGACGATGGAGCTGCCGATGGCCACGCCCGATTTGCCTGCCGACCCGCATCCCGATCCGCTCGCCGCACCGCGGCTCGACTTCTTCGCCGATCTCGAAGTCGAGGTCGGCGTGCCGGTCGAGGTCGGCCGCGTCGCCGGCGGCATTCGCCGGGTCGTCCCGATCCTCGGCGGCAGTTGCCGTGGCCGCGGTTTTTCGGCCCGCATTCTCGCCGGCGGCGCCGACTTCCAGCTCGTCGTCAGCGAGACCATGGCGCGGCTCGAGGCGCGCTACGTGATGGAGACCGACGCCGGCGACCGCATCTACGTCCACAACGACGCCGTCCGCACTGCGCCAGCGGCAGTGATGGCGCGGTTGATCCGCGGCGAGCCCGTCGATCCGGCCGACGTGTACTTCCGCTGCGTGCCTCGCCTCGAGTGCGCGGCGCTGGCGCTGGCCTGGGTCGGCGAGCGCGTCTTCGTCGGCGTCGGCGTGCGCCGGCCGAGCGTCGTCGTCATGCGGTTCTTCGAGGTTGCGTAGCGACTCGGCGTGACATCGGTCACGGCACGCTCGCCTCGCTCAAGCCACCCAGCCGCCAGCCGATAACTTCGCTATCCGAGCGTGCCCTTTGCACACCG
>JAYVNL010000111.1:0-5306 GCA_043758495.1 Rhizobacter sp.
CCTGCTGGTGAGCTTCTCGACCGACTGGCGGTTCGCGCCGGCACGCTCGCGCGAGATCGTGAAGGCGCTCGTCGACAACAAGCTCGACGTGAGTTATGCCGAGATCGACGCGCCGCACGGCCACGACGCGTTTCTGTACGACGACGCGCGCTATCACGGCTTCCTGCGGGCGGGGTTCGACAACTTGTTCCGCACGCTGCCATGAGCGACAGGAAAGACCTCGAAATCATCGCCGAGCTGGTGCCGCGCGGCGCGCGCGTGCTCGACCTCGGCTGCGGCAACGGCGACCTGCTCGTGCACCTGCGCGAGCACCGCGGCTGCAGCGGCTACGGCATCGAGATCGCCGACGCCGACGTGCTCGCCTGCCAGCAGCGCGGCGTCAACGTCATCCAGCTCAACCTCGAGGAAGGCCTGGCCCTCTTCGACGATCGCAGCTTCGACGTCGTGCTCCAGCTCGACACCCTGCAGCATCTGAAGAACACCGAGAAGATGCTGCGCGAGACGGCACGGGTCGGCCGCATCGGCATCGTCAGCTTTCCCAACTTCGCGCACTGGCCGAACCGGCTGCACGTGATCGGCGGCCGCATGCCGGTGACGCGGGTGCTGCCTTATCAGTGGTACGACACCCCGAACATCCGCGTCGGCACGTATGCAGACTTCGCGATGCTGGCGAGGAAGGACGGACTGACGATCCTGGATTCGTTCGGCATCCAAAGCGGCAAGACGGTACGGGCCTGGCCGAACCTGCTGGCCAGCGTTGCAGTGTTCAAGTTCGAGCGTGGTTGAGGGCGGGCTCGGCTGCGTGTAACGGAATTCACATGGCTCCGCTATCCTCTGCGACCTTCCAAACCCGAGGACTTCTGATGCAGTTCAGCCACTGGATGCGTCGCGCCACCGCCTTGTCGATTTCGCTGCTGTTCTCCGCTGCGGTGCAGGCCGCCGCGCCGCAGCAGAAGACGCAGGCGCCCGGCTATTACCGGATGATGCTTGGCGACTTCGAGATCACCGCCCTCAGCGACGGCACCTTCGACCTGAAGCCGAAGGAGCTGCTCACCAACACGACGCAAGCCCAGGTCGGCGACCTGCTGCAGCGCTCGTTCGAGAGCGACGCGGTGCCGACTTCCGTGAACGCCTACCTGATCAACACCGGCGACAAGCTGGTGCTCGTCGACACCGGCGCCGCCAAGCTGTTCGGGCCGACGCTCGGCAACCTCCTCGCCAACCTCGCCGCCTCGGGCTACAAGCCGGAGCAGATCGACGCGGTGCTCATCACGCACATGCATGCCGATCACGTCGGCGGGCTGATGGCCGATGGCAAGCTCGCGTTCCCGAACGCGACCGTCCACGCGGACCAGGCCGATGCCGATTTCTGGCTCAGCGCCGAGAAGCTGGCGGCTGCGCCGGAGAGCATGAAGGGCTTCTTCCAGGGCGCGATGGCGTCGATGAATCCCTACGTGAGCGGCGCGAAGTTCAAGGCGTTCAAGGGCGCGACGGTCCTCTTTCCCGGCATCCGCGCCGTCGCGACGCCGGGTCACACGCCCGGCCACACGGCCTACGCGATCGAGTCGAAGGGGCAAAAGCTGATGCTCTGGGGCGACCTGATGCACGTCGCCGCAGTGCAGTTTCCCGAGCCGCAGGTCACGATCGCCTTCGACACCGATTCGCCGGCCGCCGCTGCGCAGCGCACCGAGGCGTATGCCGACGCTGCTGCGGGCCGCTACCTCGTCGCCGGTTCGCACCTGCCTTTCCCCGGCATCGGCCACGTCCGCGCCGAGGCCAAGGGGTATGCATGGGTGCCGGTCGACTACAACGTGATTCGATGAGGCGACGGCCGCGGGGCCTTCAGCCGATCGCGCTGCTCGCCGCCGTACTGCTCGGCGGCTGCGGTGCCAAGAACGAAGGCGGCCCGGCCGGCCCGGGCGCCGGTGCCAGCGGGCCGCCGCCTGCCGAGGTCGGCGTCGTCACCGTGCAGCCGCGCGCGGTCGGCCTCGTCACCGAGCTGCCGGGCCGGCTCGAGGCGTCGCGCGTGGCCCAGGTGCGGGCACGCACCGCCGGCATCCTGCTCAAACGCCTGTTCACCGAAGGCAGCGACGTCAAGTCCGGCCAGGCCCTGTTCCAGATTGACTCGGCGCCGGCCCAGGCGGCCGTCGCCAGCGCCCGGGCGACGCTGGCTCGCGCACAGGCCGGCCTCACGCAGGCGACGGCTCAGGCCGAGCGCTACCAGCCGCTGCTCGAAGCCAACGCGATCAGCAAGCAGGACTACGTCAACGCGGTGGCGGCACAGAAGACGGCCGAGGCCGACGTCGCCGCCGCCCGGGCCACGGTACAGGCCGGTCAGATCACCCTCGGCTACTCGGCCGTGACGGCGCCGATCTCGGGCCGCATCGGCCGTGCCCTCGTCACCGAGGGTGCGCTGGTCGGCCAGGGCGAGGCGACGCCGCTCGCCCTGGTCCAGCAGATCAACCCGATGTACGTCAATTTCACGCAGTCGACGACCGACGTGCTGGCGCTGCGCCGCGCCGTCGAGAGCGGCAAGTTCCGGCGTGCCGGCAACGTTGGCGACGCTGCCAGCGTGCGCATCGTGCTCGAAGACGGCAGCGTTTATCCGCAGGCCGGCAAGCTTCTGTTCTCCGACCTCAGCGTCGACCCGACCTCGGGCCAGATCACGCTGCGCGCCGAGGTGCCCAACCCCGGCGGCCTGCTGCTGCCCGGCATGTACGTGCGCGTTCGCATCGAGCAGGCCGAGACGCCGAGCGGCATCGTGCTGCCGCAGCAGGCGGTCACACGCGGCTCGACCGGCGACAACGTGATGGTCGTCGGCGCCGACGGCAAGGTGGCGCCGCGGCCGGTCAAGGTCGGCACCGCGCAGGGCGGCGACTGGGTCATCCTCGACGGTTTGAAGCCCGGCGAGATGGTGATGGTCGACGGCTTCCAGAAGCTGCGCGGCGGCGCGCCGGTCAAGCCGGTGCCGTGGCAGGCGACCGCGGCTTCGGCCGCACCGGCTTCGGCGCCGGCTGCGTCGGCGCCCCGCTGAGAGCGCCGCCGCATGGCGCAGTTCTTCATCGACCGGCCCATCTTCGCGTGGGTGCTGGCGCTCTTCATCCTCGTGCTCGGCGGTGTCGCCATCAAGCAGTTGCCGATCGCGCAGTACCCGTCGGTGGCGCCGCCCTCGATCCTGCTCACCGCGACCTACCCCGGCGCCTCGGCACAGACCCTCGAAGACAGCGTCATCAGCGTCATCGAGCAGGAAATGAACGGCTCGCCAGGGTTGATCTATCTCGAGTCGGTGAGCCAGGCCAACGGCGTGGGCTCGATCACGCTCACCTTCGAGTCGGGCACCGACGCGAGCCTGGCGCAGGTCGATGTGCAGAACCGCCTCTCGCGGGCTGCACCGCGGCTGCCCGCCGCAGTCACGCAGCAGGGCGTTCGCGTCGACAAAGCGCGCTCGAACTTCCTGCTGTTCACGATCCTCTCGTCCGACAACCCGGCCTACGACCCGATCGCGCTCGGCGACTACGCCTCGCGCAGCGTCCTGCCCGAGATCCAGCGCCTGGCCGGCGTCGGCCAGGCGCAGCTGTTCGGCACCGAGCGGGCGATGCGGATCTGGATCGACCCGGCCAAGCTGGTCGGCTTCAACCTGTCGACGGCCGACGTCACCGCCGCTATCCGCAGCCAGAACGCACAGGTCTCCTCGGGCACGATCGGCGACCTGCCGATCGTCGCCAACCAGCCGATCAGCGCCACGGTGGTGGTTGCGGGCCAGCTCACGAGCGTCGCCGAGTTCGGCAACATCGTGCTGCGCGCCAACACCGACGGCTCCGCCGTGCGGCTGAAGGACGTCGCCCGCGTCGAACTCGGCGGCCAGAGCTACGGCACCTCGGCGCGCCTCAACGGCAAGCCCTCGACCGGCATCGGCGTGCAGCTCTCACCGACCGGCAACGCGCTCGCCACCGCGCAGGCGGTCAAGACGCGGATGGCCGAGCTGGCGAAATTCTTTCCGCCTGGCGTGAAGTACGACATTCCGTACGACAGCTCGAAGTTCATCACCATCTCGATCCGCCAGGTCGTCGAGACGCTTGTCGAGGCGGTGATCCTCGTCTTCCTGGTGATGTACTTGTTCCTGCAGAACCTGCGCTACACGCTCATCCCGACCATCGTGGTGCCGGTGGCGCTGCTCGGCGCTTTCGCGGTGATGCTGCTGTTCGGCTACTCGATCAACGTGCTGACCATGTTCGCGATGGTGCTGGCCGTGGGCATCCTGGTCGACGACGCGATCGTCGTCATCGAGAACGTCGAGCGCATCATGAGCGAGGAAGGCCTCAGCCCCCGCGACGCCACCAAGAAGGCGATGGGCCAGATCACGGCAGCACTGGTCGGCATCAGCGTCACGCTGGTCTCGGTGTTCCTGCCGATGGCGTTCTTCTCCGGCTCGGTCGGCAACATCTATCGCCAGTTCTCGCTGGTGATGGTGAGCGCGATGCTGTTCTCGGTCTTCCTCGCCCTCTCGCTGACGCCAGCCCTGTGCGCCACCTTCCTCAAGCCCGTCGAGGCCGGCCACAAACACGAGAAGGGCGGCTTCTTCGGCTGGTTCAACCGCGGCTTCGTGCGCACCACCAAGGGCTATGAAAGCTGGGTGGCGAAGATCCTCAAGCGCACCGGCCGCTTCCTGCTGATCTTCGCGGCGATCGTCGGCGTCGTCGCGTTCATGTACACCCGCATGCCGGCCTCGTTCCTGCCCACCGAGGATCAGGGCTACATCATCGCCAACGTGCAGCTGCCACCGGGTGCCACACAGGCGCGCACGCTGGCCGTGATGCAGCAGGCCGAGGGCTTCTTCCTGAAGCAGCCCGAGGTCGACAAGATGGTCAGCGTGCTCGGCTTCTCGTTCTCGGGCCAGGGCCAGAACGCGGCACTCGCGTTCGTGACCTTCAAGCCGTGGGACGAGAGGAAGGGCGCCGAGCACGGCGCGCAGGCGCTCGCCGGCCGCGCCATGGGCGCGCTCTCGCGCGTGCGCGACGCCTTCATCTTCGCCGTCGTGCCGCCGGCCATCCAGGAGCTCGGCAACGCCACCGGTTTCTCGTTTCGCCTCCAGGACCGCGGCGGCGCCGGCCACGCGGCGCTGCTTGGCGCCCGCAACCAGATGCTCGGCATGGCGGGCCAGAGCAAGGTGCTCGCCGGCGTTCGCCCCGACGGCCTCGAAGACGCGCCGCAGCTCCAGCTCGACATCGACCGCGACCGCGCCAGCGCCCTCGGCGTCTCCTTCGACAGCATCAACGGCGTGCTCTCGACCGCGCTCGGCTCGAGCT
>JAYVNL010000112.1:0-5295 GCA_043758495.1 Rhizobacter sp.
AGCGCCGTCAGCTCGGCGTCCGCGAGCGGCTTCTGCGCCTTGTAGGCCTCGGTGTCCGCAGACGCGGCCAAGATCGCGTCGCAGCGTGTATTGATGCCACGCAACTTGGCCTCGCCCGCCTCGAACTGCATCACGTCGCGGCTCGCCGACTTGTCAGCGTCCGCGAGCAGGGCGTCGAGGCCCGGGCCCCGATCGGCGACCGGTGCCGCGGCCCTGACCTTGGCGATCTGGGCCGACGTCGCGACCCGCGCCGCTTCGTAGGCGGCCCGCCTGGGCGCCATCCGCGCGGTCGACGACAGCGCCCGCAGTGCCGTCACGGCGGCCATCACGCCCTCGCTCCAGCGGCGGGCGGCGAGCGCGGCTGTCGCGGCCGTGACCTGGGCCTTGGCCTTGTCGATCTCGGGTTTCAAGAAGGTGGCGACGCTGGCGTTCGCGGTCGAAGTCGCGAGCATGCCGATGACTGTCGTGACCCAACTCTTCAGCGCGGCCTGCAGCCTGACGGCAGCCGCGTCGAGCGTTGCGTTGGCTGTCACGTAGTTGTTGGCCGCCGCCTGGCTGTTGGCGTTGCCGATGGCGCCTTTCAGCAGGTTGTAGGTGATGTTGTCGAAGCTCTGGAAGGCGTTCATGCCCATCGTGATGTCGGCGAGCTTGACAGTGAAGCCCTGGCGGTCGTCGGCCGCCTTCTTCGCGGTTGCAGCGATCGCCTTGACGTCATCGAGCGCCTGCATTGCCTGAGGCCACTCCGACTTGGCGGCATGGCCGTCGGCGATCGCGAGCTTGGTGTTCATCTGCGCGATGAAGGTCTGGATCGCGGCTGTCTGAGGGTGAGCCTTGAGGCCGTCGATCAACAGGACCGCGCCGGCGCGTGCGGTCGTGAACGCCGCCTGCTGAACCATGCCGGCCACCGTGCCGCCGGCCGAGCTGGCCTGCGGTGTCGGGGCGCCGCCGGATTTCGATGCGAGGGCCGGCACGTCTGCCGCCGACGCGACCGGTGCCTTGCGCTGCAGGCCGAGAGCATCGAGAAGTCCCATGTGAGCTCTGTCGCGAGAGGAAGGAAAGTCTAGCCGGCAGTTCTGCAATGTCCAGCCCGGGTCGCAAGGGCGGCTGTCGAAGGCCGCGGGCGGGGGGTTAGGATCATCGGCATGCCTGCACGCCGGAGTTCCTGCATGCCACGCCGGTCGATCGCGGCCGTTGTGACGGGCTGGGCGCTGGCTGGAGGCGCGCTGATACTGCCGTCCAGCGCCGTCACGGCCACGGGACCAGCGGCGAGCAATCCGTCGAGGAGCACGACCATGGCGATGAACGAAGCGGGAGGCGCCTTCACGGTGGCGCAGCTGAAAGGACTGGTCGGCGACCATATCGGCCCCTGGAAGCAGACCGGCATCGACGTGCCGCTGGAGAGCCGGGCGCTTCCGCAACCGGCGACGGTCGTCTACGGTTTTCGCCACGGCAAGCACAAGGCGACCCTCACGATCAGCGACGGCGGCGCCGAGAGCAGCGCGCCCGGGCCGGCGCACTGGACGGGTCCGCCCAATCGGCGCAAGACCGACGAGGGCGCCGAGTTCGTCTACCGCGAGGGACGGCACACGGTGCGCGAGATCGAGCGGCGCGAGCCGCCTTCGCGCGAGGTGGTGCTGCTGCTGGCGAACGGCCTCATGGTCACCGCCGCCGGCAATGTCGACACGAAAGCGCTGAAGGGACTCGTCGAGGGCCTGCCCATCGATGCCGCCGAGGCGCTGGTCCGGTCGGCGAAGTGACCTTCGGCCAGGGCCTCACTCCTACAACGCCCGAAGGCTCCCTCCGCTGCAGCGGAAATCTTTCGGCAGCATCCTGGTTTCCCGCACTCACCGGAGGTCGACAGTGGCCATCGAAAAGAAGAAGCGTGAAGGCAAGAAGACGATCCCAGTCTCGCAGGCCACGAGGACCCGGAGCGGCGCCAAGAAGCGCAAGAGCGACGGCAAGCAGCCGCCGCAAGCCTGACCGGGGTCAGGGCATGAATTGCGTCGTTGCCGGGCGATCTTGAAGCTGCAGTGAGGCGGTAGCAGCAGGCGTCGTGGCCAGGCGTTTGCCCCGGCGCCAGACCTGCAGGCGCGTCGCTCGCAGGCGCAACGCTTCGACGGGTGACCGCGCCTGCAGCATCACGAAGCTGGCGTCGCAGCCAGCCTCGAGGCCGTAGCGCGCCAGGCCCATCACGCGCGCGCCGTTCACGGTCACGGCGTCGAAGCATTGCCGGATCGCCGCCTGGCTGGTCATCTGTGCCACATGCAGGCCCATGTGCGCCACCTCGAGCATGTCGCCGGAGCCCAGCCCGTACCACGGGTCCATCACGCAGTCGTGGCCGAAGGCGACGTTGACGCCGGCGGCCAGAAGCTCGGGAACGCGCGTCATGCCGCGCCGCTTGGGGTACGTGTCGTGGCGACCCTGGATGGTGATGTTGATGAGCGGGTTGGCGACCACGCTCACGCCGGCCTCGGCAATCAGCGGCAACAGTTTCGAGACGTAGTAGTTGTCCATGCTGTGCATGGACGTGCAGTGCGAGCCGTTGACGCGACCCTGCAGGCCGAGGCGCCGGGTCTCGAACGCAAGGGTCTCAATGTGCCGCGAGAGCGGGTCGTCGGTCTCGTCGCAGTGCATGTCGACCGGCAGGCCTCGCCTGGCCGCGATCTCGCACAGCAGCCGGACGCTCGCCGCGCCTTCGGCCATGGTCCGCTCGAAGTGCGGGATGCCGCCGACGACATCGACGCCACGGTCGAGGGCGCGTTCGAGGCTGGCGATGCCGCCCTCGGTGCGAAGCACACCGTCCTGCGGGAAGGCGACCAACTGCAGGTCGATGTAAGGCGCGACGCGGCGGCGCACCTCGAGCAGCGCGTCGACCGCCAGGCCGCTCGGGTCGCTGGTGTCGACGTGGGTGCGGATCGCCAGCAGCCCTTTGGCGACGGCCCAGTCGCAGTAGATCAAGGCCCGTTCGATCAGCGCGTCGGCCGTGAGCAGCGGCTTCAGCTCGCCCCAGAGCGCGATGCCCTCGAGCAAGGTGCCGCTGGCGTTGACACGCGGCAGACCGTAGCTCAGGGTCGCATCCATGTGGAAGTGCGGATCGCAGAACGGCGGCGCGACCAGCATGCCGCCTGCCGATACCGTCTCGTGCGACGGCGCCTTCAGGCCGGCCGCGACTTCGACGATGCGGCCGCCCTGCACGGCGATCGACATCTGCTCGCGGCCGTCGGGCAGCGTCGCATCGGTGACGAGGAGATCGAGCATGCGGTGGGTCTTTCCGGTTCGTCAGCGTTCGCCCTTGCGGTAGGGCTTCATCAGGGCCTGAGGGTAAGCGGCTTTGCGAGCGACCAGCACCAGCGCCAGGATCGAGAGGGCGTAGGGAAGCATCAGGTACGCCTGGTAGGGCAGTGCGGCGCCTCCGGCCTGCTGCAGGCGCAACTGCAACGCGTCGAAGAACGCGAAAAGAAGCGCGCCGAGCAATGCCTTGCCAGGCCGCCAGGAGGCGAACACCACCAGGGCGACACAGATCCAGCCACGGCCGTTGACCATGTTGAAGAAGAAGGCGTTGAAGGCGGAGAGTGTGAGAAAGGAGCCGGCCACGCCCATCAGCGCCGAGCCGGCGACGATGGCCACCGTGCGCGTCGCGACCACCGAGATGCCCTGGCCTTCGGCGGCTTGCGGGTTCTCGCCGACCATGCGCACCGCCAGGCCGGCCGGAGTGCGCTGCAACAGCCACGACGAGAGCGGCACCAGCAGCAAGGCCAGCAGCGTCAGCACCGTCTGCTGCGAGATGACGGGCAGCGGCAGCCACGCCATCGGTGCGAACGGCACGATCGTCGGCGGTGTACTCACCTTGGGGAAGGCGACGCGGTAGCCGTAGTAGCTCGCGGCCGTCGCGAGCAGGGTGATGCCGAGTCCGGTGACGTGTTGCGAGAGCGCCAGCCCGACGGTGAGGAGCGCGTGCAAGAGGCCGAGCGCGGCGCCGGTGGCCGCGGCCACGAGGACGCCGACCCCGAGCGGCGCGCCGCTGAAGACCGCCAGCCAGCCGGTGAACGCGCCGGCGACCATGATCCCTTCGATGCCGAGGTTGAGCACCCCGGCCCGCTCGCACCAGAGCACGCCGAGCGTGCCGAGGATCAGCGGCGTGGCGATGCGCAGCACGGCGACCCAGAACGAGCCGTTGGCGAGAATCTCGATCAGTTCGCTCATGGCCTTCAGCGCAGGCGCAGCCGGTACTGCGCCGCGAGAGTCGCCACCAGCACGGAGAGCAGCGACACGGCGACGATGACATCGGCGAGGTAGGTCGGCACGCCGACGGCGCGGCTCATGCTGTCGGCGCCGACCAGGACCCCGGCGACGAAGACCGCGGCCGCGGCGACGCCGAGCGGGTGCAGCCCGGCCAGCATCGCGATGACGATGCCGCTGTAGCCGTAGCCCGGCGACATGTCGAGGGTGACGTAGCTGGTCCGGCCCGCCACCTCGACGGCGCCGGCGAGACCGGCCAGGCCGCCGGACAACAGCGCCACCAGGACCAGCGTGCGCGTCACCGGCACACCGGCGAAGGCGGCGGCGCGGGCGTTGGCGCCGACGGCGCGAATGTCAAAGCCGGCGACGGTGTGGCGCAGCAGGGCCCAGACGGCAGCCGCCAGCACCAGTGCGATGGCGAGGCCGCTGTGAAGCCGCGTGCCCTGCACCAGCCGCGACAGCTCGAGCTCGGGTTGCAGGGCGACGCTCTGCGGCCAGCCCATGGCGCCAGGATCCTTCATCGGCCCGTCGAGCATCGCCGAGACGAACAGCAGGACGATGAAGTTGAGCAGCAGCGTGGTCACGACCTCGTCGACGCCGAGCCGGGCCTTGAGCAGGGTCGGCCCGAGCAACAGGGCGGCGCCGGCCAGCGCCGCTGCGACCAGCATGGCCGGGAACAACAGCCAGGTCGGCGCCGCGAAGCCACTGCCGCCGTGCAGGCCGCCGACGGCGACGGCGGCGAGCGCGCCGGCGTAGAGCTGGCCCTCGGCACCGATGTTGAACAGGCGGGCGCGGAACGCCACTGCGGCGGACAGGCCGGTGAGCAGCAGCGGCACGGCGCGCGTCAGCGTTTCGCTCCAGGCGAACAGCGAGCCGAACGCGCCCTGCAGGAGCAGGCCGTAGGTTCGGCCGACCGGCGCGCCGGCAACGAGCACCAGCACGCTCGAGACAACGAGGGTGAAGGCGACGGCACCGAGCGAGGCCAGAACCAATGCTGCTGGCGACGGCTGCAGGCGCTTCTCGACTCTCATGCGGCGACTCTCAAGCGGCAACCCT
>JAYVNL010000113.1:0-15608 GCA_043758495.1 Rhizobacter sp.
GGCATGACAGTCCTGCGCCGCACGATGGCCCTGCTCGCCATCGGCATCCTCCTCGTGGCCATCGCGGCCGCCGTCCTGGCCTGGCAACTGCCGTCGCTGCAGGGCACGATCAGCGTCGGCGACAGCGGAGTGACGCTGCGCGGTTTCGACGATCCCGATGGCGACAACGCTGGCCTGGCGATGGCTCTGGTCGGCGTCGCCGTCGTCGGCGGCGTGCTCGCGGTCCTCATCGCGGCGATCGTAGCCGTCGCGGTCGGACTCGGCGCCGCCGTACTCGGCATCGCCGTCGCCTTGGTCGCGGTCGCGGCCAGCCTCGCGCTCGTGGCCTCGCCGCTGCTGCTCGTCGGCTGGCTGGTGTGGCGGGTGCTGCGCCAGCCGGCGGCCCGGCCCGGCAGCACGACGGCGATCGCTTCGCCATGACGACGGCCGTCATCGCCGACGACGAGCGGCTGTTGCGCGAGCAGCTGCGGGCACGGCTCGGCGAGGTCTGGCCCGAGCTCGAGATCGTCGCCGAGGCGAAGAACGGCGCCGAAGCGGTGGCGATGACCGAGCAGCACCGGCCCGACCTCGTCTTCCTCGACATCCGCATGCCCGGCATGACCGGTATCGAAGCGGCGCGCGCGATCGGTCAGTTGGCAATCGATGGCGACGACGCCGACGAGGCTGCGGCCCCGACCGTCGGCAGCACCAGGCCGTGGCGCGGTTGCGAGATCGTCTTCATCACCGCCTACGACCAGTACGCGATCGAGGCCTTCGAGCAAGGCGTCGTCGACTATGTGCTGAAGCCGGCCGAACGCGAGCGCCTGCAGGTCACCGTCGATCGCGTCAAGCGCCGCCTCGCCGGCCGCAGCGGCGACGACGGCCCCGACGCCGCCGGCATGCAGCAGCTGCTGCAGAAGCTCGCCACGCGGATGAACCCCGGCGCAGCGCCGAAACTGAACTGGATCCAGGCGACCGTGGGCACCAGCATCCAGATGATCCCGGTCGAAGACGTGCTCTTCTTCATCTCCGACGAGAAGTACACGCGCGTGCAGACGGCGTCGCTCGAGGCCCTGATCCGCAAGCCGATCAGGGAGATCGTCGAGGAGATCGACGCCGAGCTGTTCTGGCAGATCCACCGCTCCACGCTCGTCAACACGAAGATGATCGCCGGCGTCAGCCGCGACCTGCGCGGCCGCCAGCTCGTGGCCGTGCGCGGCCACAACGAGAAGCTCGAGGTGAGCCGCAGCTACGCGGGGTTGTTCAAGGGGATGTGATCCCCCGCGCCGGCCGCGCCCCCTCGGGGGGCAGCGAACTGAGTGCTCGTGGCGGCCCCGTCAAGTCAGCGGACGTATCAGCACATCGGGATGGACGGCCCAGCCGAACAGGCCCGCCAGGCCCATCACGAAACCGAACGCGCTCGGCACCAGGGCCAGGAAGAAGAGCCACCACTGATGCGTCAGCGCCGTCACGGCGAGCAGCGCGATGGCGATGGCGATGGCGGCCTCGGCCAGATCGAACTGGTCGTCGCGGTGGTTGAGGTTGTCGTAGTTCTTCTGCGCCTGCTCGGCCTGCGTCTTGAGATCTTCCTTCCTCGTGTTCTGGCCCTTGGCAATGGCCTGGTACTTGGAGATCGAGGCGTCGTATGCGGCACGCTCGGTATCCGGGCGGCCGCTCCGCGCCAATGTGAGCTGCTCGATGGTGGCGAGCGCGATCTCCTCGCGGATGTTGCGCGCCTGGTAGAAATTCCAGAGATCGATCTTGTCGGCCTGCGCCGCCTGCATCGCCTGGACGATGTTGTCGTCCTTCACGTTGCAGATGCCGAGGAAGGTGGCCAGTACCGCCACCATCACGGCCACCAGGGCGTTGAGGCGGGCGTTGCGCTTGTTCTGGGCGCTGTCCTCCTGGAGCTCCTCGACGGTCTCGAGTGGATCGATGTCGATGCCCATGCGGTTCTCCCGGCTAGGTTGCGGCGGCTGCCGATGCGGCGCTGCGGCCGGCGCGCTCCGCGGCGGCTGCGCGCAAGGCCAGGAGCTTGGCACGCGGATCAACGATCGTGCGCGCCTCGTTCAGTTTCATCTCGGCGATGAACCGGCTCGGCACCCCGGCGACGATGTCGCGGCCCCGCTTTCGCCTCGCCAGCGTGCTCACGGTGAGTGTCTGCCGCGCCCGCGTGATGCCGACGTACATCAGGCGCCGCTCTTCCTCGACGCGGGCCGCGCTGGCCGATTCGTCTTCGTTGGCGAAGGGCAGCAGGCCTTCGTTGACGCCGGCCAGCACGACATGCGGCCACTCGAGCCCCTTGGCGGCGTGCAGCGTCGACAGCGTGACGACGTTGGCGTCGTCGCCGCGCTCGGCCAGGCTCACGATCACCGAGATCGTCTGGGCGACGTCGAGCACGCTCTGCGCAGGTACCGCGTCGCCGGTGGCCTCCGAGCCGGTGCCGCCGCAGCGGCGCGCCATCCAGTCGACGAAGTCGAGCACATTGGTCCAGCGCGCGGCGGCCAGCGGCGGCGAATCCTCGCCGTCGTGGAGATGCTGCTCGTAGCCGATGTCTGTGAGCCAGCCGAGCAGCAGCGCCCTGGCATCTTCGCTGCCGGTGGTCTGGCGGGCGCGATCCTCGAGGTCGGCGACGGTGCGGCCGAACTCGTGTAGCGAGGCCATCGCGCGGCTCGACAGGGCGGCCGCGAGCGACTCGGCGAAGAGGGCCTCGTACAGGCTCGTCTTCCAGCGACCGGCGAAGGTGCCGAGCGCGGCCAGCGTCTGGTGGCCGATGCCGCGCTTCGGGCTCGTCGCCGCGCGCAGGAAAGCCGGATCGTCGTCGCCGTTGACGATGAGACGAAGCCAGGCGCAGAGATCGCGGATCTCGGCGCGGTCGAAGAAGCTCTGGCCGCCCGATACCTTGTAAGGCAGGCCGGCCTTGCGCAGCGCCTGCTCGAAAACACGCGCCTGGTGGTTGGCGCGGTACAGCACCGCGAAGTCGCGCAGCTCGGCACCGGTGCCGGCGCGGAGCGACTCGATGCGCGCCACCGCCCGCTCCGCTTCGTGGACTTCGGTGTCGCAGGCGACGACAGCCACCGCATCGCCCTCGCCGAGTTCGCTCCAGAGCTTCTTCTCGAACAGCTTCGGGTTGTGGCCGATCACGGCGTTGGCGGCGCGCAGGATGCTGCCGGTCAATCGGTAGTTCTGCTCGAGCGGAATCACCTTCAGGCGCGGGTAGTCGGCCGGCAGGCGCTTCAGGTTTTCGACCGTGGCGCCGCGCCAGCCGTAGATGCTCTGGTCGTCGTCGCCGACGGCGGTGAAAAGACCGGCTTCGCCGGCGAGCAGCTTCAGGAGCTCGTACTGCAGGCCGTTGGTGTCCTGGTACTCGTCGACGAGCAGGTAGCGCAGCGTGTCGCGCCAGGCGTCGCGGACTTCGTCGTCACGAGCGAGCAGTTTCACGGGCAGCGAGATCAGGTCGTCGAAGTCGACCGCCTGATAGGCCGCGAGCCGCTCCTGGTAGCGGCGCATGACGCGGGCGGCAACGACGGCGTCTTCGCGGTTGCGGCCGTCGTCACCGCTGCCCGAGAGCGCGTCGGCCTCTGCCTTGTCGGCATCGAAGCCGCGGCCCTTCCAGGCGCTGATGGCCCACTGCCAGCGCCGCGCCAGGGCGTTGTCGGTGCTGCAGCCGGCGTCTTTCATCAGCGCCAGCACGTCTTCGCTGTCGAGGATCGAGAAGCGCGGCTTCAGGCCGAGCCGCTCGCCGTGCGTTCGCAGGATGCGCACGCCGAGCGAATGGAAGGTGCTGATGGCGAGCTTGCCCGCGGCCCGGCCGCCGACCAGCGTGCGGGCACGCTCTCGCATCTCCTGCGCGGCCTTGTTGGTGAAGGTGATCGCCGCGACCTGCGACGGCGCGTAGCCGGTCTCGAGGAGACGCGCGATCTTGTGGACGATCACGCGCGTCTTGCCCGAACCCGCGCCGGCGAGCACCAGGCACGGCCCACCGAGGTGATGGACAGCTTCGAGTTGGGCCGGGTTGAGGAGAGCCGGCGGCCCGCCGGCTGCGGCGCCCTTCAGAACGGCACCGAGCAGAGGCAGTGCACGACCGGCTCGAACGGCTTGCCGCGCTCGGCGAGCGACGCCAGCCAGCCGAGTTCGCGGCGCGCCGGCGCCAGCGCCGCGGCCGGCACGCCGACGCTGCCGAGGCGCTCGTCGATGGCGGCCGCGAAGCCGTGACCGATCTCGGCGCTGAACATCGAGACGAGGCGCGCGAAGGTGCCCTGGTCGCGCTCGATGTAGACGATGCGCGGGTCGTCGCCGAGCTGACCCCGCGTCGACGCCGACTTCAGCGCGTCGCCGAACGAGCCGAGGCGGTCGACGAGACCGCGCTCGAGCGCCTGCCGGCCCGACCAGACGCGGCCCTGGGCGACGGCGTCGATCTTCTCCGGTGTCGTCTTGCGCGCCACGGCGACGCGGCCGATGAAGTTCCTGTATTCGAAGTCGACCGAGCGCTGGATCATCTCGGCCAGCCGCGGATCGAGCGGCACCCGCGGGTCGTAGGCACTGCGCAGCCAGGTGGTGGCGATCGGCGTCGAGTGGATGCCGAGCTTGTCGAGCGTGCCCGACGCGTTCGGCAGCAAGGCGATGACGCCGATCGATCCGGTGATCGTCGCCGGGTCGGCGATGATCTCGTCGGAGGCGGTCGAGATCCAGTAGCCGCCCGAGGCCGCGAGGTCGCCCATCGACACCACCACCGGCTTGCCGGCTGCCTTCGTGAGCTCGAGCTCGCGCCGCACGAGCTCGGAACCGAAGACGCTGCCGCCCGGCGAATTCACGCGCAACACGATTGCCTTCACGGTCTTGTCGTCACGGGCCTTCCTGATGAGGTTGGCGGTCGACATGCCGCCGATCTGGCCGACCGGCGCGTTGCCGTCGGTGATCTCGCCCTCGGCGACGACGACGCCGATCGCGTCGCCCGTCAGGCGCGGCCGGAGGCGCGACAGGTAGTCGTCGAACGAGGCTTGCCGGAAGGTCTTGTTGTCGATGTCCTCGGCACCGCGCGAGATCATGAGTGTGCGCAGCTCGTCGCGCGTCTTCAGGCCGTCGACGGCCTTGTCGGCGAGGGCCTGTTTCGCGCGGTCGCCGCCCACGGCCGCGAGCCGCTGCGGTGCTTCGTCGATCGACTTCATCACCGAGCCGGGCGCCAGCTTGCGAAGCTTCTCGATGTCGTCGGTGTAGGTCTTCCAGAGCGAGCCGAGCAGTGCCGTCTCGGCTTCGCGCGCTTCCGGTGACGGCTCGTTGGCCACATACGACTCGCCGAAGTCCTTGAAGGCGCCGGCGCGGATCACCTTGACGCTGACGCCGAGCTTGTCGAGCGCGTCCTTGTAGTAGTTCTGGACACCGCCGAGACCGGTCACGTTGACCGCTCCCATCGGGTGCAGGTAGACCTCGTCGGCATGGGCGGCGACGAGGTACTGGCGCTGGTCGTAGCTCGAGCCCCAGGCCACGACCTTCTTGCCTTTGGCGCGGAAGCGGTCGAGGGCGGCGCCGATCTCGCGCAGGGTGCTGAGGCCCGTGCCTTCCATGTCGTCGAGGATCACGACGGCGCTCGCGATCTTGTCGTCCCTGGCGGCAGTGTCGATGACGGCGAGCACGTCGCGCAGCTGCACCTTCTGAGGTACCTCGCCGCGCAACTGGTCGATGGCGGCGCCGCGCAGGTTGCCGGCGCGTTGCTCGGAGATCGAGCCGTTGAGGTTGAGAACCAGCGCCGTCTTGTCGGCCAGCGGTAGCGGCCCGTTCTTCGCGAGCGCCAGGATGACGACGAGGACGATCAGCAGGAAGATCAGGTTGAGAACGACGCGGCGGCTGACATCGACGAAGCGCCAGGCGCCTCGGAAGAACCGGCGCATCGGGCCGGGGTTTTGCGCTGACATGAATCGAGGCTCCGGGCAGAATTTCAGCGAGCTTAAGCGACGCTGGGGGGCGACCGCGGTTGCTTGCAATACTCCACGACCGATGCAGGCCATCCTCGCCGTCACCGTCCCGTTCTTCGCGCTCGTGCTGCTCGGCTGGCTTGGCGCGCGCTTGCGGGTCCTGCCCGAGAGCGCGATCCCCGGCCTCAACGCCTTCGTGCTCTATTTCGCCCTGCCGTGCATGCTGTTCCGGTTCGGCTCGAGCCTGCCGCTGGCGCGGCTCGCCGACCCGTCGCTGCTGGCGCTCTACCTCGCCTCGGCCATCGTCGTCATCGCCTTCACGGTCGCGATGACGCTGCGCCGGCGCGGCGACGAGCGCAGTGGCGTCGACCTCCGCGACGCTGCCTTCGGCGCCCTCGTGGCGGCGTTTCCCAATGCCGGCTTCATGGGCGTGCCTCTGCTGGTGGCGCTGCTCGGCGAGGCCGCGGCCGGACCGGTGATCGGCGCCATCGTCGTCGACCTGGTGGTGACGAGCACGGTCTGCCTGGCGCTCGCGCAAAGCCACGCCCTCCGGGCCGGCGCTGGCCCAGCCGCCGCCGGCCAGGAGCAGGGCCTGCTGCGCGGCGCCCTCCTCTCCCTGCGATCGGCGCTCACCAACCCGCTGCCGTGGGCGATCGCCGCCGGCGCCAGCTTTGCAGCCACCGGACTGGCACTGCCGGCGCCCGTCGCCCAGATCGTGCGCATGCTCGGCGACTCGGCCACGCCGGTCGCCCTCTTCACCATCGGCGCCGTGCTCTTTCGCGCCGGCCAGCACATCCACACGCGCACGCCGCCCGGGCGCTATCTGCCGGTGGCGCTCGTCAAGCTCGTGCTGCACCCGGCGCTCGTCTACGGCGGTGGCACCGCAGCGGCGGCGCTCGGCGCGCCGGTGCCGCCGTTCGGGCTGATGGTGCTGACGCTGACGGCCGCCCTGCCGAGCGCCAGCAGCGTCGCCCTGCTCGCCGAGCGCTACGGCGCCGACAACGGCCGCATCGCGCGGATCGTCATGGCGTCGACGGCGCTCGCCTTCGCCACCTTCTCGGCGGCGGCGTGGCTGTTCGGAGTCGGCAGCGGGGGCTAGACGTCCACTGCGCTGGCTGGTATTCTGAATACAGAGTCCAGAACAGAGACCCGAAACACCCATCGCACCGTGACCGCCCATCTCGTCAAGCTGCAGCCTGCGCCCGACCTCGTCGACCAGGTCTACCGCGCCCTGCTCAACGCCATCAGCGACGGCTCGCTCGCCCCCGGCAGCCGGCTCACGCAGGAAGACGTCGCCGCCCGACTCGCCGTCTCGCGCCAGCCCGTGCTGCAGGCGCTGCGGCTGCTGAAGAACGAGGGCTTGCTGCTCGACGCGCCTGGTCGCGGCCTGCTGGTGGCGCCGCTCGACGCGGCCTGGATCGCCCAAGTCTACGAAGTGCGCGGCGCCCTCGATACGCTGGCGGCGCGACTCGCCGCAGAGCGCCGGGCGGTCCTCGACCCGAAGCTCGTGGAGACCGGCCGCCGCGTCGCTCGCGGCAGGAACATCCAGGCCATGATCGAGGCCGACATGGCGTTCCACAACGCCGTCTACGCCGCCTCCGGCAACCCGCTCATCGCCCGCAGCGCCCAGCTGCACTGGGTCCATCTGCGCCGGGTCATGGGCGCGGTGCTGCAGCACGCCCGCCAGCGCGACGCGATCTGGGACGAGCACGAAGCCATCGTCAAGGCCATCGCCAGGGGCGACGCCGAGCGTGCCGCCCGCCTCATCGCCCACCACGGCCGGCAGGCCAGCGACAACCTGCTTGCCCGCCTCCCCGAAGTCATCAGCGCGCTCGACCAGCGCACCCGCAAAGGATCGTCATGAAACTCAGCGCCGAGCAACATCAGCAATTCGATCGCGACGGCTACCTGTTCTTCCCCAGCCTCTTCAGCCCCGAGGAAACGAAGACCCTGACCGACGCCGTGCCCGAGCTCTACGACCGCCGCGACGCCTTCAACGTGCGCGAGAAGGGCAAGGACGCGGTGCGCACGAACTTCGCCGCCCACCTTTACAGCGAGCCGTTCGCGAAGCTGGCGCGCCATCCACGCATGGTGGCGCCGGTGCAGGAGCTGATCGGCGAGGCGCTCTACATGCACCAGTTCAAGATCAACGGCAAGCAGGCCTTCGACGGCGACGTGTGGCAGTGGCACCAGGACTACGGCACCTGGCTCAACGACGACCGGATGCCGGCCGAGCGTGCCATGAACGTGGCCATCTTCCTCGACGACGTGAACGACTACAACGGCCCGCTGATGTTCATCCCCGGCAGCCACAAGCGCGGCGTCGTCGATGCGAAGCACGACCTCACGACCACCAGCTATCCGCTTTGGACCATCGACAACGCGCTCATAGGCCAGCTCGTCGAGCGCGCCGGCGGCAAGGAGGGCGGCATCGTCTCGCCGAAGGGGCCGGCCGGCTCGATGATCCTGTTTCACGGCTGCCTCGTGCACGCCTCGGGGTCCAATCTGTCGCCGTGGAATCGGGTCAGCGTGTACCTGAGCCTGTGCGCGGTCTCGAACCACATCCGCCGTTTCAAGCGACCCGAGTTCATTGCCCACCGCGACTTCGCGCCGATCAAGACGCTGCCCGACGATTGCCTGCTGAAGGGCTATCCGGTCGAGTTGCCGTGGGCGAAAGGCATGCCGGCGAGCGCGCTGGAGACTTCTCTCGAAGAACTCGCATTCGCGGCATGAGCCTCTACGCACAACTCCAGCGCCGCCAGGCCGACAAGAAGCCGATCCGCATCGGCCTCATCGGTGCCGGCAAGTTCGGCTCGATGTATCTGGCGCAAGTGCCGCGCACACCGGGCGTTCACCTGGTCGGCATCGCCGATCTGTCGCCCGACGCCGCCCGGCGCAACCTCGCCCGCGTCGGCTGGGCCGATGAGCAGATGCGCGCAGCCAGCCTCGACGCTGCGGTCCGGGAGGGCCGCACCCACATCGGCGAAGACTGGCAAGCGCTGGTCTCGCATCCGGCCATCGACGTCATCGTCGAATGCACGGGGCATCCGATCGCCGCCGTCGAGCACTGCCTCGCTGCGTTCGCGCACGGCAAGCATGTCGTCAACGTCACCGTCGAGGCCGATGCGTTCTGCGGGCCGCTGCTGGCGAAGAGGGCGGCCGAGGCCGGCGTGATCTACTCGCTCGCGTTCGGCGACCAGCCGGCGCTCATTTGCGACCTCGTCGACTGGGCGCGGACCTGCGGCTTTCCGGTCGTGGCCGCCGGCCGCGGCCACAAATGGCTGCCGCACTTCTGCGAGTCGACGCCGGAGACCGTGTGGGCCAACTACGGCCTCACGCCCGAACAGGCCGAACGCGGCGGCCTCAATCCGAAGATGTTCAACAGCTTCCTCGACGGCTCGAAGCCCTCGATCGAATCGACCGCCGTCGCCAACGCCACCGGCCTCGACGTGCCGAGCAACGGCCTGCTCTATCCGCCGGCCAGCGTCGAGGACATCCCGTTCGTGACGCGGCCGATCGCCGAGGGCGGCGTGCTGGAGATGAAGGGCATGGTCGAGGTGATCTCCTCGCTCGAGGCGAACGGCCGCCAGATCCCGTACGACATCCGCATGGGCGTGTGGGTCACGGTCGAGGGCGAGACGGAATACATCCGCAACTGCTTCGAGGAATACAACGCCCACACCGACCCGAGCGGCCGCTACTTCACGCTCTACAAGCGCTGGCACCTGATCGGGCTCGAGGTCGGCATGTCGGTGGCGAGCGTGGCTCTGCGCGGCGAGGCAACGGGCGTGGCCACGTGCTGGAATGCCGACGTCGTCGCCACCGCCAAGCGCGACCTGAATCCGGGCGACGTGCTCGACGGCGAAGGCGGCTACACGGTGTGGGGCAAGCTGCTGCCGGCCGCGACCTCGGCGCGGATAGGCGGCCTGCCACTCGGCCTCGCCCACGACGTGAGGGTCACGCGCGCCGTGAAGAAAGGCCAGAGCCTGTCCTGGTCCGACGTGGCGATGGACACCTCGACCGCGGCCTACAAGACGCGGCGAGAGATGGAATCGCTGTTCGCGGCACCGCTGCGGCAGACGGCGTGAGCCACCGCCCATGATCGACCTCCTCTTTCGCGACGCCCTCGTCTTCGACGGCAGCGGCGACGAGCCGTTCCGCGGCGACGTCGCCGTCGGCGCTGGCCGCATCGTCGCCGTCGGTGCACGTCTCGATGTCGAGGCAGAGCGCACGGTCGATGCCGCCGGCCTCGCCCTGATGCCCGGCATCATCGACAGCCACACCCACTTCGATGCCCAGATCACGTGGGACCCGACGCTCAGGCCGTCGCCCGCGCTCGGCGTCACCACGGCGGTGATCGGCAACTGCGGCTTCACGATCGCGCCGTGCCGGCCGGCCGACCGCGAGCTCACGATGAGGAACCTCACGCAGGTCGAAGGCATGTCGATCGATGCCCTGCGCGCCGGCATCGACTGGGGCTTCGAGACGTTCCCCGAGTACTTGGCGCAGCTCGAGCGCCGCGGCAGCGCCGTCAACGTCGCGGCCTACGTCGGCCACTCGTCGGTGCGCACCTGGGTGATGGGCGCCGACGCCGCGCTCCGCGCCGCCACCGCGGCCGAGATCGAGGCGATGCAGGAGATCGTGCGCGACGCGATGCGTCATGGCGCCGTCGGCTTCGCGAGCAGCACCAGCCCCGCGCACAACGGCGAAGGCGGCCTGCCGATGCCATCGCGCCTGGCAAGCGAGGCCGAGATGGCGGCGCTCGTCGGCGCCATGGCCGAGGGCGGCGGCGGCGTCTACATGCTCACCAAGGGCAGCCACACGTCGGTGCGCTTTCTCGAATCGCTCGCGGCCGACACGAAGCGGCCGGTGATGATCGCGGCGCTGCTGCACAACGCCACCAACCCCGGCGCCGTGTTCGCAGACCTCGATGCCATCGCCGCGGCCAACGCGCGCGGTCATCGCCTCATCGGCCAGGTCTCGTGCTGCCCGCTGACGATGGACTTCACGCTGGCCTCGCCGTATCCGGTCGAAGGACTGGTCGCCTGGAAGCCGGCGCTCGGGCTCGGCGGTGACGCGCTGAAGGCGAAGCTCGGCGACAGGAGCTTTCGCGACGCGGTGCGCGCCGAGCTGGCCACGCCGACGACGTTTCGCCTCTTCAACAACGAGTGGGACAAGGTCCACGTCGTCGAGACCGCGCGGCCCGAGCATGGCCGCCTCGAGCAGCGCACGGTCGCCGAGATCGCCCGCGAAGCTGGCCACGACCCGCTCGACACGATGCTCGACCTGGCGCTCGCCGAAGACCTGAAGACGGTGTTCACGGCGCAGCTGCTGAACAGCGACGAGGACGCCGTCGGCAGGATGCTCAACCACCCGCACAGCATCGTCAGCCTGAGCGACGCGGGCGCGCACCTGACCTTTTTCAACGACGCGGGTTTCGGGCTGCACCTGCTCGGCCACTGGGCCCGCGATCAGGGTGCGATGACGATGGAAGAAGCGGTGCGGCGGCTGACCTCGCATCCGGCCGGGGTGCTCGGGCTGCAGGAACGCGGTTTGATCCGCCAAGGCCATGCGGCCGATCTGCTGCTGTTCGATCCGCTCACGGTCGGCCGCGGGCCGAAGCGGCGCGTGCACGACCTGCCCGCAGGCGGGGCGCGGCTGACGACCGATGCGGTGGGCGTACGGGGGGTCTGGGTGAATGGGCGACAGGTGGCGGATGCGGGCGGGCTCGTCGAGGAAGTGCCGATGGCCGGACGCCTGCTGACTGAATTTCAAAGCTGACGCCGTCGATGGCCGCTGTCGCCTGCGCCGCGCCTTCGGTCTGGTGCTTTTCGCCTATGACGCTGCGTCTAACTCTACGTGCGCGGCCTGTCAGATCAGGTGGATTGACTCGAGTTCACGGGCCCTCGTCGGCGGCATCGAACTTGCGCGCCAAGCCGGCGAATTCCTGCCTGTTCAAGTCGGAGATCAACCAGTGCGTCATGCCGCGCCTCGTCCAGTTCGCCAGATGAAAACCCCGCTGCTCCGACATCGTGATCGGCTGATCGGCTCCGCCGGCGGGCCAGACGAACGACTCCACGACGTGCTCTCCCTGTTTGTAGACCAGGGCGGCGACCGGACGACTGTCGAGGTAGTCGACCCGCGCGCCTTCGAAGACCGAGCCGGCGACATTCAATTCGAACACCGGGGGCGAAAAATCCAGCCTCGAGGACAGCCACGGCTTGACGGTGTGTTGCTCGGACGAGTGCACATCGACCAGCCGTTGGGAGAGCACGGCACGAACATGGCTCGCGACAACCTCTTCGCCCAGCCGTTGCTCGCGTCCGGACTGCAAAAGCGCGAGGTTGAGCGCAACCGTAAACAGCGACATCACTCCGAAAGCCGTTGCGAGCGGGCGCCACGCGAACCAGCGTCGCGCCGCCGCTCGGGCTCCTGAAAACAGGGCCGGCTGCGTTGGCGGCGGCGTCGACGGCGCAGCGACGAGGCCCTGGATGCGAGCACGCAACGCGGCAGGCGCAACGTGATAGTCAGCGCTGGCGCGTACCGCGTCGCGCACGGAGCGCAGGCTTTCCACCTGCGCGCGCTTCGCCGTATCCTCAGCCAAAAGCGACTCGATTTCGATCTGGCGCACCAGATCGAGTTCGCCGTCGATGAACGCGTTCAACTGCTCCGTGTCAGATGCGCTGCTCATCGTTTGGCTCCGCCGCACGCAGAGCGTTTCACCGCGCGCAATACTGGCGGGGCAGCCGGAGCCAACGCTTGCCGCATGAGATGGCGTGCACGAGCCAAGCGGGACATCACGGTGCCGATCGGAACGTCGGCGATATAGGCGATTTCCTTGTATGACAAGTCTTCCATTTCGCGCAACACGATGACCTCGCGGTAGACGATCGGCAGGGCGGCAAGCGCCAGATTGATTCGCGACCGGTCGGCGTTTCGCATTGCCAACGCATCGGGCGTGTCAGCTTCGGGCGCCGCGAGCTCGCCACCAGCTTCGCCACCCTCCTCCAGCGCTACGACGTCGGCAGGACGGTTCTCCCTCAGCCACGAGAAGCAGGTGTGGCGAACGATCTGCAGCAGCCATGGGCGCGCGTTGTCGCCACGAAAGCCCTTGAGGTAACGCATCGCCCTTAGCAGGGCCTCCTGAACCACGTCCTGTGCATCCTGATCATTTCGAGTGAGCCAGCGCGCGAGGTTGTATGCCGCGTCCAAGTGCGGCAGTGCCAACGACTCGAAGCGCCGAAGGTCGACCTCATCGGTCACGGGGAATCCTCTCTGCATAGCCGTACCGGTGACACGGCACGTTTATTCCCGGGCTCGTAGAAAGCCCGAGCAACTTAGTCGTCATTGCTCGAACCTGGGAATATTTTCGGACGACCGCAGGTATGGCAAGAGGAGCCCCGCAGGCGGCGCGTCTGCGGCGGCCTCCGTTTGATCAACCCTGGAGTCCCCATGAGTGCATTCGATCGAAGACAGTTCCTGCAGTTGGCGAGCTTCGGCGGCGTCGTGTTCGCGTCGGGGCTCGGCACGACGGCGCAGGCCGCCGATGCGGTGGCCACGCCTTACGACGACTTCTTCTTCGTTCAGCTCTCGGACGCCCACTGGGGCTTTCAGGGCGCCCCCAATCTCGATCCCCGCGGTACTTTGCCCAAAGCCATCGACATAGTCAATTCGCTGACCGATGCCCCCGACTTCGTGATGTTTACCGGCGACCTCACCCACACCACCGACGATCCGAAGGAGCGCCGCAAGCGCATGGCAGAGGTGCGTGACGTGATCGGCGGGCTGAAGGTCAAGACCGTGCGCTTCATTCCCGGCGAGCACGACGCCTCGCTCGACGGCGGCCGCGCCTTCACGGAGTTCTTCGGACCCACCCGCCATACCTTCGACCACAAGGGCGTGCACTTCATCGCCCTCGACAACGTCAGCGACCCCGCCGGCAAGCTCGGCGAAGAGCAGCTCGCCTGGCTCGCCGACGACCTGAAAGGCCAGCCGGCCGATGCGCGCATCGTCGTCTTCGCGCACCGGCCACTGTTCGACCTTTATCCGCAATGGGACTGGACCACGCGCGACGGTGGCCGGGCGATCGACTTGCTGATGCCGCACCCCAACGTCACCGTGTTCTACGGTCATATCCATCAGGAGCACCACCACATGACCGGCCACATCGCCCACCACTCTGCGAAGGGGCTGATGTTCCCGCTGCCGGTGGCGGGCTCCCAGCCCAAGCCCACGCCGATGCCATGGGATGCAGCGCAGCCGTATCGCGGCCTGGGCTTTCGCGAGATCGAGGCCGAGCCGAAGAAGGCGGGGTACGTCATCACCGAGCTGCCTGTGCAAAAGGCCTGATGCGATGACACCCCCCATCAGTAGACGAACGGTGATGACGGCGGTCGGAGCGCTCGTTCTGGGCTCGGTGACGGCGCTCGCAGGGGCCAAGCCGAGAGTACGGATCATCAACGTGGTGGCGAAGAAGTTCGTCTTCGTGCCGGCTGAGATTCACGTCAAGAAGGGTGAAACTATCCTCTTGAAATTTACCGCGCCTGAAGTGCCGATGGGCTTCAACCTCGCCGACTTCGGCGTTCGCACCGACATCGTCCCTGGCAAGCCAGCGTCGCTGCAGCTCACGCCGGACAAGGTCGGCACTTTCATATTCGCCTGCGACATGTTCTGTGGCAGCGGCCACGAAGACATGAACGGTCTGTTCATCGTCGGCGAATGAAAGCGCGGTCGCCACAAACGTCCGGCCTCGGTCGACGCTGGCCGGGCACCTGCGGAGACACCATTCGAGGGCGCCGCGCTAGACGACATGCGTGAGGGCGTGCTGGCGGCGTATTTCGGCTTGATCGGCCTGATGGTCGCGGCTCGAGCGGTGCGCAGTTTCAACGAGCGCCGCCGCGGCAACACCGTCCGCATTTCCTATCCCGAGCGCAGCGTCTTGGTCCCGCGGGGCTGGACCGTGCTCGAAGCGAGTCGCGGCTCCGGCATCGCGCACCAATCGACGTGCGGCGGCCGCGCTCGTTGTCCGACCTGTCGCGTACGAGTGACCGAAGGACAGGCGCACTGCCCCGGCGCCGGCGATCGACGAACGGCGCGCTCTGGATCGAATCGACACCGACGCCACCGTGCGGCTCGCCTGCCAACTACGTCCGACCGGCGACGTTTCGGTGCAACCGCTGGTCGCAGTGGAACAGGAATGGTGGCGGCCGGTGGCGGCCGCACGAACGACGACCGAACGCGAAGTCGCCGTGCTCTTCTTCGAGGTTCGCTTCGGCGCTGCCGGCGGCTCCGAGGCGGCCTCGGCTCACGACACGCTCTACGCGCTCGACCACTTCCATGCCATTGCCACGGCGGCCATCGGGTCCGCCGACGGCGTGCCGTGCGGCCATTCCGGCGATAGTTGGATGGCGCTGTTCGGCCTCGACGACAGCGGCGTTCGCGGGTCGTTCAGACAGGCTATGGTCGCGGCGCAGCAGATCGAGGAACGCTTCGCGGCCCTGACATTCCCGGTGCCTGCGGTGCTTGGCCTTCGCGGCGCGGTGGCCACTTTGCTGCGGCTCGGTGGCCACGCGGTCGGCCCGCGCGGCGAGCACATCGGCTGGCCGGCCGTCCTGTTGCAACTCGGCTACGCCGTCCTCGCCACCGTCGTCTCGGCGTGACTGGCCATCGAGGTCATGCCGAGGACGACGCTGGCCAGCAGCCCGATCGAGATCAGGA
>JAYVNL010000114.1:0-15582 GCA_043758495.1 Rhizobacter sp.
ATCGCCGTGGCGACGAGGAGCGGCGGCACCGGGTCGTACGTCTCGGCGCCGATGCGCACCGCTGCGCGCGTGATGTCCACGACCCCCACCACGGCGAGCACGGGCGTGACCTTGATCAGAAGCGACATCTCGTTGACGAGGCCAGGCAAGCTCGTGCGCAGGATCTGCGGCAGCACGATGCGACGAAAGCGCAGAGCGCGCCGCATGCCAACCGACTTCGCGGCCTCGATCTGCTCCTTGGGGAAGTCGAGCAGCGCGGCGCGCCAAACTTCGCAGTTGAAAGCGGCGGTGTTCATGGTCAGGGCGAGGATCCCGGCCGATACGGGGCCGAGCGGGATGCCGACGTTGGGGAGCGCGAAAAACAGGAGCAAGAGCAGCGTTACCAGCGGCGTCGCGCGAAGCAGGCTGACGTAGACCGCGATCAGCGGCGAGGCCACCGGCACCTGGGCCCAGCGCAGCAGCGCCAGGCCGAGGCCGAGCGGCAGGCCGAGCGCGATGCCGATCGCCGACAGCGCCAGCGTCACTAGGGCACCGCCGAAGATCGCCAGGACGTCGGCAGCGCTCATCGGCCGGTCAGAACTCCGGCGTGACCGACACCGGCAGTGTGAACGACTCGCCGAACCACTTCTTCTGCAGCGCCGGCATGACGCCGCTGGCCTTCTGCTTGGCGATGAACTCGTTCATGAAGGCGAGCAGGTCGGCATTGCCTTTCTTGATCGCCCAGGCCGGGAACGAAGGCCCCGAGACCGGCTGGCCGAGCTCGAACACCGCCGGCTTCTCCGCCACCAGCGTCTTCAGGTTGATGACGGTGTTGACGACGTAGTCGGTGCGGCTGAGCGCCAGGTCCTGGTAGGCCTCGGGGTACGACGTGTACTCGACCACCTTGCCCATCTTGCCGCCATCCTTCTCGATCATTCCCTTCAGTTCGGGCAGCCGGCCGAGCAGCGCGCTGCCGGCCTGAACTCCGACGGCCTTGCCGTTCAGGTCTTTGATCGACTTGATCGATGCGTCGCCCTTGCGCTTGACGTAGTAGTGCGTCGCATCGGCGATCGGGCTGGTGAAGTCGAGCGACTGGGTGCGCTCCTTGGTGATGATCGCCGCGGTGATGGCGATGTCGTACTTGCCGGTGGCGACGCCGGCCAAGATGCCGGTCCACGGCAGGATCTCCTGGCGGATCTCGAACGGCGCGTATTTCTTCAGCGCCTCGACCATCTCGTTGTCGAACCCGGTCGGCTTGCCGTCCTTGATGAACTCGAAAGGCCGAAAGTCGTCTTCCGTGGCGACCACCATGTAACCGCGCTTCTTGATTTCCTCGAGCGTCGCGCCGTTCGCCTTCGGCGCGACGACAACCAGGGACAAGAGAATCAGCAGGGCGGCGAGCAGGCCACGGCGTGAGGCGAACTGGCTGGAGCGATGTGACATGGTGGATCTCCTCGAGTGGCGTTGAACAGGTAGGGCGGGGACGAGCTCGGGGCGGCGTGCGGTGTGCTCGCGCTTCAATCGAAACGGAATCCGTGGGCGCGCAGGTACTTCGGGAACGCCGCGCCTTCCGGCTCGGCGGCCTGGCGCGCCTTGTCTTCCGACCAGCCGTAGAACGGCGCCGTGCCAAACTTTGTCGTGTTTCGCTGGGTCGTCAGCGCGTGGCGTGCATGGCGGTTGCCGTCGTACGAGTCGAGCAGCGCCGGCATGTCGGCATCGGCGTAGCGCTCACTATGCACAGTGATGCCGCGCGGCAGGCGAAGGCTCGGGTGACCCGCCTCTGCGGGAATGCCGACGCACAGGCCTGCGACCGGAAACACCAGGTCCGGCAGGCCGAGCAGCGGCGCGATCTCGTCGATGCGGTTGCGGATGACGCTGATCGGGCAGCACCCGAGGCCCGCTGATTCGGCCGCGAGGATGAAGGTCTGCATGACCAGTGCCGCGTCGACCGTGGCGTTGAAGAAGCCCTCGAGCGTGCTGTTGTCGACCGGCTTGTCGCGCAGGCTGCCGATCCGCTGCAGGCGGCGCGCGTCGCCCAGAAAGACGAAGAACACCGGTGCAGCGCCGATCCAAGGCATGGCCGGAAACAGGGCGCCGATGCGGCCGCGTACGCCAGCGTCGGTGACGCGCAGGATCGATGCCTGCTGGAAGTCGGACTTGCTGGAGGCGCAGAGCGCCGCCGCGATGAGCGCATCGAGCAGCGCCTCGTCGGGTGCCGCATCGGCGTAGCGGCGCAAGGTCCTGCGCTCGAGCAGGCGAGTCAGAAGCGGGCCGGCAGAAAGAGGCGGCGCCTCGGCGATGCCGTCGGCAAAGCGGGGTTCGGACGGCATCGACTGCGAGCTCATGGTTTCGAAGGCTCGCAATCGATGTGCCAGGTCCGCCGGCGGTGTTGCCGTCCAGCTTGCTTCGGCCGCGCCCGGCGAGACGCCGCCCTCCCGGTGCGTCGCGCGCACCAAATTGAAAACCAATTGGGATCCCAAAGCGATCAGATCGGTGCGCGCTTGCATGGCGCTGCATTGCCTCTACTCGTGCGCTTCACTTCGAGAGCCGAAGGCATGGGCCTTGCAACCAGCGTGTTCATGGCAGAGGTCCGGTTGAACGCAGTCAGCAAGTCTTACGACGGTCGCACCCACGCCGTCGAACGGCTCGACCTCGTCTGCCGGCAGGGCGAGATGCTGGCCCTGCTCGGGCCTTCGGGCTGCGGCAAGTCGTCGACCCTGAAGATGGTGGCGGGCCTCGAGAGCGTGACGGCCGGCACCATCACCTTCGACGGCGTCGACGTCACGCGCCGGGACAGCGCGGGCCGCAACGTCGCGATGGTCTTCGAGGACTACGCGCTCTACCCGCACCTCTCAGTGTTCGAGAACATCGCCTTCCCGCTGCGCGTGCGTGCCGTCCCCGCCGCGACGATCGCCGCCAAGGTTGACCAGGCCATCGCCCTGCTCGATCTCGGCGCCTTCCGGGGCCGGCCGGTGCGCACGCTCAGCGGCGGCGCGCAGCAGCGTGTCTCGATCGGCCGGGCGCTGGTGCGCGACCCGGCGCTGGTCATGTTCGACGAGCCGCTGAGCCATCTCGACGCCGATCAGAAGGTTCTCCTGCGCACGGAGATCCGGCGCCTTCAGGCCACCGCCGTCCTGACCAGCGTGCTCGTGACGCACGACCAGACCGAGGCGATGGCGATGGCGGATCGCATCGCCGTGATGGACCAGGGCGTGTTGCAGCAGGTGGGCTCACCGCGCGACCTGTACGAGGCGCCGGCCAATCTTTTCGTCGCCGGCTTCATCGGTGAATCGCCGATGAACCTGTTCGACACGATGCCGGGCCCCGACGGCTCGACCCGGCTGACCGATGCGCCCGAGCTGCACGGTGCCGAGGCGCCCGCCGGTGCGCGAACTGGCGTCGCTTGGCCCGCCGGCTGGGTCCTCGGCATTCGCCCCGAAGACATCGACCTGGCGCCGCGCGAAGGAGAGCCGGCGTTCGCGCTGCGCGGTACGGTCGTCGATCGCGAATGCTGCGGCGACCGCGACGTGCTGCGCGTGCGCCATGGCGATCGTTTCTTCAACGTCGAGCAGGCCGCGCCGAGCCCGGCTCGTGCCGGCGATGTCGTCGGCTGCCATCTGCCGTGGAGCCGGTTCCACGGCTTCGACCCGGCCACCGGCCGCTCGCTCCATCTGCGCGGGGCGCCGTGCTGAGCGCGCTGCTGCGGTTGCCGGCCGTTGCGATGCCGATGCGCATGGCGCAGTCGGGGCCGCTGGGGGTCGAGCGCCTGAGCAAGGCATTCGAGGGTGTGGCCGCGCTGCATGCGGTATCGCTCGACGTCGGCGAGGGCGAGATCGTCAGCGTCACCGGCCCTTCAGGTGCCGGCAAGTCGACGCTCGGCCGGCTTGTCAGCGGGCTCGAAACGGCCGACGAGGGCCGCATCGTGCTCGCCGGGCAGGACCTCTGCGAGCTGCCGGCGCGCGGCCGCCGTGTCGCCCACATGTTCGAGTCGTACGCGCTGTACCCGACCCGCACCGTCGCCGAAAACATCGCCTTGCCGCTCAACGCGCCGACGAGCCTCGGGCGCTGGACGCCGGCGCAGCAACGCGAGCGCGTCGACGAGGTGCTGGCTCTCACGCAGATGGCGCCGTATCGAGACCGCCTGCCGTCGCAGCTCTCCGGCGGCCAGAAGCAGCGCGTCGCGCTCTGCCGGGCGCTGGCGCAGGAACCGTCGCTGTTCGTGCTCGACGAGCCGATCGGCCACCTCGACGCCAAGCTGCGCCACCTGCTGCGCGGCGAGATCCGGCGCCGCCAGAAGCAGCGCCGCCAGGGCACGCTGTGGCTCACGCCCGACGGCATCGAGGCAATGGCCGTCGCTGATCGCATGGTGGTGCTGATCGGCGGCCGTGTGCAGCAGGCCGGCAGCCCCGCCGAGGTTTTCGCCCGGCCGGCCAGTGTTCGGGTCGCACGTCTCATCGGCGACCCGGCAATGAACGTCGTGCCGGTGCGCCTTTTGGGCGGCGCGTCGCCGCAGTGGTCGCTCGGCGACGCCGCGCCGGCCGATGTGTCGAGCTCGCTCTTCGATCGCCTGGCGCCGCTCGCGCGAGACGGCATGCTGCACCTGGGCCTGCGCCCGGCCGATCTCCAGGTGCTGCCGCCCGGCCTGTCGCACTGCACCGACGGCGCGGAGTGCGTGCCGGCCCGGGTCTACGCCGTCGAGCCGCTCGGCAAGTACACGATCGTCACGCTGGAGGTCGGCGACCAGCGCCTGCGCGCCAAGGTCCCGCCCCGGTCGGCCTGGGCCATCGGTGAGCCGGTGACTGCGTCTTTCCGCGCAGCGCCGCTGCTGTCGTTCGATCCCGTCTCCGGTGACCTGCACCGGCCTCTTTTTCCCGTTCCCGAACCTCACCACAAGGAAGCCTCGCCATGACATCTCCGAAGCCCCGCACCTGGGTCCTGTCGATCGTCGCGGCCGCCTGCCTCGCGGCCACCGCGCAGGCGCAGACCTGGTCGTACAGGGACGCCGCCAAGCCCTTCGCCGGCACGTCGATCCGCGTGCTTGATGAAGTCACGCCGCTGCAGGAAACGATGAAAGCACTGGTGCCGCAGTTCACGGCCGAGACCGGCATCAAAGTCGACTACGAGCTGCTCAATCACTTCGACGTGATCAACAAGGGCCAGGCCGACATGCTGTCCAAGCGCGGCTACTACGACGCCGTCATGCTGCATGGCATCCAGATGGGCCAGATGCTGGCGGCCGGCACGATCGAGCCGATCGACGCCTTCATGGCCGACAAGGCGCTGTTCAACCCCGGCCTTGACCTCAAGGACCTGACGCCGCGCGCTTACGAGTCGCTCGCCAAGTTCAAGGGCCAGACCTACAGCTTCCTCAACTGGAACTACAACTTCGTCTACTGGGCCCGCGCCGACTTGCTGAACGACCCCGGCGAAAAGGCCGCCTTCAAGGCCAAGTACGGCTACGAACTGGCGCCGGCGAAGACGACCCAGCAGTTTCTCGACATCGGCGAATTCTTCACCCGCAAGGCCGGACAGATGCTGGCCGGCCAGCCCTTGAAGACAGACTTCTACGGCGTCCTTCACGAGGGCATCACCGGCGGAGCGACGGTTTCTTCGGTGTGGGAGAACATCATGAAGAACTACGGTGCCGACCTGTTCGACGCCAGTGGCGCACCCTCGTTCAACACGCCGCAGACGATTCAGGCGCTGGCCTTCTGGGCCAGGATGTGGAAGTACTCGCCGCCCGGGCAGGCCGAGTACTCGCTGGTCGACGTGCCCACGGTCATGGGCACCGGCATCGCAGCGCAGAGCATCGCCTTCAGCGACTTCGTGCTCGGCATCGACAAGCCGGGCGCGTCGCCGTACGCCGGAAAATTCACCTACGGCGCGATCCCTGTGAACGCCGACTTCAAGGGCCCGCGCAGCGCCGGCGGCGAACCCTCCGCGCTGGTCATCAACAAGGCGTCGAAGAACAAGCCGGCGACCTTCCTCTTCCTCGAGTGGATGATCGACAAGGACACGCAGAGAAAGCTCATCGAGGCTGGCAAGGGCGGCGTGCCGATCCGCACGTCGAGCTTCGCGATGCCGCAGTTCGGCGGCTCGCAGGCGGCGTTCTACGGCGCCATGAAGAGCTCGATCGACGTCGTCCAGGCTAAGCCCAAGGTGCCCAAGATCTTCGAGATCTACGACGCCCTCGGGCCCATCGTGCAGCAGGTCGGGCAGGGCAAGCTCGCGCCCGAAGAAGGCGCGAAGCAGGGTCAGGCCAAGATGCTGGCGATCTGCGCGAAGTGCACCTTGTGAGCGTCGGCGCCACCATCACCGCAGCGCCACCCTGGCGCCGCCGATTCAGCGACTCGGCCGCGTACCCCTACGCGCTGATCGCCCCGGCACTGGCTGTGCTGGTGGTGGTCAGCCTGGTGCCGTTTCTCTACGCCGTGTACCTGAGCCTGCACAGCATCGAGTACGGCCAGGTCGGCGACTGGAACTTCGTGGCCAACTACGCCAAGCTGCTCGGCAACGACCGCTTCTGGAACAGCCTGCGCGTGGCCGGGATCTTCATGCTCGTCGCGGTACCCCTCGAGTTCGTGCTCGGCCTGGCCGGCGCACTCCTGCTGAACCAGCAGATCTGGGGCCGCAGCCTGTGGCTGCCGCTGCTCTTCATCCCCAGCATGATGGCGCCCATCGTGGTCGGCCTGCTGTGGAAGATCATGCTCGCCGGCTCGTGGGGGCTGCTCTCCTTCAACGTCATCGAGCGCTTCGGCTGGCTGCCCGGCACGTCGGTGTTCGCCTCGACCGACCATGCGCTCCTCGTGCTCGGGCTCGTCGACGTGTGGCAGTGGACGCCGTTCATGATGCTGGCCTTCTTCGCCGGCCGCCAGGCGCTGCCGACGAGCCCGTACCGCGCCGCGGCAGTCGACGGCGCCGATGCGTTCCAGACCTTCTTTCGCCTGACGTTGCCGCTGATGACGCCGCTGCTGGTGGTGATCGGCATGCTGCGCTTCATCGACGCCTTCAAGGTTTTCGACTCGATCTTCATCCTCACTGCCGGCGGCCCCGGCGTGGCCACGGAATCGCCGAGCATGCTGGCCTACAAGATGACCTTCGAGCAGTGGCGCATCGGCGAATCAGCGGCGCTCGCGGTGCTGGTGTGGCTGGCCTTCTTCGTGCTGTGCAACGTTTTCTTCCAGCTCGCGAAGAAGCGTCTGAAAGCCTTCTGATGAGCACCGCGCTTGCCCCCCGCCCTGCCCTCGGCTGGACGCTGCTGACCGCGACGCTGGCCGCCGTGCTGCTGTTCCCGGTGGCCTGGCTCGGCGCGATGGCGTTCAAGCCCGACGACGCGATGTTCGTGCGGCCGACGGTCTGGCTCTTCACGCCGACGCTGGATCACTTCCGCTACGTCGTCGATGCCGGGTTCCTGCGTTACCTCGGTACCTCGGTGACGCTGGCGCTGGCGAGCACGGCGCTGGTGGTGCTGGTGGGCACGCCCGCAGCTTATGCATTCGCGCGCTTCGAACTGCGCGGCCGCGACGACCTGTTCCTGTTCATCCTGGCCACCCGCATGGCGCCTCCGATCTGCCTGGTGATCCCGTTTTATCTGCTCTTCACGCGCTTCGAACTGCTCGACACCTTCGCCGGCCTCACGCTGGCCTACCTCACCTTCAACTTGTCGTTCTACATCTGGGTGTTGCGCAGCTTCTGCCGCGACCTGCCGATCGAGCTCGAGGAGGCGGCCATGGTCGATGGCCATACGCGCTTCGCCGTCTTTGTGCGCGTGGTGCTGCCGCTGCTGAAATCGGGCATCGTCTCGACCGCCATGCTGTGCTTCATCTTCGCCTGGAACGAATTCCTGTTCGCCTTCATGCTCGGCGGCCAGAACGTGAAGACGTTGCCGGTGGCGATCCCGCTGCTCATCACCTCGCAGGGCGTGCGCTGGGGCGAGATGGCGGTGGTGGGCATGGCTGCGCTGCTGCCGGTGCTGGTGGCCGTGTTCTTCCTGCAGAAGCAGATCGTTCGCGGGCTCACCATGGGTGCCGTCAAGGGCTGAGATGAATCACCTCGAACCCATCGCCACCGGCCGCGACGGCGAAAGGTCCACCACGCTCGGCCAGGCCGTGTACGAGCGCATCAAGGAAGACATCTTCGAGTTCCGCATGGCGCCGGGGCAGCGCTATGCCGAGCAGGAGCTGGCCGACCGGCTCGGCGTTTCGCGCACGCCGCTGCGCTTCGCCCTGCACGTACTTGCGCGCGAGGGCTTCCTCGACCGTGTCGGCGGCCACGCGGGCTGGCTGGTCAAGCCGTTCGACCTTGCCTATTACGAGGACCTCTACGACTTCCGCACCCAGATCGAGCTGATCGCGGTGAAGCGCCTCTGCGCGATGGACCCGGCTCCCGACCTGAGCGAGCTGTGCGCGTTCTGGCGCGTACCGAAGAAGGCGCGCGTGCTCGACGGCGCCACCGTCGCCCGCGAAGACGAGAAGCTGCACAGCACACTGGTCGAGCTGGCCGGCAATCGCGAGATGCACCGCACCCATCGTGACCTGACCGAGCGCATCCGCATCGTCCGCCGGCTCGACTTCATCGAACCGGCACGCATCAAGGCCGCCTTCGACGAGCACGACAAGATACTCGGCGCGCTGCTCGCACGACGTGCCGGCGACGCCGAGATGCTGATCCGTGCGCACATCTCGGCCTCGCGCGCGGAGATCCGCCACATCACCCTGCATCGCCTCTCGCTCGCCGCGCAGCAGGGCGCCCTTTCCCGAGAGACCCAAGAAACCCGCGAGGCCCGCGAGGCCTGAGGAACTTCATCGTCATGGACACCTTCGACATCCTTCTTGCCGGCGGCCATCTCGTCGACCCGGCCCAGGGCCTGGACGGCGCCTACGACGTCGGCGTGCGCGCCGGCAAGGTCGCTGGCGTGCTGCCGCGCGGAACGGCGGCGAGTGCCCGCGAGCGTATCGACGTCTCCGGCAAGCTCGTGCTGCCCGGAATGATCGACACCCACGCGCACGTGTTCCAGTACGTCACCGGGCGCTTCGGTCTCGAGGCCGACCTGTGTGGCGTGCGCTCCGGCGTCACGACGCTGATCGACCAGGGTGGCCCGTCGTGCATGACGCTGCCGGCGTTCCGCGAGTTCGTCGTCAAGCCCAAGCAGTCGCGCATCTACGCCTATCTGTCGTCATACCTGGTCGGCGGCTTGGAAGGGCATTACTACCCGTCGCTCTACCGTCCCGACTGCCTCGATGTCGACGCGACCGTGAAGGCTGCGCTCGCCAACACCGACATCGTCAAGGGCTTCAAAGCGCACGCCGAGCTGGGTGGCCTCGCGCGCTGGGGCATCGAGGTGATCCGCCAGTCGGCCGAGATCGCGCGCCGTGCCGACATGCCGCTCTACATCCATTTCGGCCAGCTCTGGCCGCTGCCCGCAGAAGGCGCGAACGGCGTCGACGCGGACACGATCCTCGCCGAGGTCGTGCCACTGCTGAAGGCCGGCGACATCCTGGCCCACCCGTTCACGCGCCACCCGGGCGGCTTCGTCAACCGCGAGGGCCACGTGCACGGCGTGGTGCGCGAGGCGCTCGTTCGCGGCCTGAAGATCGACGTCGGCCACGGCTCGCATTTCAGCTACAAGATGGCGCGCATCGCGCTCGACGCCGGCATCGTGCCCGACACGCTGGGTGCCGACATGCACGGCTACAACACGGCCGTGCCCGCACCGCCGGGCACGCCCGAGACGCACAGCGACCTCGATCACATGTTCGCCGGCCAGACCCGCTTCAGCCTCGCCTCGGCGATGACGGCAATGCTCGCTCTCGGCCTGCCGCTGACGCAGGTCGTGCGCATGGTCACCTGCAACGTCGTCGATGTATTCGGCCTGCCGAAGGAGCTCGGCACGCTGGTCGTCGGCAACCCCGCCGACGTCAGCGTGCTCCACGACGAGCGCGGCCGCTGGGCGCTGCGCGACAACGAAGGCACGCAGCTGGTCGGCGACCGGCTGCTGCGCCCCGACTTCTGCTTGCGCGACGGCGTTCGCTTCGACGCAGACGCCTCGATCCTGCCGGTGGTGGAGGCCGCATGAACGAGAGCGACGCACTTCACATCGCCGCCGACGCAGCCGTGCCGCGGCACGGCGTCGGCGCCTCGCTCCGGCGAAAGGAAGACGAACGCTTCCTGCACGGCCGCGGCCAGTTCGTCGCCGACCTGCGCCTTCCCGGCATGCTCGACGTCGCGTTCGTGCGCTCGCCTGTCGCTCACGGCACCCTGGGCGCCATCGACAAGCCCGCAGGCTTCGAGGCCCGTGTCTTCACCATGGACGACCTGATCGGCGTGAAACCGATCCGCGCCGTGTCTGCGCTGCCGGGTTTCAAGCCGTCCGACCAGTGGCCGCTGGCGCGCGGCAAGGTCCGCCAAGTGGGCGAGACGATCGCCATGTGCGTCGCACCGACGCGCGCCGAAGCCGAGGACCTCGCGGCGAGGGTGAGCGTCGAGATCGACGACCTGCCGGCCGTCGTCGACATGCTCACCGCGCGGAGCGCCACGCCACCCGCGCTCGTGCACGAGGAGTGGGGCGACAACGTCTTCCTGCAGACCCAAGTGCGCGGCGAGCTCGACGCGATCAAAGCCAGCGCGCCCATCGTCGTGCGCCGCCACGTCCGCACGGCGCGGCAGAGCATGGCGCCGCTCGAAGGCCGCGGCGTCGTCTGCCAGTGGGACAGCCGCCTCGACCAGCTGGTAATGCACACGGCGGCGCAGATGCCGCACATCAACCGCGCGGGTCTGTCCGAATGCCTCGGTATCGACCAGGGCCGGATCCGCGTCGTCGCACCCGACGTCGGCGGCGGCTTCGGCTACAAGGGCATCCTGCTGCCGGAGGAGATCTGCCTAGCGTGGCTGGCGATGCGCCTGCAGCGCCCCGTGCGCTGGATCGAGGACCGCCGCGAGCAGCTCACCGCCAACGCCAACTGCCGCGAGCACGACTACGACATCACGCTTTACGCTGAGGCCGATGGTCGGCTGCTGGCCATCGACTGCGACGCCACCGTCGATTCCGGCGCCTACTCGTCCTACCCGTTCTCGGCCTGCCTCGAGGCGGCGCAAGTCGGCTCGATCCTGCCCGGCCCGTACAAGATGGAGGCGTACGCCTGCCGCACCTGGAGCGTGGCGACCAACAAGCCGCCGATCCTTCCCTACCGCGGCGTGGCGCGCACCGGAGTGTGCTTTGCGCTCGAGATCATGATCGACGCGGTGGCGCGTGCCGCGAAGATGGAGCCTCATGCCGTGCGCGCCGCCAATCTTGTGCAGCCGGGCGAGATGCCCTACGACAACATCACCGGGAAGCACTTCGATTCGGGCGACTACCCCGAGGCGCTTGCGCGTGCCCTGGCCGCGCTCGACCTGCCGAAGTGGCGCGTGCGCCAGCGTGCCGGCGAAGCCGATAGCCGGCGCATCGGCGTCGGCCACGCCGTCTACTGCGAGCAGGGGGCGCACGGCACCTCGGTCTATCACGGTTGGGGCATTCCGATGGTGCCGGGCTTCGAGCCCTGCGCTGCCCGTCTCTCGCCCGACGGGGTGCTCGAGCTGCGCATCGGCGCGCACTCGCACGGCCAGGGCCTCGAGACGACGATGGCGCAGGTGGCGCATACGGTGCTCGGCATCGACGAGGCGATGGTGCGGCTGGTGCACGGCGACACGGCCATGTCGCCCTACTCCACGGGCACCTGGGGCTCGCGCTGCGCGGTGATGTCGGGCGGTGCCGTCGCCACCGCGTGCGAAGTGCTGGCCGGGCGCATCAGGCGGATCGCGTCGGCGCTCCTGCAGGCACCGGACGATTCGCTCCGGCTCGACCCCGCGGGGGTGCTCGACCCGGCCAGCGGTCGCCGCGTCGGCCTCGCCGACGTGGCTCATGCCTGGTATCGCCAGCCACAGTTGATGCCGAAAGACATCAATCCCGCCGGCCTCGAGGTCACCGTCGGCTACAAGGCCGAACGCGACACCGGCACCTTCAGCTACGCGGTGCACGCCTGCGCGCTCGCCGTCGATACCGAGCTCGGCACGGTCGAGCTCCTCGACTACGTGATCTGCGAAGACGGCGGCACGCTGCTCAACCCGATGGTGGTCGACGGCCAGATCTTCGGTGGCCTGGCGCAAGGCATCGGCACCGCGCTTTACGAGGAGATGCCTTACGACGAAGAAGGCCAGCCCCTGGCATCGACACTCGCCGACTACCTGCTGCCAGGTGCCACCGAGGTCCCGGCGGCGCGCCTCGAGCACATTGAGACACCCTCGCCCTACACGAAATTCGGCCAGAAAGGCCTCGGCGAAGGCGGCGCGATCGCGCCGCCGGCAGCGATCGTCAACGCCATCAACGACGCGCTGGCGCCGCTCGGCGTCGAGATCACGGAGTGCCCGGCCACGCCGCGCCGCTTGCGCGAAGCGCTGCGCCGCGCCGCCGGCAGCTCATGAAGTCGGCCGCCTTTGCCTACGCGCAGCCGCACAGCGCCGCTGAGGCGCTGAGGCTGCTGGCCGGCAGCGACGGCGGCACAAAGGTGTGCGGCGGCAGCCAGTCGCTCGGGCCGATGCTGAACCTGCGCCTCGCCCAAGTCGACACGCTCGTCGACGTGAGCCGGCTGGATGCGCTGTGCGCCTTCGAGTTGCGCGGCGACGTGCTGCACATCGGCGCCGCCGTGACCCATGCCCTCATCGAGGACGGTGCGCTGCCCGACGTCACGCGCGGCCTCTTGCCGAGCGTCGCCGCAAACATCGCCTACCGTGCGGTGCGCAACCGCGGCACGCTCGGAGGCAGCCTGGCGCATGCCGACCCGAAGGCCGACTGGGTCTCGACGATGTGCCTGCTCGACGCCACGCTGCTCCTGGTCGGCCCCCGCGGCGAGCGACGCCTGCCGGCGAGCGCCTTCTTCCTCGGCCCGTTCACCACGGCGCTGACGGCCGAAGAGCTGCTCGTTGCCGTCGAGGTGCCGTGCTTTTCGCCGCAGGCACGCTGGGCCTATCGCAAGAACTGCAGGAAGCCGGGTGAGTTTGCATCCGCGATTGCCGCCGTGTGGATCGACCCGGCGCGCGACGTGGCGCGCGTGCTGGTGGGCGCGCTCGACGGCATGCCGCAGTTGCGCATCGGCGCCGCCGCTCTGGCGGCGCTGCACCACCCGGGCGGCATCGACGAATGGCTGGGCGAGCTTGGCCTGGCCGACGCCTACGAACACGAGGTGCAAGCGGCGATGCTGCGGCGAGCGCTGAAGGACATCGAAGCGTTATGAAGACGATCACCCTCCAGGTCAACGGCCAGCCCTGCGCGGCGCCGACCGAAGACCGAACGCACTTGGCCGACCACTTGCGCGAGCAGCTCGGGCTGACGGGCACGCATCTCGGGTGCGAACACGGCGTGTGCGGTGCCTGCACAGTGCAGCTCGACGGCGTGCCCGTGCGCTCGTGCATCACCTTCGCCGTAGCCTGCGAAGGCCGCGCGGTGCGCACCGTCGAGGGCTTCGAGAACGACCCGGTCATGGCGCAGCTGCGCGAAGCCTTTGCCGCCGAGCACGCGCTGCAATGCGGCTACTGCACGCCGGGCATGCTGGTCACTGCGCACGACATCGTCACGCGCCTGCCGCACGCTGATGAGGCGCGCGTCCGCCTCGAGCTTGCGGGCAACCTGTGCCGCTGCACCGGCTACCGCGGCATCGTCCGTGCCGTTCGGCGAGTGCTCGTCGAACGCATGCCGGCCCTCGACCATGCAGCTTGAGCAGCGCTTTACGCTGGCGGCGCCGCCCGAGGTCGCGTGGCCGGCGTTTCACAGGATCGAGCTGCTGGTCGAGTGCCTGCCGGGCGCGTCTCTGACCGGCCCCGCCGCCGTTGGCGAATGGCCGCTCCGCTTCGACGTGAAGCTCGGGCCGATCACCGCCGGCTTCGTCGGTACCGGCCGTGTCAGCACCGACGACCGCACGCACAGCGGCCGCTTCGAGGGCTCGGCAACCGACAAGCGCACGAGCTCGCGAGTGAAGGGCTCTGCGAGTTTCGCGGTCGAGCCCGGGAGCAGCGGCTCGATCGTGCGGATCACCGTCGACTACGCCCTCACCGGCACGCTGGCGCAATTCAGCCGCGGCGGCCTGGTTCGCGAGCTGGCGTCGGCGCTGACGGCCCAGTTCGCGGCCAACCTGTCGGCCCGCCTGCAGAGGCCGCCGCACGGGCTCGACTCGACCGCGTCGACGGACGTCGCGCTGGCGCTGCCAGGCGCTCCTGCTTCCACCGAGGAAGCCGCATCGAGGACCGACTCGCCCGCCCCGCCGGCTGGCCAGACCATGCCGCTCGACGGGATGGCGCTCTTGCGCCAGATCGTGCGAGCGCGCTGGCGCCGCCTGCTCGGCTGGCTGCGCGGCGCCGCGTCCGGCTGAGCGTGCCCATGCACGGCGCGGTCGCCGCCCTGCAGAACGCGCGGCCCGAGCTGCGGGCCCTGAGTACGGCAAGGCAGGCCCTCGGCCTCGAGCCCTACGAGCTGCTGCACGCCGGGCCGCCGCTGCGCGACCCGTGTCGGCCGCCCGCGCCTCTGGCCTCGTCGATTGTGATGACCTGCCTGCACGAAGGCTGGGCCGCCGACGAACCCGCGGCCGAGGCGCTGTTGCGCAGCGGCAGGCTGCGCCTTGCGCCGGCGCAGGACCGCGGCTGCGTCACGCCGCTCGCGGCCGTGGTGTCGCCGGGCACGCCGCTGTTCGAAGTGCACGACGCCGGCTCAGGCGCGACCGTCCAAGCGCCCGTCTCGACGGTGCGCGGCGCCGACACGCGCATGGGTCACCGCGATCCCGCCCTCCTCGAACGCCTGCGCAAGCGCGACGCTGAGCTTGCACCTGCACTGCGCGCCTGGATGGGCAAATGCGGACCCGTCGACCTCTGGCCGCTGGCTCTTCAGGGGCTGTGTGGCGGCGACGATCTGCACAGCCGCACGACCGCGGCCAACGCCGCGCTGTCGACGCTGATGAGCGAGCGAGGCGCGGGCCCGCTCGCCAACGACGTCGGCGCGACGCCGCTGTTCTTCCTGACGATCTGGATGGCGGGGAGCGCCCTGATGCTGCGCCTCACCGAAGGCGCCGACGTGCCCGGCTTGGTCACGCGTGCCGGCGGCAACGGCGAGACCTTCGCCATTGCCCTTGCACGCGACCCGTCACGCTGGCGGGGCTGCATTGCAGAAGCGCCCTCGGGCGCGCTCACGGCGGGTTCCGGCCCCAGCGCGATTGCGGGCGCGATCGGCGACAGCGCCGTGATCGATGTGCTGGGCTTCGGTGGCCAGTGCATCGCCGGTTCGCCCGAGCCGCTCTGCCTCGTCGCACCGTGGCTGCCGCCGGACCACGCCACCCTCGCCGCGAGGCTCGGCGTGGCCCAACATGCGTCGCTGGCCCCCTCCGCGCTCTTGGGCATCGACGCGGTCCGCGTCATCGCTCATCGGGCCGCGCCTCTCGTGATGCTGGCGATGATTGCAGCCGGCGGAGTAGGGGGCTTCATGGGCCGCGGCGTCTATCGGCCGCCGGTCGCTCTGTTCGAGCAGGCGCTCTCGAACATCGCTGGGATTGATCCCTTCGGCGAGCCTGCGGAGTAACTTGGTGG
>JAYVNL010000115.1:0-5270 GCA_043758495.1 Rhizobacter sp.
TGGTGGAGCTGGGGGGAATCGAACCCCCGTCCGAAAGCCTTTGTCGGGCAGATCTACGCGCTTAGCTGACTGATTTGGTTTTAAGGACCCTGGTCGCGCAGCAGCACGCTACCCGGGCCCCGATTCACTTGATTTGATCCTGCGCCGAATGACGCGACGCAGGACGAGCCCATGTGTATGACTTCGCAGCCTTCAGGTTACCCCTCAGGCCCAGCCCATCGGCCAACTGTTGCGAAGCTCACCGGTATTAAGCGGCGAGAGCGTACGTTTGATCGTTCGCAGTTACTTTGTTTCCAGTGGATTAACGAGCGAACTGGTGCTCGGCGTGCACTGGTCCAACTCCGAACCCTCGTCGAAGCCAGGTCAGCCCCAGAAACGATAGTTTAAGCCAGCGAGGTCGCGTTCAAGTCGCGTCGATCCACGCCAGTACGCCGTCGGGTCCGACGGCGATGCCGTCGGCGCCCCAGGACTCGATCGGTCCGCTCGCGCCGAGATAGCCCCAGGCCGCCACCAGCGTGCGCATGCCGGCAGCGCGACCGGCCTCGACATCGCGCAGGTCGTCGCCGACGTAGACGCATGTCGCGGAGTCGATGCCGACGCGTCTTGCGGCCTCTAACAGCGGCTCGGGATGGGGTTTTGCATGCGCAGTGGTGTCGCCGCAGACGACGGTCGCCGCCGAGCTCGCAAGGCCCAGCCACTCGACAAGCGGCAGTGCGAATCTTGCTACCTTGTTGGTGACGATGCCCCAAGGCAAGCCGCGCTCGTCGAGCTGTTCGAGCAGCGCCGGCACGGCCGCGAAGACGCGCGTCTCGTTCTTCATCCGCTGCTCGTAGCGGCTCAGGAACTCATCGCGCAGGGCGAGATAGCCATCGTCAGCCGGTGTGATGCCGAAGCCGGCGCCGACCATGCCGCGCGCGCCGGAGCCGACCATCGCCCGCAGCTGTTCGTAAGGCAGCGCCGCCAGACCGCGCTCAACGCGCATGTCGTTGCAGGCACCCGCCAGATCGGGAGCGCTGTCGATCAGCGTGCCGTCGAGATCGAAGAGAACGGCGCCGATGCGCGTCGTCATGCCGACCTGCGGCAGGCGATGAGATAGTTGACGCTGGTGTCTGCGGACAGCTTGTAGCGTCGGGTGATCGGGTTGTATCCGAGACCGCGCGTTGTCTCGAGTTGAAGCCCCGTGGCGCGACACCACGACGCGAGCTCGCTCGGCCGAATGAACCTCGCGTACTCGTGCGTGCCTTTAGGCAGCAGCGAGAGCACATGCTCGGCGCCAACGATCGCGAACAGAAACGCCTTCGCGTTGCGGTTGATCGTGGAAAAGAAGACCCATCCGCCGGGTACCACCAAACGAGCGCATGCGGCCACCACCGACGACGGATCGGGCACGTGCTCCATCATCTCCATGCAGGTGACGACATCGAACTGCGCCGGCATCTCGTCGGCCAGCGCCTCAACCGCGACCTCGCGGTAGCGCACGCGCGGCGTTGCCGCTTCGATCGCGTGCAGCTGGGCAACCTTCAGCGCCTTGCTGGACAAATCGATGCCGAGAACGTCGGCGCCTTTGCGGGCCATCGAGTCGGCGAGGATGCCGCCGCCACAGCCGACGTCGAGCACACGCTTGCCCGACAGGCCGGCCAGCGAATCGAGCCATTCGAGTCGCAGCGGATTGATTTGGTGGAGTGGCTGGAAATCGCTGTCGGTGTCCCACCAACGATGAGCCAGCTCACTGAATTTGGCGAGTTCTCGCGGATCGGCGTTGGTCATGGGTCGATGCTACCGACCAAAAACAAAGAGCCCCGCGGAGCGGGGCTCTTTGAACCAGCGAAAAGTTTCGTCGAATGTCGACTTACTTGCCGCGAGTTCCGACCACCTCGATCTCGACGCGACGATTCTTCGCGCGGCCTTCGGAGGTTTTGTTGTCGGCGACCGGCTGCTTCTCGCCCTTGCCTTCGGTGTAGACGCGGTTCTTCTCGACGCCCTTGCTCACCAAGTAGGACTTGACGGCTTCAGAGCGGCGGATCGAAAGACGCTGGTTGTAGGAGTCACTGCCGACCGAGTCCGTGTGGCCGACGGCGATGATCACTTCCAGGTTCAGACCGCTCATCTTGCTGGTCAGGTCGTCGAGCTTGGCGCGACCTTCGGGCTTGAGGACCGCCTTGTCGAAGTCGAAGAACGCATCGGCGGCGAATGTCACCTTCTCGCTCGTCGGCGCAGCGATGACAGCAGGAGCGGCCGGAGGTGCAGCCGGGGCCGGTGCAGCAGGAGCAGCTGCCGGGGGCCGTGTGGGAGCGGGAGCGGGCGCAGGCGCCGGAGCCGCCATCGGAGCCGGGGCGCCATCGCAGCCGGCAAGCGCTGTCGCGGGCGTCCACACGCCGTCGCGCCAGCAAAGTTCGTTGGTGCCGTTCTTCCAGGGCAACCCGGTGCCGCTCACCCAGTTGTCGACCGTCTGCGCAGAGACGCTGGCGACTGCGGATGCGAGAGCGGCGGTTGCGAAGAGCGACGCCACCTTGTTCAGTTTCTTCATGATTCTCCTCTCGAGGGAAGGCAAGTAGTGTTTTGCTTAAAAAAACGTCCGAAGTGAATCGGAAAATACCGGCCACTCCCGTGTCCCGGGCGTTGACCACCGACCGACTTATTGTGCCATAGGGCTTTCGTCCGGCCTGATTTTGGCCCGGTGGAGGAGCCTCGTTGAGCCCGTTGTTGCGCGGCTGCGACAGCCCGCCGCAACTTAGAATCGGACCTCGCGCTCGGCTCTTCGACGGGCGGTCACGCCGCTTCCCGCGAGCCGACTCGATGACCCAATTCGCCAAAGAAACATTGCCCATCAGCCTCGAAGAGGAGATGCGGCGTTCGTACCTCGATTACGCGATGAGCGTGATCGTCGGCCGGGCCTTGCCAGACGCCCGCGACGGCCTGAAGCCGGTGCATCGGCGCGTGCTGTTCGCGATGCACGAACTGAACAACGACTGGAACCGGCCCTACAAGAAATCAGCCCGCATCGTCGGCGACGTGATCGGCAAGTACCACCCGCATGGCGACCAGTCGGTGTACGACACGCTGGTGCGGATGGCGCAGGATTTCTCGATGCGACACATGCTGGTCGACGGCCAGGGCAACTTCGGTTCGGTCGACGGCGACAACGCCGCGGCCATGCGCTACACCGAGATCCGCCTGGCGAAGATCGCGCACGAAATGCTTGCCGATCTCGACAAGGAGACGGTCGACTTCGGTCCCAACTACGACGGCAGCGAGCGGGAGCCGCTGGTGATGCCGTCGAAGCTTCCGAACCTGCTCGTCAACGGCTCGGGCGGCATCGCCGTCGGCATGGCGACGAATATCCCGCCGCACAACCTGAACGAAGTCGTCGACGCCTGCCAGCATCTGCTGAAGAACCCGGCGGCCACGATTGACGAGTTGATGGAGATCATTCCGGCGCCCGACTTCCCGACCGCCGGGATCATCCACGGCCTTTCGGGCGTGCGCGAGGGCTACCGGACCGGCCGCGGCCGCGTCGTGATGCGCGCCAAGTGCCACTTCGAAGACATCGACAAGGGCCAGCGCCAGTCGATCATCGTCGACGAGATTCCTTACCAGGTGAACAAGAAGAACCTGCTCGAGCGCATGGCCGAGCTGGTCCACGAGAAGAAGCTCGAAGGCATCAGCCACATCCAGGACGAGAGCGACAAGTCGGGCATGCGTGTGGTGATCGAGTTGAAGCGCGGCGAGGTGCCGGAGGTCGTGCTCAACAACCTCTACAAGCAGACGCAGTTGCAGGACTCGTTCGGCATCAACATGGTGGCGCTGATCGACGGCCAGCCCAAGCTCTGCAACCTCAAGGACCTGATCGAGATTTTCCTCGAGCACCGCCGCGAGGTGGTGACGCGGCGCACCGTGTTCGAGCTGAGGAAGGCGCGCGAGCGCGGCCATGTGCTCGAAGGTCTGGCGGTGGCGCTGGCCAACATCGACGAGTTCATCGAGACGATCAAGTCGTCGCCGACGCCGCCGGTTGCGAAGACGGCGCTGATGAGCAAGAGCTGGGATTCGTCGATGGTGCGCGAGATGCTCGCGCGCGTCGGCGGCGAGTCGGTGCAAGGTCGCGACGCCTATCGGCCCGAGGGCCTGTCTCCCAACTTCGGCCTGCAGGGGGGCGGCCTCTATCGCCTCTCCGACGACCAGGCCGGCGAGATCCTGCAGATGCGGCTGCAGCGGCTGACCGGCCTCGAGCAGGACAAGATCCTCGGCGAGTATCGCGACGTGATGGCGCAGATCGCCGACTTGCTCGGCATCCTGGCAACCGCGGCGCGCGTAACGTCCATCATCAGCGACGAGCTCGCCGCCATCAAGCAGGAGTTCGGGCAGACCAAGCTCGGCGCGCGCCGCAGTGTGATCGAGCACAACGCCTTCGATCTCGGCACCGAGGACCTCATCACGCCGACCGACATGGTCGTGACGCTCTCGCACACCGGCTATGTAAAAAGCCAGGCGCTCTCCGAGTACCGCGCCCAGAAACGCGGCGGCCGCGGCAAGCAGGCGACGCAGAACAAGGAAGACGACTGGGTCGAGCAGCTTTTCATCGCCAACACGCACGACTACATCCTCTGCTTCACCACCCTCGGCCGCGTCTACTGGCTGAAGGTGTGGGAGGTGCCGCAGGGCTCGCGGAATTCGCGCGGCCGGCCGATCGTCAACATGTTCCCGCTGCAGCCGGGCGAGAAGGTGGGCGTCGTGCTGCCGCTGACCGATGGCTTCCGCAGCTTCCCGGCCGATCACTACATCTTCATGGCGACGGCGCAGGGCGTGGTCAAGAAGACCAGCCTCGACGAATTCAGCAACCCGAGGAAGGCCGGCATCATCGCCGTCGATCTCGACCCGGGCGACTTCCTCATCGGCGCCGCGCTCACCGACGGCAGCCACGACGTGATGCTCTTCAGCGACGGCGGCAAGGCGGTTCGCTTCGACGAGCAGGACGTGCGCGCCATGGGCCGCACCGCTCGCGGCGTTCGCGGCATGGCGCTCGAGCCGGCGCAAAGCGTGATCGCGATGCTGGTCGCCGAAGACGAATCGCAAAGCGTGCTCACGGCCACCGAGAACGGCTACGGCAAGCGCACCGGCATCACCGAGTACACGCGTCACGGCCGCGGCACCAAGGGCATGATCGCGATCCAGCAGAGCGAGCGCAACGGCAAGGTGGTGGCGGCGACGCTGGTCCATGCGGACGACGAGATCATGCTGATCACCGACAAGGGCGTGCTGGTTCGCACCCGTGT
>JAYVNL010000116.1:0-15544 GCA_043758495.1 Rhizobacter sp.
TCTTTTCGCGCAAGTACGGCCAGTCCACCGGCGTGGTCATGTTCGATCGCGTGCTGGTCCCCTGGGACCGCGTCTTCTACGAAAGCGAATGGGAGCACAGCCACGTGCTCACCTACAGCTATGCCACCCATCACCGGCACAGCTGCATCGGCGCACGCGCCGGTTTCGGCGACCTGCTGATCGGGGCCGGCGCGTTGATGTGCGAAGCGAACGGGTTCGATCCGGGCGAGAAGAGCAACCTGCGCGAGCCCATGGTGGAGCTGATCAAGATCACCGAAGGCTTGTTCGCCTGCGGCGTCGCGGCCAGCGTCTACGGCACACCTGACGAACACAGCGGCAGCTTCATGCCGGAGCCGGTGTTCAGCAACATCGGCAAGCTCCTGCTGGCCACGCAGATCTACGACATGCACCGGCTCGCGCATGAAGTGTCGGGCGGCCTGATCGTGACGCTGCCCGGCCCCGACGAGGACCACAACCCCGAGACCGCGGCCAACCTCGCCGACGTGCTGCGCGCCAATCCCGACGTGCCCTACGACAAGCGCATCCAGGCGGCGCGCTTCATCGAGGACCTCACCGCCTCCTACCAGGGCGGCTGGTACTCGGTGATCAGCCTGCACGGCGGCGGCTCGCCGGCAGCGATGAAGCAGGAGATCTGGCGCAACTATCCGGTCGGCAACAAGGTCGAGCTGGTCGAGCGGCTGCTGAACCGCGGCCTGCTGAACGAGCCGGCGCGCGCCATCACCGCCAACCGCCAGCCTGGCCGTTGTTGCGATACCGGCTGCACGCCGCCGTCGCCGGTGACGATGGTCGCGATGCCGGCTGCCGGGACCCCGCCCCCAGTCATCCCAGGCAGAGCGGAGGATCCCGGCGCCGGCGACGACATCCTTCGCTGGGGCTCAGGATGACGGCCTCATGAGTACCTTCTCCGAATTTCGCCGCCGCTCGCTCGAAGACCGCGCGGCTTTCTGGACCGAGCAGGCGGCGCTGATCGACTGGCAGCGCCCGTTCGACCAGGTCTGCGATGACGCGAATCCGCCGTTCACGCGCTGGTTCGTCGGCGGCACCACGAACCTCTGTCACAACGCGATCGACCGTCACCTCGAAGCGCGTGCCGAGCAGCCGGCGCTCATCCACGTGTCGACCGAGACGGACAGCGAGCGCATCTACAGCTTCGCCGAGCTGCATGCGGAAGTACAGCGCATGGCGGCGGTGCTGCTCTCGCTCGGCGTCGTGGCCGGCGACCGGGTCCTCATCTACATGCCGATGATCCCCGAGGCCGCCTTCGCGATGCTGGCGTGCGCGCGCATCGGCGCCATCCACTCGGTGGTGTTCGGTGGCTTCGCGAGCGTGAGCCTGGCCAACCGCATCGACGACGCCGAGCCGAAGGTCGTCGTCAGCGCCGACGCCGGCAGCCGCGCCGGCAAGGTCATCGCCTACAAGCCGCTGCTCGACGAGGCCATCCGGATCGCCGCCCACAAGCCGGCCGCCGTGCTGCTCGTCGACCGCGGCCTCGCGCCGATGCCGCGCCAGGCCGGCCGCGACCACGATTACGCGCCGCTGCGCGAGCGCCATCAGGGCGCCGTCGTGCCGTGCGCCTGGCTCGAGTCGACGCATCCGAGCTACACGCTCTACACCAGCGGCACGACGGGCCGACCGAAGGGCGTGCAGCGCGACACCGGCGGCTACGCGGTGGCGCTCGCCGCCAGCATGAAGCACATCTTCCAGGGCGAGGCCGGCGAAACGTATTTCTCGACCAGCGACATCGGCTGGGTCGTCGGCCACAGCTACATCGTCTACGGGCCGCTCATCGCCGGCATGGCGACGATCATGTACGAGGGCCTGCCGATCCGGCCCGACGCCGGCATCTGGTGGCGTCTCGTCGAGAAGTACAAGGTCACCGTGATGTTCACCGCGCCGACCGCCATCCGGGTGCTGAAGAAGCAGGACCCGGCGCATCTGAAGGCGCACGACCTGTCGTCGCTGCGCTCGCTCTTCCTCGCCGGCGAGCCGCTCGACGAGCCGACCGCGTCGTGGATCGCCGGCGCGATCGGCAAGCCAGTGATCGACAACTACTGGCAGACCGAGAGCGGCTGGCCGATCCTGACGCTGGCGCGCGGCATCGAGCCGATGGCGGTGAAGTTCGGCAGCCCCGGCGTCGCCATGTACGGCTACGACGTGCGCCTGATCGACGAAGCGACCGGCCGCGACATCGACGAGCCGGGGAAGAAGGGCGTCGTCGTCATCGAGGGCCCGACGCCGCCCGGCTTCATGCAGACGGTGTGGCGCGACGACGAGCGCTTCGCGGCGACGTACTGGAAGAGCATCGATGGCCGCACTGTTTACAACACCTTCGACTGGGGCGTGCGCGACGCCGACGGCTACTGGTTCATCCTCGGTCGCACCGACGATGTCATCAACGTCGCCGGCCACCGGCTCGGCACCCGCGAGGTCGAGGAAAGCATCTCGAGTCACGCCAATGTCGCCGAGGTCGCGGTGGTCGGCGTCGCCGATGCGCTGAAGGGGCAGGTCGCGATCGCCTTCGTCATCGCCCGCGACGCCAGCGCGCTTGGCGAGATGCCTGCGCGGCTGAGGCTCGAGGGCGAGATCATGAAGACCGTCGACGACCAGCTCGGCGCCATCGCCCGGCCGGCGCGCGTGCACTTCGTGGCGCTGCTGCCGAAGACGCGCTCGGGCAAGCTGCTGCGGCGCGCCCTGCAGGCGCTCTGCGAAGGCCGCGACCCCGGCGACCTGACGACAATCGAGGACGCTTCGTCGCTGCAGCACGTGCGCGACGCGCTCGTTGCCCGCTGACGCCGGATCGCTCCGGCAAAATCAGCGTGATGTCGTCGCTTGGTGACGACCGATCAGGAGACACGATGCGATCTTCATGGATGGCAGGGGCCGCAGGAACGCTGGTGGCGGCGTCGGCCGCCGCAGCGTTGCCGACGAGCCTGCCGGGCCCGGCCTTCCCGGTCTACGAGAACGCGCAGGCGCTCACTGCGGCCTGCGACGCCGGCCTGGCGGGCGCCAGCGAGCGCGTCAAGGCGCTCGAGGCAATGGCGCCGAGCGGTGCCTGGCTCGCGGCTTTCGACGAGATCACGGCGTATGTCGAAGACGCCTCGGGGCCGATCTACCTGCTCCTGAACGTGCATCCCGACAAGTCGATTCGCGATGCAGCCCAGGCATGCTCGCAGCGTTGGTCGGAGTTCGGATCGAGCCTCGGCCAGAACGCCGCTCTCTACCAGGTGCTCGGCAGGGTGCAGCCCGCCGACGCCATCGATCGCAGCTTTGTCGCCGACAGCCTCGATGGCTTCGACGACGCCGGCGTCGGCCTGCCGCCCGCCGCACGCGACCGGGCCAAGCAGATCAACGACCGCATCTCGGCACTCGCCCAGCGCTTCGCGGCGCGGCTGCGAGATGCCGACATCAAGGTTGCCTTCCTTCCGGCCGAACTCGTCGGCGTGCCGGAGTCGGTGTGGAAGGACCAGCCGCGCGATGGCGAAGGCCGTGTCCTGCTCGGGCTCGACTACCCGACGCTCATCCCGGTCTACGAACGCGCCGAGTTGGCCGCCACGCGCGAGCGCATGTGGCGCGCCAAGCAAAACGAGGGCGGCGACGGCAACCTGAAGGTCCTCGCCGAGTTGGCCCAGCTGAGGCGCGAGTACGCGCAACTGTTCGGCGCCGGCAGCTATGCAGACTTCAAGCTGAGGCGGCGGATGGCGGAGAACACCGCCAACACGAGCCGCTTCCTCGCCGAGGTGAAGTCGGCTGTGGAGGAGCGCGAGAAGCGTGACCTCGACGAGCTTCGCAAAGCGAAATCCGAGCACCTCGCCACGCCGCTCGAATCGACCCGGATCGAGCGCTGGGATGCGCCGTTCTACACCGAGCGCGTCCGCCGCGAGCGCTATGCCATCGACCAGGACGCGTTCCGGCCGTACTTCCCGCCGATGGAAAGCCTGAAGTTCGTGATGCGTGTCGCCGAGACGATGTTCGGCATTAGCTACACGCAGATCCCGGCGAAGCTCTGGCATCCCGACGTGCTCGCGTATGCAGTCAGCGACGCCGATTCGGGCCAGCCGCTCGCCACGCTGTACGTCGATCTCTACCCGCGCGACGGCAAGTACGGGCATGCCGCGGTGTTCTCGTTTCGAAACGGCGCCGCCCGCAGCGGCCGGGTGCCGCAGGCGGCGCTGGTCGTCAACTTCGACCGCAAGGGACTGACCCTGTCGGAGCTCGTGACGCTGCTGCACGAGGCCGGGCACGCCCTGCACAACAACCTGTCGCTGACGCGCTATGCCGGCCAGGCCGGGACCAGCGTGCAGCGCGATTTCGTCGAAGCGCCGTCGCAGATGCTCGAGGACTGGATCTACGACAAGAAGGTGCTGAAGCTGTTCATCGAGGTCTGCCCGACCTGCAAGCCAGTGCCCGACGAGATGATCGACAAGGCCCGCGTCGCCCGCGACTACGGCAAGGGCATGGCCTTTGCGCGCCAGCACCTCTTCGCGTCGTACGACCTGGCGCTGCATGGCGCCGAGGTGCTCGAGCCGATGGCGCTGTGGGCAAAGATGGAAGGCGCGACGCCGCTTGGCCACGTTCCCGGCACGCTGTTCCCGGCCGGCTTCGGCCACATCGCCAGCGGCTACGCGGCCGGCTACTACGGCTATCTGTGGAGCGACGTGCTCGCCCTCGACCTGCGTACCGCCTTCGCTGCCGATCGTCTCGACCCGCTGGTTGGTTCCCGTTACCGCCGCACAGTGCTCTCTCAGGGCCGGCAGGCACCGCCCGCGGAACTGCTCAGGAACTTCCTCGGCCGCGAGACGGATTCGAAGGCGTTCTTCGAAGACCTGGCGCGATGAGAGGGCGAAGGCGCCTCAGAGCACCTCGCTCGCGAAGTCGGCCAGCCGCGAGCGCTCGCCGCGCGCCAGGGTCACGTGGCCGGAGTGGGCCCAGCCCTTGAAGCGGTCGACTGCGTAGGTCAGGCCCGACGAGCCCTCGGTGAGATAAGGCGTGTCGATCTGTGCCAGGTTGCCGAGGCAGACGATCTTGGTACCAGGGCCGGCGCGCGTGATCAGCGTCTTCATCTGCTTGGGCGTCAGGTTCTGCGCTTCGTCGATGATCACGAACTTGTTGAGGAAGGTGCGGCCGCGCATGAAGTTCAGGCTCTTGATCTTGATCTTCGAGCGCACCAGGTCGTTGGTGGCCGCTCGGCCCCATTCGCCGGCGCCGCTGTCGGTCTTGGCAAGCACTTCGAGGTTGTCGTCGAGGGCGCCCATCCACGGGCCCATCTTTTCTTCCTCGGTGCCGGGCAGGAAGCCGATGTCCTCGCCGACAGGCACCGTCACGCGGGTGACGATGATCTCGGTATAGCGGCGGTCGTCCATCACCTGGCTGAGGCCCGAAGCGAGCGACATCAGCGTCTTGCCCGAGCCGGCAGTGCCGGTCAGCGTGATGAAGTCGCAGTCCGGGTCCATGAGCAGGTTGAAGGCAAAGTTCTGGTCTCGATTTCGCGCTGTCACGCCCCAGACCGAATTTTTCTGGTGGCTGTAGTCCTTCAGCGTGCGCAGCACGGCGGTCTTGCCGGTGATCTCGATCACCTTGGCGTAGAAGGTCGGCGCGCCTGGCGTCTCGAGGAAGACGAACTGATTGATGAGGAACTGGCCGACCACGGGTCCACCGACGCGGTAGTAGGTGAGGCCGCCCTGCTGCCAGCTCTCGACCGTCTTCGCCTGCTTGTCCCAGAAGTCGGCGGGCAAGGGCAGGGTGCCGGTGTAGAGAAGGTCGCCGTCGTCGAGCGTCTTGTCGTTGAAGTAGTCCTCGGCGGGCAGGCCGAGGGCGCGCGCCTTGATGCGCATGTTGATGTCTTTCGACACCAGCACCACGTCGCGACCGGGCTGCTGCTCGCGCAGCGCCTTGACGACGCCGAGGATCTGGTTGTCGGCCTTGCCCTGCGGCAAGCCTTCCGGCAACGAGACGTGGATGAGGTCGGTCTGGAAGAACAGCTTGCCGCCGGCCTCGCGGTGGCCGGTGCGGGCGAGCGGCAGGCCTTCGCTGCGGCCGCTGGCGTCGCGCGTGGGCATGTCGGCGGCAAGCGCATCGAGGTCGCGACTGACCTGGCGGGCGTTGCGCGCGACCTCGGTCATGCCGCGCTTGTGGCCGTCGAGCTCCTCGAGCGTGATCATCGGCAGATAGATGTCGTGCTCTTCGAAGCGGAACAGCGACGTCGGGTCGTGCATCAGGACGTTGGTGTCGAGCACGAACAGGGTGGCCGGGCCGGAGCCGCGGGGCTTGCGGGCGCGCTGCGGGCGCTCGTCGCGGAACGAGGGCGGCGCCGGCGCCGGCGCAGCGACGACAGCGGGTGCAGGCTTGACGAGCACGGCCGGCGACGCCGCCGGCAGCTTGTTTTCGTTCGACAGCGCCAGCACCGCCGGCGCCACCGGCTCAGCAGCCGGCTCGGCATGGCGGCCGCGCTTGCCGGGCGGCGGGCTGCCCTCGGATTCGAAGTCGGCGCGGCTCAGGAAGTCGGCGCGTTTGGCCGGGGGCTTGGGCAGGGGCATGGGACCTTCGGGAAATGGGGCCGGAGCTGGGGCCGCGGTGCGCCCGCGGCGGGCGGCGTTCAGCCCGTCTTCTTGACGGCCTTGACGGCCTTCAGCACTTCCTCGACGTGGCCAGCCACGGTCAGGCCACGCCACTCGCCACGCAGCATGCCGGTGCCGTCGATCAGGAAGGTGCTGCGCTCGATGCCCTTCACCTTCTTGCCGTACATGATCTTGTTCTTGACGACGCCGAACATGTGGCAGAGCTTTTCCTCGGTGTCGGCGATCAGCTCGAAGGGCAGCTCGAGGTTGGCCTTGAAACGGTCGTGCGAGGCCATGTTGTCGCGCGAGACGCCGAACAGCACGGCACCGGCCTTGACGAATTCCTTGTAGTGATCGCGGAACTGCATCGCTTCGGTGGTGCAGCCGGGCGTGTTGTCCTTCGGATAGAAATAGAGGACGACGATCTTGCCGGCGTAGGCCTGCGGTGTGAACTTCACCCCTCCGGTAGCGAGCGCTTCAAAGTCCGGAACGGGTTTGTTGAGGGCAGGCGTCATGTAGCTCGTGAAGGACAGCCCCGTGGCGGGGCGTAACTCCGAATTATAGGGCTAGCGCCCTGCCGTTCGACCCGCCGGCCGGTCAGCTGCGGCTCGTGGCAGCGCTGCCGAACAGGAGCGCCGCGACCACCGATCGACCTTCGGCGACAAGGACGTTGTAGGTGCGACAGGCGGCCGCCGTGTCCATTGTCTCGACGCCGATGCGGGCGTCGATCAGCGGGCGCAGAAGGGCGGGCGACGGGAAGCGGATGCGCGGCCCACTGCCGAAGATCACGAGCTCGGGCGCCAATGCTGCGACCCGCGCGAAGTGCTCGGCCGTCAACTCGTCGAGCGTCGCCGCCTGCCAAGGCATCACGCTGCCCTGCCACGGCACGATGACGCTCTCGGTGTACTGGCCACCGCCGACGACGACGCCGTCGGGCCCGTGACGGGCAATCGCGTTCTGTGCCTGCATCCGGTCTGCGCGCATCTTCATGGTCAAATCTTAGGCCGATCTTCGAAAGCCAGCGCGTGCAACCCCTTCTCAAGTCAGCCAAGCTCGCCAACGTCTGCTACGACATCCGCGGCCCCGTGCTCGAGAAAGCGCGGCAGATGGAGGAAGAGGGCCAGCACATCATCAAGCTCAACATCGGCAACATCGCCGCGTTCGGGCTCGAGCCGCCCGACGAGATCGTGCAGGACATGATCCGCAACCTGCCGCACACGGCCGGCTACACCGACTCGAAGGGCCTGTTCGCGCCGCGCAAGGCGATCGTCCACTACACCCAGCAAAAGCACGTCAAGGGCGTGGCAGTCGACGATGTCTTCCTCGGCAACGGTGCATCCGAGCTCATCACGATGAGCATGAATGCACTCCTCAATGACGGCGACGAGGTCCTCATCCCGGCCCCCGACTACCCACTCTGGACGGCGTCCGTCGCGCTTTCCGGCGGTACGCCGGTGCACTACCTGTGCGACGAGGCCAGCGACTGGATGCCCGACCTCGCCGACATGGCCGCGAAGATCACGCCGCGAACCCGCGCCATCGTCGTCATCAACCCGAACAACCCGACCGGCGCGCTCTATCCCGACGACGTGCTGGTGAAGATCGTCGAGCTCGCGCGGGTGCACGGTCTGATCGTCTTCGCCGACGAAATCTACGACAAGACGCTCTACGACGGCCACACCCACACCTCGATCGCCGCGCTCGCCGACGACGTGCTCTTCCTCACGTTCAACGGCCTGTCGAAGAACTACCGCTCGTGCGGCTACCGCGCCGGCTGGATGGTGGTGTCGGGCGAAAAGCGCCACGCCCGCGACTACATCGAGGGCCTCGGCATGCTGGCCTCGATGCGCTTGTGCTCGAACACGCCCGGCCAGCTTGCGATCCAGACGGCGCTCGGCGGCACCCAGAGCATCGACGATCTGGTCGCGCCGGGCGGGCGCCTGTGCCGCCAGCGCGACCTCGCTCACAAGCTGCTGACCGACATCCCCGGCGTGACCTGCGTCAAGCCGAAGGCGGCGCTCTACATGTTCCCGCGGCTGGACCCGGCGCTCTATCCGATCGAAGACGACCAGCAGTTCGCCTACGAACTGCTTGCCGAGCAGAAGGTGCTGGTCGTGCAGGGCACCGGCTTCAACTGGCCGGCGCCCGACCACATTCGCGTCGTCTTCCTGCCGAATTCCGACGACCTCGCCGTTGCGATCGGCCGCATCGCCACATTCCTCGAACACTACCGGACTCGGCACGCGCGATGAAGGCCGTCCAGGTCGGGTTGCTCGGCGCCGGCGTCGTCGGCGGTGGCACGTTTGCGGTGCTGCAGCGAAACCAGGAAGAGATCCGGCGCCGGGCCGGGCGCGAGATCCGCATCAGCCACGTCGCCGATGTCGACCTCGAGCGGGCGCGCCGGGTCGCCGGCGCCGCCGCCGAAGTCGTCGCCGACGCTGCCGCCGTGATCGCGAATCCGGACATCGAGATCGTCATCGAGCTGATCGGCGGCACCGGCATCGCGCGCACGCTGGTCCTGGCGGCGATTGCTGCGGGCAAGCACGTGGTCACGGCGAACAAGGCGCTGCTCGCGGTGCACGGCACCGAGATCTTCGCGGCGGCCCGCGAGCGCGGCGTCGTCGTCGCCTTCGAGGCGGCGGTGGCCGGCGGCATCCCGATCATCAAGGCGCTGCGCGAAGGCCTCACCGCCAACAGGATCCAGTGGATCGCCGGCATCATCAATGGCACCACCAACTTCATCCTGTCGGAGATGCGCGACAAGCGCATCGACTTCGCGACCGCGCTCGCCGATGCCCAGCGCCTCGGCTATGCCGAAGCCGACCCGACCTTCGACATCACCGGCGTCGACGCCGCGCACAAGGCGACCATCGTGTCGGCGATCGCGTTTGGCGTACCGGTGCAGTTCGCGAAGGCGCACGTCGAAGGCATCGTCGACCTGCAGGCAGCCGACATCGCCTATGCAGAGCAACTCGGCTACCGGATCAAGCTGCTGGCGATCACGAAAATGCGCGCGGCCGGTGCCGGTACGCCGGCGGGGATCGAGCTGCGCGTGCATCCGACGTTGGTGCCGGCGAAGCGCCTGATCGCCAACGTCGAGGGTGCGATGAATGCGGTGATGGTGCAGGGCGACGCCGTCGGCACGACGCTCTACTACGGCAAGGGCGCAGGCGCCGAGCCGACGGCATCTGCGGTGATCGCCGACCTCGTCGACATCGCCCGCCTCGCGACCGCCGACCCCGACCACCGCGTGCCGCACCTCGCGTTTCAGCCGGCCGCGATGCAGGACCTGGCGGTGCTTCCGATCGACGCCGTCGTCACCTCGTTCTATTTGCGCCTGCAGGTCGCCGACGAAGCTGGCGTGCTGGCGCGGATCACCGGCATCCTCGCCGAGCATGCGATCTCGATCGACGCGCTGCTGCAGCGGCCGAATGAATCCGGCGCCGCCGAGGGCGCGGCGCACACCGATGTGATCATCCTCACCCACGAGACCGTCGAAGGCCGCATGACCAAGGCGATCGCGCTCATGCAGGCGCTGCCGACGGTGCTGGCGAAGATCATCCGCATCAGGAAGGAAGACCTGGCGTGAGCCCTCCGCACGGCGACCCGAAGGAGGGCTCACCCCGCTTGGCGGGGCGGCGCGCAGCGCTTGGGGTGCCCACATGAAATACGTCAGCACTCGTGGCGAGGCGACGGGTCGCAGCTTCGGCGAGATTCTGCTCGAAGGTCTCGCGCCCGACGGCGGCCTCTACGTGCCGGAGCGCTATCCGCACATCGACGCGGCGACGCTGGCGCGCTGGCGCGGCCTGTCCTATCCCGAACTGGCCTTCGAAGTGATGTCGCTCTACATCGACGACATCCCGGCCGACGACCTGAGCGCGTTGATCGATCGCACCTACACGAAGGCAGTCTTCGGCGACGCCCGCATCGCGCCGCTGCGGCCGCTGGAGCCGGGCGTCTTCGTGCTCGGCCTGTCCAACGGGCCGACATTGGCGTTCAAGGACATGGCGATGCAGTTCCTCGGCCACGCCTTCGAGTACGAACTGGCGCGGCGCGGCCGCACGCTGACCGTGCTCGGTGCAACTTCTGGCGACACCGGCAGCGCGGCCGAGCATGCGCTGAAAGGCAAGCGCGGCATCGAGGTCTGGATGCTGTCGCCGCTCGGCCGCATGAGCCCGTTCCAGCAGGCACAGATGTTCAGCCTGCAGGATGCCAACATCCACAACGTCGCCATCGAAGGCCTTTTCGACGACTGCCAGGACATGGTGAAGGCCGTCTCCGCCGACCTCGACTTCAAGCGCCGGCATGCCATCGGCACCGTCAACTCGATCAACTGGGCGCGCTTGCTGGCGCAGGTCGTGTACTACTTCGCAGGCTATTTCCAGGCCACGAAGAGCAACGCCGAGACGGTGAGTTTCGCGGTGCCGACCGGCAACTTCGGCAACATCTGCGCCGGCCATGTCGCCCGCATGATGGGCCTGCCGATCCGCCGCCTCGTGCTCGCGACCAACGAGAACGATGTCCTCGACGAGTTTTTCCGCACCGGTCGCTACTGCGTTCGCGGTGCTGGCGAGACGCACGAGACGACGAGCCCGTCGATGGACATCTCGAAGGCGTCAAACTTCGAGCGCTTCGTGTTCGACGCCCTCGGCCGTGACGCCGGCCGCACGCAGCGGCTGTTCGCCGAGGTCGAGAGCCGACACGTGTTCGCGCTCGACGCCGCCGACCGCGACCGCGTCGCCGGCTTCGGCTTCGTGAGCGGCCGCAGCACCGCCGCCGATCGGCTGGCGACGATCCGCGCCGTGTACCAAAGCTTCGGCGAAGTCATCGATCCGCACACTGCCGACGCGCTCACGGTCGGTCGCGCCCATGCGAGCGCAGGCGAGCCGATGGTCGTGCTCGAGACGGCGCTGCCGGCGAAGTTCAACGAGACCGTGCGCGCCGCGATCGGCATCGACGCGCCGCGGCCAGCCGGCTTCGAAGGCATCGAGGGGATGCCACGGCGCTTCCTCACCATGCCGGCCGATGTCGAGCGCCTGAAGGCCTGCATCGCCGGTGCGGCGGCATGAACGCCGCGCCGCTGCTGTCTCTAGACGACGCCGTCGCGCGGCTGCTGTCGCGCGTGCCGATGCCCGACGCGAGCTGCGCCGAGGCGGTGTCGACATTCGAGGCGAGAGGCCGTGTCCTCGCCGTCGATGTCGCCTCGGGGATCGATGTGCCGCCCGAGGACAACAGCGAGATGGACGGCTATGCCGTTCGCGCCGTCGACGTCGCTGTGGCCGGCGCCGTCTTGCCAGTCAGCCAGCGCATCGCCGCCGGCCAGGTCGGCGCGGCGCTCGAGCCGGGTACGGCGGCACGCATCTTCACCGGCGCGCAGGTGCCGCTCGGCGCCGACGCCGTCGTGATGCAGGAGCGCTGCACGGCCAGCGACGGCGGTGTTCGCATCGACGACGCGCCGCGGCCCGGCCAGTCGATCCGCCGCCGCGGCGAAGACGTGAAGCAAGGCGCCGTCGTGCTCGCCGCCGGCCAGCGGCTGACTCCGCAGGCCCTCGGCATGGCCGCTGCTGTCGGCGCGGCGATGCTGCAGGTCGGCTGCCGCCCGCGCGTAGCGCTGTTCTCCACGGGCGACGAGCTTGCCATGCCGGGCGACGCGCTCAAGCCCGGTGCCATCTACAACTCCAATCGATTCACGCTGCGGGCGCTGATCGAGAGCTTCGGCGGCCGCTGCGACGACCTCGGCATCGTTCCCGACCGGCTCGACGCGACCCGGGATGCGCTGAAGCGCGCCGCCGAGGGCAACGACCTCATCGTCACCTGCGGCGGTGTTTCGGTGGGCGAGGAAGACCACCTGAAGCCCGCCGTCGAACGCGAAGGCCGGCTCGAGCTCTGGAAGATCGCCATCAAACCCGGCAAGCCGCTGGCGTTCGGCGAGGTCTTTCGCAGCGACGGCTCGTCGGCCTGGTTCGTCGGCCTGCCCGGCAACCCGGTGTCGGCCTACATCACCTTCCTGCTCGCGGTCCGGCCTCTGTTGCTCAGGCTGCAAGGCGCCAACGCGCTGGCGCCGCGACCGATCGCGATGCGCGCCGACTTCGCCTGGCCGCGCCCCGACAAGCGGCGCGAGTTCCTGCGCGTGCGTCGCAACGGCGAAGGCGGTCTCGACCTCTTCGGCCACCAGGGCTCGGGCGTGCTGACCTCGACGGTCTGGGCCGACGGCCTCGTCGACAACCCCGCCGACGGCGCGATCGCGCCGGGCGACACCGTGCGTTACCTGTCGCTCGCGGAGCTGCTGGCATGAAGGTCGAGGTGCGCTACTTCGCGTCGGTCCGCGAAGCGCTCGGCGCCGGCGAGACGGTCGACGTGGCCGCCGGCGGCAGCATCGCATCGTTGCGCGACGAGCTCGTCGGTCGCGGCGGTCGCCACGCTGATGCGCTGGCCCGCACACGCGTGCTGCGCAGCGCCCGCAACCGCCTGCTCTGTGGTGAAGGCACGGCGCTCGTCGACGGTGACGAGGTCGGCTTCTTCCCGCCGGTGACCGGTGGCTGAATCGCCGACGCTCGCCGCGCGGGTCTCGATCCGCGACGACGACTTCGACATCGCGGCCGAGGTCGCGGCACTGCGCCGCGGCGATGGCGGCGTGGGCGCTGTCGTCGTCTTCGTCGGTACCGTCCGTGACCGAAACGGCGGCGCGACGGTCGACACGCTCGAGCTCGAGCACTACCCGGGCATGACCGAGGCTTCGATCGAAGCGATGATCGACGCGGCCGTCGCCCGCTTCGGCCTCCGCGCCGCCCGCGTCGTTCACCGCATCGGCGTGCTGGCGCCCGAAGCGCAGATCGTGCTCGTCGCCGTCACCGCCGCGCATCGCGGCGCCGCCTTCCAAGGCTGCGAATTCCTGATGGACTACCTGAAGACGCAGGCGCCGTTCTGGAAGAAGGAGACCGGCCCCGCTGGCCCGCGCTGGGTCGACGCGCGCGTCGCCGACGATGCGGCGCTGATGCGCTGGGGTATCGCCGCCGGCAATGCGGCCGGGGCCGCGCCGCCGCGCTCGTCGTGAATGCGACGCTGAGCGGGCTGAACGTCATCGTGGTGGCGGCTGGCGGCGTCGCCGGTTGCCTTGCGCGCTGGCTCGTCGGTGTCTGGCTCAGTCAGCGCTGGGCGGCGTTCCCGCTCGGCACCCTGGTCGTCAATTGCGTCGGTGGCCTGGCGATCGGGTTCGCGCTGTTTTGTTTCGAGCGTTCGCCGAACGAGACGCTTCGGCTGCTCGTCGTGACCGGCTTTCTCGGTGGCTTCACGACTTTTTCGGCCTACTCGGTCGAATCGCTGATCCTGCTGCAGCGTGGCGAATGGCTGCTCGCCGCCGGCCACACCACGGCCCACGTGCTCGGCGCGCTGGCAGCCGCGGCGCTCGGCTTCCGGCTCGCCCAGGCGGTCTGGCTGCGCTGACCGCGCCGACTTGAAAAGGCGCGCCGTTCGCCTCATCTAGGTTTGGTTCGAAGAAAGCACGAGATGCGAATCGACAAACTGACCACGACCTTCCAGGAAGCGCTGGCCGACGCCCAGAGCCTCGCGGTGACTCGAGACAATCCGTACATCGAGCCCGCTCATTTGCTGGCCGCGATGCTCGCGCAAGACGATGGCCCCAAGGCGCTGCTGGCGCAGGCGGGAGTCAACGTTCCCAAGCTCGCATCGGCGCTCGAGCAGGCCATCGTCAAGCTGCCGCAAGTGCAGGGCGGCGAGTTGGTCCAGCCGGGCCGCGACCTGGGCGCGTTGCTGCAGGCCACCGAGAAGGAAGCGAGCAAGCGTGGCGACCAGTTCGTTGCCAGCGAGATGTTCCTGCTCGCGGTCGCCGACACCAAGTCGGGCATCGGCCCGCTCGCCCGCGAATACGGCCTGACGAGAAGGGCGCTCGAAGCCGCGATCGAGTCCGTGCGTGGCGGCCAGAAGGTCGACAGCGCCACTGCCGAGGGCCAGCGCGAGGCGCTGAAGAAATACACGACGGACCTGACCGAGCGCGCCCGTGCCGGCAAGCTCGACCCGGTGATCGGCCGCGACGACGAGATCCGCCGCGCCATCCAGGTGCTGCAGCGGCGCACCAAGAACAACCCGGTGCTGATCGGCGAACCGGGCGTTGGCAAGACGGCGATCGTCGAAGGTCTGGCGCAGCGCATCGTCGCTGGCGAGGTGCCCGATTCGCTCAAGGACAAGCGCGTTCTCGTCCTCGACATGGCGTTGCTTCTGGCGGGTGCGAAGTTTCGCGGCGAGTTTGAGGAGCGCTTGAAGAGCGTGCTGAAGGAAGTGGCGCAGGACGAAGGCCAGACCATCGTCTTCATCGACGAGCTGCACACGATGGTCGGCGCCGGCAAGGCCGAGGGAGCGATCGACGCCGGCAACATGCTCAAGCCCGCCCTGGCGCGCGGCGAATTGCACTGCATCGGCGCGACCACGCTCGACGAGTACCGCAAGTACATCGAGAAGGACGCAGCCCTCGAACGCCGCTTCCAGAGGATCCTGGTCGGCGAGCCGAGCGTGGAGGCGACCATTGCCATCCTGCGCGGGCTGCAGGAGAAGTACGAGGTCCATCACCAGGTCTCGATCACCGACCCGGCGATCGTCGCCGCGGCCGAGCTGAGCCACCGCTACATCACCGACCGCTTCCTGCCCGACAAGGCGATCGACCTGATCGACGAAGCGGCGGCGAAAGTCAAGATCGAGATCGACTCCAAGCCCGAGGTGATGGACAAGCTGGATCGCCGGCTGATCCAGCTGAAGATCGAGCGCGAGGCGGTGAAGAAGGAAAAGGACGAAGCGTCGCAGCGGCGCCTGGGCCTGATCGAGGACGAGCTGCTGAAGCTGCAGCGCGAGTACAACGACCTGGAAGAAGTCTGGAAGGCCGAGAAGGCCGGCGTGCAGGGCCTGGCGCAGATCAAGGAGGAAATCGACCAGGTCAAGTCGCAGATCGAGGATTTCAC
>JAYVNL010000117.1:0-15526 GCA_043758495.1 Rhizobacter sp.
GCCTTCTGACGACTAGTGAAGTTCTGTCGATACATAGAGAACGAGCTTGGAAGATTGACGAATCTCGCATCTTCAGCGCAACGTGCCCGTCACGTAGCGCCGCACCTCGGCATCGACCAGCGCCTCTTCCGGCACCGCGTCCGCAATGATGCGCCCGGCATAGAACGCCACCACGCGGTCGGCGTAACGCTCGACGATGTCCATGTCGTGCTCGACGAACAGCACCGTCATCGGCAGCGCGCCCAGCGCCGTCATGATGATCTCCATCATCGGGAACTTCTCTTCGGCCGAGACGCCGCTGGTCGGCTCATCGAGCAGCAGCAGCTTGGGTTCGCCGGTCATCGCCATCGCGATGTCGAGCAGCTTGCGGATGCCGCCGGGCAGCTCGGCCACGCGGCGCTCGCGGTGCTCAGTGAGGCGGAAACGTTCGAGCAATGCATCGGCACGTTCGATCGCCGACGCACGCCGCGCCGGCTGCCAGAAGCTCAAGGCCTGGTCGTGGCAGGCGTTGGCGACGAGCATGTTGTCGAGCACGGTCAGGTCGCCATAGAGCTGCGGGATCTGGAACGATCGCGCCACGCCCAGCCGCGTGATCGCACGGGGGTCGAGCGGCGTGATGTCGCGGCCGTCGAAGGTGATGCGGCCTTCATCGGGCTTGAGGTAGCCTGTGATCATGTTGACGAAGGTGGTCTTGCCGGCGCCGTTGCTGCCGATCAGGCTGACGCGTTCGCCGGCGGCGACGCTGATGTCGATGTCTGCTGCGGCCACCACCGCGCCGAAGCGCTTGCCGACGCCGTGCGCCTGCAGCATCGCAGTCACTTGCCACCCTCTTTCGTCCACAGCGAGCCGATGCCCCGGGGCAGGAAGCGGATCACGAACAGCAGGAACAGGCCGAGTGCCAGTTGCCAGGTGTTCGGGAAATAGGAGCTCGAGAACGAGCGCACGACTTCGAGCACGGTGCTCGCCACGAACACCGCGGCCACGCTCTGCCAGCCGGCCAGGATGGCGACGAAGACGAACTCCCCCGAGGTGGTCCAGAAGCTGAAGTTGGGCTCGACGTGCCCGAGCGACATCACCACCAGCGCGCCGCCGAGACCGCCGCAGAACGCGGCCAGCACGAAGTTGATCGCCATTGCCTGGCGCACCGAGCCGCCGAGGTACTCGACGCGCAGCTCGTTGTCGCGCACGGCGAGGGTGACGAGGCCGCGCGTGCTGTCGAAGTAGACGCGGGCGAGCAGACCGACCGTGGTGGCCATGCCGATCGTGACGAGGAAGAGGATGTAGCCGGCACGCGAATCGGGCAGCTTCGAGCCGAACAGCGTCGGCCGGCCGAGGTTGAAGCCGTCGGAGCCGCCGAGCGACTCCAGCTTCATGAGCAGGCCGTAGGTCACCATCGACAAGGCCAGCGTCAGCATCGCGAAGAAGATGCCGCGGTAGCGCGACAGCAGCGGCGCGAACGGCGCTGCGACCAGCGCTGCCACCAGGCCGCCGACGAGCGGCAGGCCGAGCGCGTCGGTGAAGCCGAGCTTGTTGAAGAGCAGCGCCGCGGTGTAGCCGCCGACAGCGAACACCATGCCCTGCCCGAACGGCACGACGCCGCCGCGCATCAGGCCGACGATGCCGAGCGAGACCAGGCCGTTGGCGGCGGCCATCGTGACGAGGAAGACCAGCCACTTGGGGCTGAAGAAGCCGGCCACGGCGAGCGCGGCGAAGGCGAGCGCCGCCAGCCACAACGTGCTGCCGCGCGCTGCCGGCGCGGCGGCGTTCCGCGTCGCGGGCGTCGGGCTCAGGACCGCCGACATTTCGTCAGATCTTGCGTGCCTGCGTGCGCTGGAACAGGCCTTCGGGCCGGAACATCAGCACTACCGCCATCACGATATAGATCGAGAACAGCTCGGCCACCGGCGCAGTGTGCACGGCCAGCGAGCGCGCCAGGCCGACGATCAGCGCCCCCACCGCGGCACCCTGGATGCTGCCGAGGCCGCCGATGATGACGACCGCGAACGACACCACGATCACGCCCACCGACACGCCCGGTTGTACCGAGATCATCGGCGCGGTGAAGGCGCCGCCGAGGGCGGCCAGGAAGATGCCGACCGAGAACGCCGCCATGTAGACGCGCGACACGTTCACGCCCATGCTGGCCGCGACCTCGGCGCTGTGGATCACCGCCAGCACGATCTTGCCCTGGCGCGTGCGGTTGAGACCCCACCACACGGCGAGACCCACGACAACGGCGAGCGCGACCAGGGCGAAGTCGTAGCCGACCCAGGTCTGGACGCCGGCGTGGACATTGCCGAAGAGCGCATAGGGCTCGGAGACGTAGTACGGATTGGCGCCCCAGACCAGCTTGGTGACGTCTTCGAGGATCAGGAACATGGCGTAGGTCACGAGGACCAGCAGGACTTCGTCGCGGCCGTAGAAGAAGCGCAGCAGGCCGCGCTCGGTGAGCGGCGCGACCACGGCGGCCACGACCACCGCGGCCAGCAGCATGGCGACCAGCGAGAACGCTGGTGCCCAGTGCATCGCGGCGCCCCAGCCGACGAAGCTCGCGGCCGCATAGGCGCCGAGGGCGTAGAAGCTGCCATGTGCGATGTTGAGGATCTTCAGCACCCCGAACACCAGCGTGAGCCCGAGGGCAACGATGAACAACCACGACGCGTAGGTCACGCCATCGATCAGGATGGTGAGCGCAGCCTGCATGCCAACCCTCCCTTCTCCCCGGAGAGGGGAAGTCTCATGTCACCTGCTCGCGCTGTCGAATCAGGGGCAACCCTTGGCGCCCGGAAAGCCCGCCCTGATCCACTCTTCCGACTTCATGTTCGCCGGCGGATTGACGCATTCGGCCGGGAAGCGCTGAATGTCGTCGAGCACGACCATCTTCCTGGCCGTGTCGTAGCGGGTCTTGCCGATTGCCGTGTCCTGGATCGCCTGGTGGCCGTCGCCGAGCGCCATGCGGATGCGGCCGGCGGGCGAGTCCCACTCCAGGCCCTTCAACGCGGCCGCCAGTTGCTCGTCGTTGGGCTTCTTGCCGCCGTTGGCGGCCATGGCTTTTTCGACGGCGAGCTTCAAACCCATCAGCGACTGCGCCATCCGGTACGGGGCCTGGACCGGGTAGACGTTGTAGGCCTTCGAGTAGAGATCCCACCACCAGTCGTTGAGGGCCGACTTCGGCGACATCAGGCCGTAGGCGCCGCGGGCGCCGAGGATGGTGCCGTCGGGCATCTTGTCGCCCAGGCCCGGCAGGACGTGGTCGGCGGCCGACAGCACGACCTGGGTCCGCTTGAACAGGCCGCGCGGGCCGGCCTGCAGGATGAAAGCCTGCAGGTCGCCGCCCCACAGGCTCGAGTGCGTCACGTCGGCCGGCTTGGCCATCAGCGCGGAGATCTCGGTGCCGTACTGGCCGGCGCCGAACTTGGGCAACTGGTCCTCGCCGGGCTTGGCCGCCGGATAGAGCTTTTCCATCGACCAGGTGAAGTCCTTCTTCGAGTCCTGACCCCAGGCGTAGTCCTGGTTGATCATGTTGAAGGTCTCGGCCTTGATGTTGCGCGCCTTCAGGTAGCGCACCAGGGCGACGTTGTCCATGGCCGCGTGCGAGGCGGTGCGGAACACGTATTGCAGCTTGTTGTCCTCGAAGATGCGCGGCGTGCCGCAGTCGTAGAGGATCAGGAACTTCTTCATCTCCTCGGCCGCCGGCGCCACGGCCAGGCAGTCGCCCGAGCCGACATAGCCGACTACCGCGTCGACCTTCTCGCGGTCGTAGAGGTTGCGCAGTTCCTGCACCTGCTTGGTGGCGCCACCGTTCTCGTCGATATAGACCGCCTCGATCTTCATGCCGCCGAAGCCGGGCTTGTTGTACGGAGCCGGCGCACTGCCCTTGTTGAAGGCCTCCACCAGCGCCTTCGCGCCATTCACGGCCGGGATGCCGAAGCTCTCGGCAGCCTGCCCCGAAAGAAAGCTGACGACGCCGAGCTTGAAGGTCTCCTGCGCCTGCGCCGCGGTGGCACAGCAAGCGCCGCCAACGATCGCGGACATCACTGCGGCGCGGCGCAGGCGACGGTTCAGGGCGGTCTTTCGAATCATTGTTGTCTCCCGATTGTTGCCGGCGCGGAACGCGGATTGCCGGGCGCGAATCTTCGTTGCTGACCGGCGGAACGTCGCCGCTCGATAACCCGCATGACGCCGGCGGGAAATATCATGCTTCGACCCGAACTGCGGCACAGACATTGAAAAAACTTCCTCTTCTCGTACTCGTGGCTGCAATCCTGGTCTTCGGCACCATTGCTGCGAACGTGGTCGTCGAAGGCTCGCTGACCGCGCTCGATGTCGACACTGCCCGCTGGTTGCATCGCCACGCCACGCCGGCGCTCACGGCATTCATGCGGATCGTTTCCGACCTCAATTCGACCTTCGCCGTGGCCTGTTACGCCACCGCCATCGCGCTCTACCAGGCCGCTCGCCAGCAATGGCGCCGGGTGGCGACGCTGGTCGTCTGCGTCGGCGGCGTCCTCGCCCTCAACGTGCTGATCAAGAACGCCTTCCAGCGCCCCCGGCCGGTGTTCGACGATCCTGTGCTGACCCTCGCAACTTACAGCTTTCCGAGCGGTCACGTCGCCGGCAGCACCGTGCTCTACGGTCTGTTCGTGCTCTGGGTGTTCGGCCGCACGCCGCGGCTGCACTGGCGCGTGCTGGCGGTCGATATCGCCCTTCTCGTTGTGGCTCTCGTCGCGCTGTCGCGCATGGTCCTGGGCGTTCACTATTTGAGCGATGTCGCCGCCGCGTTCGCAGAAGGCATCGGCTGGCTGGCGCTCTGCGTGGGCGCGATGACCGCGGCCTGGTCGCGCGACGCGGCGGTGCGATGAGCGCCACGGCCGCGCCGCGTCGACGCATCGTCGCCGTCGTCAACGCCGGCTCCGGCGGCGGCAACGACAACGCCCTCGCCGAGCGCCTGACCGCACTCTTTCGCAGCGCCGGTGCCGACGCCGACATCCGCCTCGCCCGCGGCGCCGAGATCGACGCGGCGGTACATGCTGCGGCCGCAGCGAAGCCCGACGTGATCGTCGCCGGCGGTGGCGACGGCACCGTGAGCGCCGTTAGTGCTGTCGTGGTCGGCACCGACATCGCGCTCGGCGTCCTGCCGCTCGGCACCCTCAACCACTTCGCCAAGGACCTCGGGATGCCGCTCGACCTCGAAGCGGCGGTTGCAGTCATCGCCACGGGTGCGACGGCGCGCGTCGATGTCGGCGAGGTCAACGGCCGCGTCTTCGTCAACAACTCGAGCCTCGGCCTCTATCCCGACATCGTCCGCGACCGCGAGCGCCAGCAAAAGCGGCTCGGCCGCGGCAAGTGGCCGGCGCTCGTCTGGGCGACGCTGGCGGCGCTGCGACGCTTCCCGTTTCTCGCCGTCAAGCTCTCGGTCGACGGCAGCGAGCACGTCTATCGCACGCCCTTCGTCTTCATCGGCAACAACGAGTACCGCATGGAAGGCTTCGCGATCGGCGAGCGCGACGGCCTCGGCGACGGCCGCCTCAGCCTCTACATCGCCCAGCGCCCCGGCCGCGCCCGCCTGTTCCAGCTGGCGATCCGCGCCCTCTTCGGCCGGCTCCGGCAAGCGCGCGACTTCCAGGTCTTCCAGGCCGAGGAGATCATTGTCGAGAGCCGGCATCGGCGCCTGCGCGTCGCCACCGACGGCGAGGTCACGTCGATGGCGCCGCCGTTGCGCTACAGGGTTCGAGCCGCCAGCCTGCTCGTCGTGCAGCCGGCACCGGCCGACGGATCGAGTTGAACGTCGACGCCTGATGCGCACCCTCGTCCAGCTGTCCGACCTCCACTTCGGGCGCACCGACGCAGCACTGCTGCAGCCGCTCGTCGACGCCGTTGCCGCCATCGCACCGGATGTCGTCGTCGTCTCCGGCGATCTGACGCAGCGTGCCCGTGAAGGAGAGTTCCGCGAGGCGCGCGCCTTCCTCGATCGCCTGCCTCGGCCCTGCATCGTCGTGCCCGGTAACCACGACGTGCCGCTCTACCGCGTCTGGGAGCGCTTTCTGAGCCCGCTCGGCAAGTACCGTCGACTCATCACCCACGACCTGTCGCCGTCGTTCATCGACGCCGAGATCGCGGTGCTCGGCATCAACACGGCACGCTCGCTCACCTTCAAGAACGGCCGCATCAACGAGGAGCAGATGGAGACGATCGGTGCCCGCTTCGCGACGCTGCCCGAGGCGGTGACGAAGATCGTCGTCACTCACCATCCGTTCGACCTGCCCGACACGCCGGCTGCCGAAGACATCGTGGGCCGCGCCTCCGCGGCGATGCAGGTGTTCGCGCGCTGCGGCGTCGACCTCCTTCTCGCCGGCCACTTCCACACCACGCAGTCGGGCGAGACTTCGGCAAGCTACCCGCTGCCCGGCTATTCGGCACTGGTGGTGCAGGCCGGCACGGCGACGTCGACGCGAGGGCGCGGCGAGTCGAATTCGTTCAACGTGATCGAAGTCGGCGACACCGAAGTCAACGTCGTGCCCTGGGTCTGGCAACCGGAGCGCGGCCGTTTCGAGGCTGCTGCCGCCGAACGCTTCCGCCGCAGCGGTGGGCGTTGGGGCCCGGCTTGACCGCGCTGCTCAACCCGCCGCTTCCTGGTCCTGCAACAGCCGCCACATGACCTTGCCCGAGCCCGACTTCGGCAGCACGTCGACGAACTGCACGAACTTCGGCACCTTGTAGGCGGCCATGTTGTCGCGAGCCCAGGCGATGATGTCGTCGGCGCTGGTGCTGCCCTTGGCGGCCTCGCGCAGCACAACGATGGCCTTCACGGTCTCGCCGCGGTAAGCGTCGCGCGCGGCGATGATGCAGGCCTCCTGTACCGCCGGATGTCTGTAGAGCAGCATCTCGACTTCTGCCGGCCAGACCTTGTAGCCGCTGGCATTGATCATCCGCTTCAGTCGGTCGGTCATGAAGAAGTAGCCTTCCTCGTCCATGCGGCCGAGGTCGCCGGTGCGAAAGAAGCTGCGGCCGTCGAAGTCGACGAAGGCGGCTTCGGTCGCCTCGGGGTGCTTCCAGTAGCCGGTGAAGACCATCGGTCCGCGGGTGATGATCTCGCCGACCTCGCCGACCGGCAACTCTTCGAGCGTGAGCGGATCGACGACGCGCGAGTCGACCGAAAAGATCGGGATGCCGAGGCACTGCAGCTTCGCGCGCTCGGGCGGGTTGGCGTGGCTCGGCGCGGCCGTCTCGGTGAGGCCGTAGCCTTCGGCGAAGGTGAGGCCGAATTCGTCGAGCAGGCGCTGCGCCACCGCGTGCGGCATGGCGGCGCCGCCGCCGCCGATGCTGCGCAGGCTCGAGAGGTCGAAGCTCTTGTAGCTGGGGCTGGCGAAGAGGTCGATCACCATCGTCGGGATGCAGGTCCAGTGCGAGATGCGGTGCTGCGAGATGAGTCGGCCGCAGAGCTCGCGGTCCCAGCGCGGCATGAGCACGACGCTGCCGCCCGCATACACCGAGCCGAGCACGCTGTAGAGCATGCCGGTGATGTGGAACATCGGCACCACGCCGAGCACCACCGGCTCAGGGCCGCCGGCGTAGCTCCACTGCCCGCCGACGGTGTTCGCCATCAGGGTGCGATGGGTGTGCATGCAGCCTTTGGGCAGGCCGGTCGTGCCCGAGGTGTAGGGCAGGAGGGCGAGGTCGTCGGGCTGGCGCGTGTGCGGGCCGGGGGTGCGGCCCTGGTCGAGCGCGGCGAGCCAGCGGGTGGCGCCTTCGGGAAGCGGCACGTCACTGCGCAGCCAGGCGTCCATCGCTGCCGGCGGTGCGTCGCCGGGCGGCGTCGCGCCCTCGGGCATCGCGTCGGTGTAGCGGGTAACGAGGATGTGGCGGACGCGCTGGCTTTCCGGCAGCGCGGCATTGGCCGCGGCGACGATCGGCGCCAGGTCGGCGCTGCAGATCACGACCTTCGTTTCCGGGTCGGTGATGTAGTGCTTGAATTCCTCCGCCTTGTTCATCGGATTGACGGGCACCACCACCGCATTGGCCCGCAGCACGCCGTAGAGGGAGGTCGGGAACTGCGGGCAGTTCTGCATGAAGAGGGCGACGCGATCGCCGGGCTCGACGCCGGCGTGTTGGAGCCAGCCGGCGAGTTTCTCGGCCTGGCTGCGCAGTTCGCGGTAACTGAGCGGCCGGCCGAAGAAGCGGTAGGCGGCGCGGTCGGGGAAACGGGTGGCCGTGACCTCGAGGTTGAACCACAGCGAAGTCTCCGGCACCACCAGGGCCCGGGGCAGCCGCTTCGGCCAGGCAGTGAAGTGCGGCCGGTCGGCGGGCACCTCGAAATTCGATTGCGACGACACGTTGTGCTCTCCGGGACCGCTGGACGAAGGCGCAGGTATAGCCGAGCATCTGCGGCCTTTCCAGGAGCAACTTCCCGTAGCCGCGAGGTCCGCTGCCCTGCCTGACGACGCCGCGCGACGCCGACATCGCCCATCGACACCGCATGAATCAACCACTCTCCGCCGCACCTTCGCGCGCATCGCCGGCGCCACCGCGCTCGCTGTCGCCACGCAAGGTCTCGGACCGGGTCGTCTTCATGCACGCGGGGCGCATCCACCAGACCGGGCCACCGCAGCAGATCCTCGCCGAGCCGAAGACGGCCGAGCTGCGCCAGTTCCTGTCCGCGCTCGACGGCTGAACTCAGCCGCCGCTGGCGCTGCGACTCACTGGTTCTCGCGCGATTGCTTGCGGGCGAGGATGCTGATGCACTCCGGCGTGCTGCGAAAACGCGTCTCTTCGCACTTCTCGTCCATGCAGATCGCGAGCGAGATGAAGACGCGCCTGCCGCAGGCCTCGCGGGCGCTGGTCGGCCCGGCCTCGGCGACCGGCACCGGCCGCTGTATCACGACCGCAGCGTCACGCGACGCTGCGGCGGCGCGGGCTCGCTCGGCGAGGGCGGCGGGGCTGTTGTTGGCCGGTCCGTAGGCCGGGTTGCCCGAGCCTGTGGAATCTCCGGGACGCTGCAGGGCGTTGCCGGTCGACGCTGTCGCCGGATCGCCATCGACCCGCGGCACCGGCCGGCCCGGCGGCCTTGCCCTCGCGTCGCTGCTGGCCGCCGACGCGGCGCGCGCCCTCTCGGCGGCGAGCCGCGATGCGTCGGTGCCGATGGCCGCAACCGATGTACCGGCTGCCGAGGCAGCGAGCCGCGATGGCGACGGAGATGGAGACGGGGTCGCGACGGTGGCGGCGACGACGGCCGGAGCGGGCGCCGGCGCCGGGCTCGCCGCAGGTGCCGTCAGTACCGTCGGAGCGGGCGCGGGGACGGTGGCGACCGCCGCTGCAGGAGGCGGCGGCGGCGCGGCCACGCCGGTGCCCGGAACCGCGGTGGCCGCAGAAGCGGCAGCCGAGGCGGGGGCAGCGTCTCGTCGCGACGACCACTGCCAGCCGGCGACCGCGAGGACAACGACAGCGACGGCGCCGAGTCCACCGGCGACGACGGCCATCCCGGTCTTCGACGACTTCGGCGCCGCAGCAGCGGCGGCAGCGAGCGGCACCGATCGGGTCGCCGATGCCCCGGGACCTGCCGGCCGGACAAGCGGCGGCAGGGTGGCGGGCCGCGGTTGGCCGGGCAGCGGCGGTGGCAGCGTCGCCGGTCGCGACGCCGGCCATTGCGGGGCGGGCCCGGCTTGCGTCGTCGGCACTGCCGGCTCGCGGTCGCCTTGCCGCGGCGGCGGCATCGTCGCCGGCGGCGGCATCGTCGTTCGCGGTGGCGGCGCCGTGCGTGCGGCCGGCGGCATCGGCGGCGCGACGGGCGCGTCGAACTGCGACGGCGGCACCCGCGCCGTCGGCATCTCCGTTTTCGGATTGAAGGCGGCGGCGCCCTGCCTTGCCGGCGGCATCGAAGGCGCCGTCGGCAGGTGCGTCGGCACGTACGAGGTCTTGAGACGGGATCCGTCGGCGCCATGCTCGACGTGCCGCGTCGGCTCGAAGGCGGCGGCGGCGGCCGCAGAGGCGGCAGGCGCCAACGCTCCGGGAATCGTGATGCCGGGCCGTCCGCGCGGCGGAATGTCGGACCGTCCGTCGAGCACCGCCCTCAATTCCTCGCCGTTCTGCGGCCGCTGGTTCGGCCGGACCGAGAGCATCCACGCCACCGTCTCGAGAAAGCGCGGCGACACGCCCGGAACGATGCGGTTCTCGATGTGGTCGGCTTCGTCCTGCACCGCCCGCGCGGTGGCGGGCGCCGGCGGCGCCCCGAACAGCAGGTAGTGGATGACGGCGCCGAGCGCGTAGAGATCGGTCCACGGACCCTGGCGCATCTGCACCATCTCGGCGTACTGCTCGATCGGCGCGTAGCTCGGCTTCAGGATGGCCGTGAGCGACTGCGTGCGGTCGCTGATGACGCGACGGGCAGCGCCGAAATCGAGCAGGACCGGCGGGCCGTCGGGCGGCAGCAGGATGTTGTCAGGGGCGATGTCGCGGTGGAACACGCCTTCGCGATGCAGCAATTCGAGCGCCGACAGGATCGGCGTGATGACGCTCCTGATCCATGCCTCGTCGGGCGGGTGGGCCATGCCGCGCCGGGTGTCGCGCAGCGTCACGCCCTGCAGGAACGGCATCACCATGTAAGCGGTGGCGTTGTCTTCCCAGAACCGGTAGACCTTCACCAGCGACGGATGGTCGAAGCGCGCCAGCAGCCGCGCCTCGTTGACGAACGAGCGCAGGCCGATGGCGTAGGTCTCGGCGAACGAGCTCGATCGCACCGTGATCTGCGGGCCCTGGCCACGCGCCGCCAGCGACGCCGGCATGTACTCCTTCAGCGCCACCTCGCGCTCGAGCGAGTGGTCCTGGGCCAGGTAGACGATGCCGAAGCCACCAACGCCAAGCACCCGCAGGATCTCGAATTCGCCGAAACGGGTGCCCGGCGGCAGGGCGTCGTGATCCGTGCCCGAGGGAGCTGCGGAAGGTTTGCTCGACGTGGGCGGCACGGTATTCATCGGCGAACGCGAGCTTACCGCAGGGCCTTCGCCGGTGGCCACCCTCGGCCGGGGGTTCGGCACGCAGTCGCCGAGAATGCGGCACCGTTCCGTCCCCAACCTGAAGGATGACAAGGATGACCTCGCGAATGCGCCTGCCCGGCCGGGCCGACACGGCCCCGGAAGAAGCCTGACGATGGCCACCATCCTGCAGAACCTGCCGGCCGGCGAACGCGTCGGCATCGCCTTCTCCGGCGGCCTCGACACCAGCGCCGCGCTGCACTGGATGAAGCTGAAGGGTGCGATTCCGTACGCCTACACCGCCGACCTCGGCCAGCCCGACGAGCCCGACTACGACGACATCCCGCGCCGCGCCATGCTCTACGGCGCCGCCCGGGCCCGCCTCGTCGACTGCCGCAGCCAGCTCGCCGCCGAAGGCCTGGCCGCTCTGCAGTGCGGCGCCTTCCACATCTCGACCGCCGGCGTGACCTACTTCAACACCACGCCGCTCGGCCGGGCCGTCACCGGCACCATGCTGGTGGCGGCGATGAAGGAAGACGGCGTCGACATCTGGGGCGACGGCAGCACCTTCAAGGGCAACGACATTGAGCGCTTCTACCGCTACGGCCTGCTCGTGAACCCCGCCCTGCGCATCTACAAGCCGTGGCTCGACCAGGCCTTCATCGACGAGCTCGGCGGCCGCGCCGAGATGTCGGCGTTCATGGCCCAGGCCGGCTTCGCCTACAAGATGAGCTCGGAGAAGGCCTATTCCACCGACTCCAACATGCTCGGTGCCACGCACGAGGCCAAAGACCTCGAGCAACTGACCAGCGGCATCGCCATCGTCGCGCCGATCATGGGGGTGGCCTTTTGGAAGGACGAGGTCGAGGTCAAGCGCGAGTCGGTGACGGTGCGCTTCGACGAAGGCCGCCCGGTGGCGCTCAACGGCACCGACTATCCCGATCTGGTGTCGCTGATCCTCGAGGCCAACCGCATCGGCGGCCGCCACGGCCTGGGCATGAGCGACCAGATCGAGAACCGCATCATCGAGGCCAAGAGCCGCGGCATCTACGAGGCGCCCGGCCTGGCGCTGCTCTTCATCGCCTACGAACGGCTGGTGACCGGCATCCACAACGAAGACACCATCGAGCTCTACCGCGACAACGGCAGGAAGCTCGGCCGCCTGCTCTACCAGGGGCGCTGGTTCGATCCGCAGGCGATCATGCTGCGCGAGACCGCCGAGCGCTGGGTGGCGCGCGCCATCACCGGCGAAGTCACCATCGAGCTGCGTCGCGGCAACGACTACTCGATCATGAACACGGTCTCTGCCAACCTAACCTACCAGCCGGAGCGGCTGACGATGGAAAAGGGCGAGTCCTCGTTCTCGCCGCAGGACCGCATCGGTCAGTTGACGATGCGAAACCTCGACATCGCCGATACCCGCGAGAAGTTGGCGACCTATGCGAAGGTCGGCCTGCTCAAGAGCAGCGACGGCGGATCGCTGCCGCAATTGCGCCACGAGGGCGAGAAGCGGCTGCGCAGGCCCGGAGGTGACTGAACCGCGTCAGACCACGACCGGCTCGTGCTCCAGGCGGATGCCGAAGCGCCCATAGACGCTCTCCTGGATCGCCAGCGCCAGCGTCATCACCTCGGAACCGATGGCGGCGCCGCGGTTCACCAGCACCAGCGCCTGCTTCTCGTAGACGCCGGCATCGCCGACCGACTTGCCCTTCCAGCCGCAAGCTTCGATCATCCATGCCGCCGCCAGCTTGACGCTGCCGTCGGCCATCGGGTAGTGAACGATCTCCGGGTCGCGGCCGATGATGTCTCGGCACTGCTCGGGCGTGACGATCGGGTTCTTGAAGAAGCTGCCGGCATTGCCGATTGCGGCCGGGTCGGGCAGCTTGGCGCGCCGGATCGCGCAGACCCAGTCGAAAATCTGGCGCGCGTCGGGTGTGTGGTTTCCGGTCTCGGCCATCTTCTTTTGCAGCTCGAGGTAGCCGAGCACCGGCTGCCACGGCTTCGGCAGGCGAAAGCGAACCCGGGTGATCAGACTGCGGCCGGCCAGCATGTGCTTGAAGACGCTGTCTCGGTAGCCGAAGGCGCAGGCCCGCGGGCCGATGGTGACGCTGCGACCGGTGACGAGATCGACGGCATCGAGCGAATCGAAGCGGTCCTGCAGCTCGACGCCGTAGGCACCGATGTTCTGGACCGGACCGGCGCCGACGCTGCCCGGAATGAGCGCCAGGTTCTCGAGGCCGGGATAGCCTTTGTCGAGCGTGAACTCGACGAGCGCCTGCCAGCTCTCGCCGGCGCCGGCCTCGACGATCCAGGCCGAGGCCTGCTCTTCGGCGAGCCGTAGGCCGCGGACCTCGACCTTGAGCACGACCTGCGGCATGTCGCGCGTAAGAATAATGTTGCTGCCGCCGCCGAGGACGAATTTGGCCGCCAGGCCGAGCTTCGGATCGTCGACGACGCGGCGCACGTCGGCGTCGCTGGCGATGCGCACGAGAGTGTGCGCAACGGCCGGCAGGCCGAAGGTGTTGTAGGGTTTGAGACTCACCCCGGAGTCGATTTGCATGGGAGAATTTTCCCATGCCCAGCTTCGATGCCGTGCTCGATCCGAACCTCGTCGAGGTGAAAAACGCAGTCGAGCAAGCCGCCAAGGAAATCGGAACCCGCTTCGACTTCAAGGGCTCGTCGGCGCGCGTCGAGCTGAAGGAGAAGGAGATCACGGTCTTCGCCGACAGCGATTTCCAGATCGGTCAGGTCCTCGATCTGCTGATCGCGAAGATGACCAAGCGCAGTGTCGACGTGCGCTTCCTCGACCGCAGCGCGAAGATCGAGAAGATCGGCGGCGACAAGGTCAAGCAGCTCATCGTCGTCAAGAGCGGCATCGATTCCGAGACCGCGAAGAAGATGCAGACCGTGGTCAAGCAGAGCAAGATCAAGGTGCAGGCATCGATCCAGGGCGACACGGTTCGCGTCACCGGGACCAAGCGCGACGACCTGCAGGCGGCGATGGCCTTGATCCGCAAGGAAATCGCCGACCAGCCGTTGTCGTTCAACAACTTCCGGGATTGATGGGCTCGCGCGCCCTGCTGCTGGCAGCGGCGCTGTTCGGCTTCGCCGTCGCCGCGCTGGCGCAAACGGTCTCGCTCGGCGGCAGCTTCGGCAGCAAGGCGCTCCTCCTCGTCGACGGCAAGCCGCGCCACGTCGCCGTCGGCGCCACGGTCGATGGCGTCAAGCTGCTCAGCGTCTCGGGCAATGACGCCGTCGTCGAAGTCAAGGGCCAGCGCCTGTCGCTGCAGCTCGGCGGCGCCCAGGTCAACCTCGGCGGCGCGCCATCCGGCGAGAGTGGCAGCCGCATCGTCCTCACCTCCGACAGTGGCGGCCACTTCTTCACCGCCGGCACGATCAACGGCAAGGCGGTGCGCTTCATCGTCGATACCGGCGCCACCTCGATCTCGATGGGGCAGGACGAAGCCGACCGCATCGGCCTCGACTACAAGAGCGGCAAGCGCGGCAACGCCAACACCGCCAACGGCTCGGTGCCGGCCTATCGGGTGTCGTTGTCGTCGGTACGGATCGGCGATGTCATGGTCTACAACGTCGAGGCCATCGTCCTGCCGGCGTCGCTCAGCCACGTACTGCTCGGCAACAGCTTTCTCAGCCGCTTCGACATGCGGCGCGAGAGCGACCGGATGACGCTCGAACGGCGGTTCTGAGCGCGCCGACCGTCGCCCTCCGGACACGCCGAATAGCATGGTCGTGCTAAAACCTCGCCGACCCTGAAGACACGAGCGCGAGCGCCCAGCGCAGCGACAGAAAAACCATGGACCTGACCTTTACGCCCGACGAACTGGCCTTTCGCGACACGATCCGCGGCTGGGTCGCGAAAAACCTGCCGAAGGAGATCAGCGACAAGGTTCGCCACTCGGTCCGCCTCAGCCGCGACGAGATGCAGCGCTGGGCGAAGATCCTGGGCAAGCAGGGCTGGCACGGCTGGGGCTGGCCCAAGCAGTTCGGCGGACCCGGCTGGAACGCGATCCAGAAGCACCTGTTCGAGGAAGAGACGGCGCTTGCCGGCGCGCCGCGCGTGGTGCCGTTCGGTCCGGTGATGGTGGCGCCGGTGATCATGGCTTTCGGTTCGCCCGAGCAGCAGCGGCGCTTCCTACCCGGTATCCAGAGCGGCGAGGTCTGGTGGAGCCAGGGCTACAGCGAGCCGGGCTCGGGCTCGGACCTCGCGTCGCTGAAGACGAAGGCCGACCGCGTGCACACGAAGGACGGCGACAAGTTCATCGTCAACGGCCAGAAGACCTGGACCACGCTCGGCCAGTACGGCGACTGGATCTTCTGCCTGGTGCGCACGAGCAGCGACGGCAAGCCGCAGACCGGCATCAGCTTCATGCTCATCGACATGAAGAGCCCAGGCGTGACGGTGCGGCCGATCATCACGATGGAGGGTGAGCACGAGGTCAACGAGGTCTGGTTCGACAACGTCGAGGTGCCGGCCGACCAGCTCATCGGCGAGGAGAACAAGGGCTGGACCTATGCCAAGCACCTGCTCGCCCACGAGC
>JAYVNL010000118.1:0-5253 GCA_043758495.1 Rhizobacter sp.
GAGAACCAGAGCACCTACATCCCGCTCGGCCAGACGCACCGGCTCGGCAACCCCGGCAAGACGCCGCTGGAGATCATCGAGGTGCAGTCGGGAAGCTACCTCGGCGAGGACGACATCGTGCGGTTCGAAGATACGTATGGGCGGAGCTGAAGCGGTGCGGAAGGATTCGAAGATCTACGTCGCCGGCCACCGCGGCATGGTCGGCTCGGCGCTGATGCGCCGCCTGCGCGCGGGCGGCTACTCGAACCTGCTGGCACGCACGCACGCCGAGCTCGATCTTCTCGACCAGCGCGCGGTCGAAGCCTTCATTGCCCAGGAGCGGCCCGACTACCTGTTCATCGCCGCAGCTCGGGTCGGCGGCATCCAGGCCAACCACATCTTCCGTGCCGACTTCCTGGCCGAGAACCTGGTCATCCAGACCAACCTGCTTCGCGCTGCGCACAAGGCCGATGTGCAGCGCCTGATGTTCCTCGGCAGCAGCTGTATCTATCCGCGCGACTGCCCGCAGCCGATCCGCGAGGAATACCTGCTCACGGGCCCGTTGGAGAAGACCAACGACTCCTACGCGATCGCGAAGATCGCCGGCTTGAAGCTTTGCGAGGCCTTCAACGCCCAGTACGGTCGCCGCTACGTCAGCGTCATGCCGACCAACCTGTACGGGCCGGCCGACAACTACGAGCTGGAGGGAAGCCATGTGCTGCCGGCGCTCATTCGCAAGGTGCACGAGGCCAAGGTCGCTGGCAGCAGCGACGTGGTGGTCTGGGGCAGCGGCACGCCACGCCGCGAGTTCCTCTACGTCGACGACCTCGCCGACGCCTGCGTCTTCCTGATGGAGCGCGAGGACTCGCCGGCGCTGATCAACGTCGGCTGCGGCCGCGACCTCACCATCGCCGCCCTCGCCGAAACCGTGATGGACGTGCTCGGCCACCGTGGCCGCATCGTCTTCGACCGCTCCAAGCCCGACGGCACGCCGAGGAAACTCCTCGACGTGGGCCGCCTGACCAGCCTCGGCTGGACCGCAGACACCGATTTGCGCACCGGCATTGCCGCCGCCTATGCGGAAGCGCCGTTCGCCCACCCCGAACCGACCGCCGCCGGCGCGCAAACACGATGACCTCTGCTGCGAGCGGCAAGAAGAAGACCGCGCTCATTACCGGCGTGACCGGCCAGGACGGCGCCTACCTGTCCGAGCTTTTGCTCGGCAAGGGCTACGAGGTGCACGGCATCAAGCGGCGCGCTTCGCTCTTCAACACTGACCGCATCGATCATCTCTACCAGGACCCGCACGTCGACCATCAGCGCTTCAAGCTGCACTACGGCGACCTCACGGATTCGACCAACCTCATCCGGATCGTCCAGGAAGTCCAGCCCGACGAGATCTACAACCTCGCTGCGATGAGCCACGTGGCGGTCAGTTTCGAGACGCCCGAATACACCGCCAACGCCGACGGCATCGGCACGCTGCGCATCCTCGAAGCCATTCGCATCCTGGGACTCGAGAAGAAGACACGCTTCTACCAGGCAAGCACGTCGGAGCTGTACGGCCTAGTGCAGGAATCGCCGCAGAAGGAAACCACGCCGTTTTACCCGCGCAGCCCGTACGCGGTGGCCAAGATCTACGCCTACTGGATCACGGTGAACTATCGCGAGGCCTACGGTCTGTATGCCTGCAACGGCATCCTCTTCAACCACGAGAGCCCGCTGCGCGGCGAGACCTTCGTGACGAGGAAGATTACCCGCGCCATCGCCCGCATCGCGCTCGGCCTGCAGGACTGCCTGTATCTCGGCAACCTCTCTGCGCTGCGCGACTGGGGGCATGCGAAGGACTACGTCGAGATGCAGTGGCTGATGCTGCAGCAGGAGCAGGCCGAGGACTTTGTCATCGCGACCGGGGTGCAGTACAGCGTGCGGCAGTTCGTGGAGTTCGCAGCGCGCGAGCTCGGCGTGGAGGTCGAATTCCACGGCGCCGGCGCGTACGAGATCGGCACGGTCGCGTCGGTCACCGGCGACCGAGCGCGCTGCAAGCCCGGCGACGTGATCGTCAAGGTCGACCCGCGCTACTTCAGGCCCACCGAGGTCGAGACGCTGCTGGGCGACGCATCGAAGGCGAAGGCGAAGCTGGGCTGGACACCGAAGATCACGCTGCTGGAACTGGTGCGGGAGATGGTCGAAGCCGACTATGCCTCGGCACAGCGCGACAGCTTGGTCAAGCAGGCAGGGTTCCAGGCCTATGACTACAACGAATAGCGGCGGAGGCAATCCTTGAAAGCAGTCATCCTCGCCGGCGGCCTGGGCACACGCATTTCGGAAGAAACGCACTTGAAGCCGAAGCCGATGATCGAGATCGGTGCCAAGCCGATCCTCTGGCACATCATGAAGATGTACTCGTCGTACGGCATCGACGATTTCGTCATCTGCTGCGGCTACAAGGGCTATCTGATTAAGGAGTACTTCGCGAACTACTTCCTGCACATGTCGGACGTCACTTTCGACATGGAGAAGAACGAGATGCTGGTGCATCAACGCAAGGCCGAGCCCTGGAGAGTGACGCTGGTCGACACCGGCGAAGAGACGATGACGGGCGGCCGGCTGAAGCGCGTCGCCTCCTACGTCCTAAACGAAGACGCCTTCTGCTTCACTTATGGCGACGGCGTGTCTGATGTCGACATCGGAGCCTTGGTGAAATTCCACCAGGCCCACGGCAAGCTAGCCACCGTCACTGCCGTGCAGCCCCCCGGCCGCTATGGCGCTCTCGCCATGGAGGGTGCGATGGTCCGCGCTTTCATCGAGAAGCCGCGCGGCGATGGCGGCTGGATCAACGGCGGCTTCTTCGTGCTGTCGCCAGCCTGCATCGACACCATTGGCGACGATCAGTCAGTCTGGGAAGCGCAGCCGCTTGCGGAGCTGGCCAATCGCGGCGAACTGTTGGCTTTCGAACACCGCGGCTTCTGGCAGCCGATGGACACCTTGCGCGACAAGGTCCACCTCGAACAGCTTTGGGCGAGCGGCGAGGCGCCGTGGAAGAGCTGGGCGTGAACGACCGGTTCTGGCGCGGCAAGAGCGTCTTCGTCACCGGCCACACGGGCTTCAAGGGCGGCTGGCTCTCCCTTTGGCTCGTCGAGGCCGGGGCTCGCGTTCACGGCTTTTCCACTGCGCCTCCGACCGATCCGAACCTGTTCACCGTGGCACGCTTGGGCGAAGCGCTCGCGACTCACGTGACGGGCGACATTCGCGACGGCGAGGCGCTGAAGCGGGCGATGGTCGCTGCGGCGCCCGAGGTGGTCTTCCATCTCGCGGCCCAGCCGCTTGTCAGGTACTCCTATCGCGAGCCGGTCGAGACCTACGCGGTCAACGTGCTCGGCACAGTCCATCTGCTCGAGGCCGTGCGCGCTACAGCCAGCGTCCGCTCGGTTGTCAACGTGACGACCGACAAGTGCTACGAGAACAAGGAATGGGTTTGGGGCTATCGCGAGACCGAGCCGCTCGGCGGGCACGATCCCTATGCGAGCAGCAAGGCCTGCGCCGAGATCGTCACCGCCGCGTATCGGCAGTCCTTCCTGGCGCAGGCCGGCGTTGCCGTCGCCACTGCGCGCGCCGGCAACGTGATCGGCGGCGGCGACTGGGCCGCCGATCGCCTGTTGCCCGATTTCTTTCGCGCCGTGGATGGGGGGCGCCCGTTGGAGGTGCGGCGTCCGGATGCGACGCGCCCCTGGCAGCACGTCCTCGAGCCTATTTCGGGCTATCTGCTACTTGCCAAGAAGCTTGCTTCGTCGGGGCGGGACCACGCTCAGGCCTGGAACTTCGGTCCCGTCGATGACGACGCGCGCCCGGTGGCGTGGCTCCTCGACCGGCTGATCGACAAACTGCCGGGCACCCGCTGGGATCATGTCGGCGGCGAACACGCGCATGAAGCCGGCTACCTGAAGCTCGACAGCAGCAAGGCGCACTCGGAGCTTGGTTGGAGCGCGCGCTGGAGTCTGGCAACTGCCCTCGACATGACCGTCGAATGGCACTCCGCATGGCGACGCGGGGCCGACATGCGCAAGCTGTGCCTGGAGCAGATTCGCGCCCATGAGACCGCGGCGTCGAGGTGAAATGCCGATGGCCCGATTTCTTTTCACCCGCACGCCGCTCGGCGGTCTGCTCGTCGTCGAGCGGCAGCGGGCCGAGGACGCGCGTGGCTTCTTCAGCCGCTTCTTCTGTGCGCAGGAGTTCGCCGAAGTCGGCTTCGATCGACCGGTGGCGCAGATCAATCACACCGTCACGCGCCGGCTCGGCGCCGTTCGCGGCCTTCATTTCCAGCACCCGCCGCACGCCGAAGACAAACTCGTGAGCTGCCTGCACGGAAGCGTCTTCGACGTCGCCGTCGACCTCCGTCACGGCTCGCCCACCTTCCTGGCTTGGCATGGTGAGATCCTCTCCGCCGACAACGCCCACAGCCTGCTCATTCCCCGCGGATTCGCGCACGGCTTTCAAGCCCTCGAAGACGACTGCGAACTGATCTACTTGCACACCGCGGCCTACTCCGCGGGCGCGGAAGGCGCTCTCAACGTGCAGGACACGCGGCTCGGCATCGGCTGGCCGCTGGCCTTCACCGACATCTCCGAGCGCGACCGTGCCCACCCGCACATCGCTGCGGACTTCGACGGAATCCGATCATGAAATGCCGCCATTGCCAGGCCGAGGTGACGCTGCCGTTCATCGACCTCGAGACGGCGCCGCCTTCGAACTCCTACCTCTCTGCAACGCAACTCGCGGCACCGGAGAAGTGGTATCCGCTCCGCGTACTGGTGTGCAGCGCATGTTGGCTGGTGCAGACCGAGGACTACGCTCACTTCGAGGAGTTGTTCTCCAGCGATTACGCCTACTTCAGTTCTTTCTCGACGAGTTGGCTGAAGCACGCGGAGGCCTATGTCGAGGAGGTTGCGGAACGATTCGGCCTCGGAGCCTCGTCGCATGTCATCGAGGTCGCCTCCAACGATGGCTATCTCCTGCAGTACGTGAAGGCCAGAGGCATTCCCTGCCTGGGCATCGAGCCGACGACGAGCACGGCCGAGGCGGCGCGCGCGAAGGGCATCGAAGTGATCGAGGAATTCTTCGGCGTCGCGCTGGCCGACCAGCTCGTGGCCGCCGGCCGGGCGGCCGATCTGACTGCCGCCAACAACGTGCTGGCCCACGCACCGGACATCAACGATTTCGTCGCCGGCTTCGCGCGGCTGCTCAAGCCCCAGGGCGTGGCGACGTTCGAGTTTC
>JAYVNL010000119.1:0-5250 GCA_043758495.1 Rhizobacter sp.
GAGAGACCGATCGGCAGGCCGCGCACGAAGCCGGCCGGCACCGTGAGGTGCGGATAGCCGGCCACCGCCGCCGGCGACGAAAAGCTCATGCCGGAGTGATCGCCGTTGACGGGATCGATTAGCCACGCTGGGCCGCCGGTCGGCGCGATCAGGGCATCGAGCCGGCTCGCTTTCAACACCCGGTCGAGGCCGTCGTCGCGCGCGCCCTTTCGGCATTTGGCGAGCGCAGCGCGGTAGTCCTCGTCGTCGAGGCCGCCATAGGCCTCGGCCTTCTCGAACATCTCCTGGCCGAACCACGCCATCTCGACATCGCGATGGCTTCGGTTGAAGGCGATCACGTCGGCCAGCGACCGCACCTTCGCAGCGGGCGCGAACGCGGCCAGGTAATTCGGCAGGCCGGCCTTCATCTCGGTGAGCAGCACCCGCAGCTCGGCGTCCCAGTACGTCGGCAGCGCGAGGTCGACGGGATCGACGATCTCGGCACCGGCGCCGGCGAGGACGGCGATCGCCTGCTCGATCAGCGAGTCGATCTCGCCCCAGCCGGTGAAGTAGGCGCGGGCCACGCCGAAGCGAGCGCCTCGCAATGCGTCGAGGGGCAGCGTGACCGACGAAGACGACTCGTCGGGCGACGCCGCCGTCGCCGGATCGGCGCGGTCGCGGCCGGCCATGGCAGCGTAGAGCAGCGCCGCGTCGGCGACCGTGCGCGTCATCGGGCCCGGCGTGTCCTGGCTGTGCGAGATCGGCACGATGCCGTCGCGGCTCATGCGCCCGACCGTCGGCTTCAGGCCGACCAACCCGCAGATCGACGACGGCGACACGATCGAGCCGTCGGTCTCGGTGCCGACACCGAGCGGCGCCAGGCCGGCCGCGATCGCCGCCGCCGCGCCCGAGCTCGAGCCGCTGGTGCTGCGGTCGAGTGCGTAGGGGTTCCGCGTCAGGCCGCCGCGGGCGCTCCAGCCGCTGACCGATCGCGTCGAGCGGATGTTGGCCCACTCGCTGAGGTTGGTCTTGCCCAGGATCACCGCGCCGGCCTCGCGCAGGCGGGCGACGACGTGGGCGTCGCGCGGCGCCCGCATGCCGTCGAGCGCGAGCGAACCGGCGCTCGTGCTCATCGGATCGCGGCTGGCGATGTTGTCCTTGATCAGCACCGGCAGGCCGTGCAGCGGGCCACGCGACTTGCCGGCCTTTCGTTCGGCGTCGAGCGCACGCGCGATGGCGATCGCGTCGGCGTTGAGCTCGATCACGCTCATCAGCGTCGGCCCGGCGCGATCGATCGCAGCGATGCGGGCGAGGCCTTCGCGGACCAGCCGTTCCGACGTGACGCGACCTTCGGCCATCGCCTTCACGAGCGCGACGGCGCCGGGCTGCTCGGCAGCGAGCGATGTCGACGAATTTTGTGGCGTGGCCATCAGGGATGTCTCGAAGGCCAGCAACGATGCCGAGGAAAGGAGGAGCGAGCGTCGTAGCAAGGCGTGGCAGAGGATCGAGCGAGGTTCATTCTGGCGGAAGCGGCGCGGCCGGTCGCGCTTCGTGCCGTAATGCGGCCATGAGCAGCGAACTGCCGACATCCCTCTCGCCACCGACGCCGCCGCCCTCGCACCGATTCGCGCGCTGGCTCGTTCCGCGCGGCACCCACCCCGACGCCTGGCCGCTGCTCGCAGCACGGTCGCTGCGCGCCTTCGCCGACGGCGCCATCGCGCTCCTGCTGCCGGCCTACCTGCTGGCGCTCGGCCTCGGCACCTTCGACGTCGGCCTCCTCAGCACGGCGACGATGCTCGGCTCGGCGCTCGCCACGCTCGCCGTCGGCGCCTGGGGCCATCGCTTCGCCGGCCGCCGCCTGCTCCTCGGCGCAGCGCTGCTCATGGCGGCGACCGGCATCGCCTTCGCCGGTTTCGGCTCGTTCTGGCCGCTGCTCGTCGTCGCCTTCGTCGGCACGCTGAACCCGAGCTCGGGCGACGTGAGTGTCTTCCTGCCGCTCGAGCACGCGCGCCTCGCGCATGCGGCGCAGGGCAGCGCGCGGGTGGCGCTGTTCGCGCGCTACAGCGTCATCGGCGCTGCGTTCGCCGCGCTGGGCGCACTGGCCGCGGCCGTGCCCGACGGCCTCGTGCGGCTCGGCTCGCTGACGCGGCTCGACGCACTGCGGGCGATGTTCATGCTCTACGGCGCGATCGGCGCTGCCGTGTTCCTGCTCTACCGGCGACTGCCTGCGGAGGGCTCGGAAGGCGCCGACGCCGCCGCGGTGGCGACGGCACCGCTCGGGCCTTCGCGCCGTGTCGTCGTGCGGCTCGCGGCGCTCTTCAGCGTCGACGCATTCGCCGGCGGCCTGGTCGTCAACTCGCTGCTCTCGCTCTGGCTGTTCCAGCGCTTCGGCTTCTCGCTCACAGCGGCGGCCGCGTTCTTCTTCTGGACCGGGTTGCTCAGCGCCGGCTCGCAGCTCGCCGCGCCGCACGTCGCCGGCCGCATCGGCCTCCTGAACACGATGGTCTTCACGCACCTGCCGGCCAACGTCTGCCTCGTGCTCGCCGCCCTGGTGCCCAGCCTGCCGCTCGCGCTCGCGCTCCTCTTCGTGCGCGCCGCCCTGTCGCAGATGGACGTGCCGACGCGCACCGCCTACGTGATGGCCGTCGTCACGCCCGCCGAGCGCGGCGCCGCGGCCAGCTTCACCGCCGTGCCGCGCAGCCTCGCCGCTGCCCTCAGCCCGACGCTCTCGGGCGCCCTCTTCGCCGCCGGCCTGTTCGCGCTGCCGCTGGTCGGCTGCGGGGTGCTGAAGATCGCCTACGACCTCGCGCTCTGGCGAGCGATGCGGAAGACGCGGGTCGATGGCTTCTGAAGTAAAGGAAGGAATCCTTGTTTCCGGGTTTTGCGATGCTTGCGAAGATGACGTCGAAGAACCAGCTGACGCTGCCCGAGGCCGTGATCGAGGCCGAGGCCGAGGCCGTCGAGCCGGCCGAGTATTTCGATGTCGAGGCGCGCAACGGCCAGATCGTGCTCACGCCGGTGCGCATCCAGCGCGGCGACGCCGTGCGCGCGAAGCTGGCCGCCTTGTCGCTCGACGAGGTGGACATCGGCCGCGCCGTCGTTTGGGCGCGGCGGCGCAAGTGAGCGAAGCGCGTCGCGGCCGGCGCAAACGGCCGCCTCGAGTCATGCTGGACACGAACGTCCTGCTGTCGGCTCTGGTGTTTTCTGGCGGTGTGCTGGCGCGGCTGCGGGGCCTCTGGCAATCCGGCGCCATCGTTCCTCTGGTGAGCACGACCACCGCCGAAGAACTCGTGCGCGTGCTGGCCCACCCGAAGTTCAAGCTCGACCCCGGCGAGCGACAGGAATTGCTGGCCGACTACCTGCCCTGGGCCGAAGTGGTCGAGATCGCGAGTCCGCCGGTGCCGGTGCCGGCGTGTCGCGACCCGTTCGACCTGCCCTTCCTTTACCTGGCCGTCGCTGGTCGTGCGGATGCGCTGGTGACGGGCGACGCCGACCTGTTGTCGATCGTCGATGCAAAGGCGCGTGACGCGCGCAGCTTCGCGATCGTCACTCCGCACGATTTCCTGGCGTCGCTGGTCCCGGGTTCGTCGCGGTGATGGGCGAGCTACGTCCGTACATGGCGCGACCCTTGCGGTAGCGTCGGGCGCAACCGCGACCACGCGATCGGAAGAGACCCTTTGCAGGAATCCGTAGCCGACAGCCGCAATTTCGCGTTAGGCGGCATTCGCGGGATCGCCACCCTCCTGGTCCTCGCGTATCACTCGACACCGACGCTCGGCAGCAATCGCCAAGTCATTCGCGAAACTTCAGCTGACACATCTCGGCTGGCTCAAGCGCGCGGGATTAACTTCGCGACCTAGCCCGGTGGATACAACATCGGCGCGCTTTGCTTCGTCGTTCTCTGTTTCACGCTTCCTTATCTTGCTGCGAGGCTGAGCTATCGGTACTGGGAATTGCCTCGGCTTCGACTGAAGCCGGTCACTCGTCTGTCAGTCAACCCGGCCAGCTTGTCCGAGCACCGAACGGACTCCCTTCAGCCGACCCGCTCGACGTCGTAGCCCTCGGCGCGCATCGCCGTCAGGATCTTCTCGATGTGGGCGGTGCCGCGCGTCTGCACCACGACCTCGATCTGCACCCGCTCGACCGAGAGCGAACTGAACGCGCGCTGGTGCTGCACTTCGTCGATGTTGGCGCCGAGCCGGCCGAGCAGCGTCGCCACGTCGGCGAGCGCGCCGGGCACGTCGCGGACGTCGACGCGCAGGCGCGCCAGGCGACCCGACTTGACCATGCCGCGCTCGATGATCTCGGCGAGCACGAGCGGCTCGATGTTGCCGCCGCAGAGCACGAGGCCGACCTTCCTGCCGGCAAAGCGCTCGCGGTCCTTCAGCACCGCGGCAAGGCCGACCGCGCCTGCGCCTTCGACCACCGTCTTCTCGATCTCGAGCAGCATCAGGATGGCCTGCTCGATGTCGTCTTCGGAGACGAGGACGACCTCGTCAACGAGGTCCCTGATGATCGGCAGCGTCAGCGCTCCGGGCGACTTGACGCCGATGCCGTCGGCGATGGTCGCCTGCCGGCTCTCGCGGGCCTCGCCGTGCATCGCGTTGAAGGCCGCCGGAAAGCGCTCGGTCTGCACGCCGACGACGCGGATGCCGGGCCGCACCGCCTTCGCCGCCGTCGCCATGCCGGCGATCAGGCCGCCGCCGCCGATGGCGATCACCAGCGTGTCGATCTCGGGCTGCTGCTCGAGCATCTCGAGCGCCACCGTGCCCTGGCCGGCGGCGATCGCGAGGTCGTCGAACGGATGCACGACGGTGAGGCCGCGCTCGGCCGCCAGCGCCAGGCCGGCGATGCGGGCGTCTTCGAAAGTGTCGCCCTGCAGCACGACCTCGGCGCCGAAGCCGCGCGTGTTCTCGACCTTCACCGACGAAGCGAAGCGCGGCATCACGATGGTGGCGGCGATGCCCATGCGCTCGGCGTGATACGCCACCGCCTGCGCGTGGTTGCCGGCCGACACCGAAAGCACGCCATGGGCACGCTCTTCGGCGGTGAGCTGCGCCATCTTGTTGAGGGCGCCGCGCTCCTTGAACGAGGCCGTGAACTGCAGGTTCTCGAACTTCAGGAAGATCTCGCAGCCGGCAATCGCAGCCAGCGTCCGCGAACGCAGGCAGGGCGTGCGCGTGACCTCGCCTTCGAGGCGGCGGGCGGCGGCGCGGATGTCGTCGAGGGTAAGGCGAACTTCCATCGCCGCGATTGTCACCGCGCGACGAC
>JAYVNL010000120.1:0-5217 GCA_043758495.1 Rhizobacter sp.
AGATCGTTGTCGGTCATCGACTTCGCGACAGCCACCATGGCGGCGTTGGTCCGACGACCTTCCCTGAACAGGAACAGCTGGGTGATCGTGTACAGGGAATACTGCCCCGCCAGCACGGGCGTGCCAGCCAAGTCGCTGCGGCCGTCGGCGCCATGGCAGGCAGCGCAGACGCTGCCGAAGCGCTCGGCATAGAGCGCGTTGCCGGAGGCCGCGGCGGATGCCGGGCCGGCGGGGCTCGCTGCCGAAGCAGCGCCTCCGCCAACCGCGACCTTCGCCGCCTGAGCCCACGCAGGCAGTGCCGCAGCCAACCCTGACAACGCCAGTGCGGCCGCGACCGCGGAGGGTCGCCAGGACATCGGCTCAGGTCCCTGTGTAGCTGATGCGGTAGATCGCACCCGCGTGGTCATCGCTGACAAGCAACGAGCCGTCCTTCATCACGAGGAAGTCCACCGGCCGGCCGAGGTAGCCGTTGTTCTCGACGAATCCGGTCATGAACGGCTCGAGCTTGACCCCGCCCTTGCCGTCCGGGAAAGCGACCATCACGTCGGCATATTTCTTCGTGCGGTTCCAGGGTCCGTGACGGGCGATGAACATGGCGCCCTGGTACTTGGCCGGGAACATCTTGCCCGTGTAGAACTTGAGGCCGAGCGTTCCTGCGTGCGGGCCGGTAAAGACAACAGGCTTCGCGTAGTCGTCGCACGACTTGCCCCATCCGAACTCGGGGTCAGGAATGTCGCCCTGGTGGCAGAACGGAAAGCCGAAGTGCTGCTTGCCGGGCTGCGTGACGTGGTTCAAGGTGTCGTTCGGCAGCTCTTCGCTGAGCCAGTCGCGGCCGTTGTTGGTGAACCAGAGGTCCCCGCCCTTCGGATCGAAGTCGAAGCCGACGGTGTTGCGCACACCCGCCGCGATGGTCTCGTTGCCAGAACCATCGAGGTTCATGCGATAGATCTTCGCGAAATCGCCGGGGTCGCAGATATTGCACGGGGCGCCGATGTTGTAGTACAGCTTGTCGTCGTGAACGCGCAGGTATTTCCAGCTGTGGTCGCTGCCGCCCGGCAACTTGTCGGTCAATACCGTGGTCGGTTCACCGAGGTTGTCCAGCTTGTCCTCGACGTTGTCGTAGCGGACGATCTTCTTGTTGGTTGCGAAGAACAGTGTGCCTTTGTAGAACTCGATGCCGGTTGCCTGCTCGGTCTTGTCGATGATGACCTTCGGCACGCGGTTGCCATCGACTGCCTTCTCTGGAAGCACGTAGACCTTGTTGCCGACGAACAGCGTGCTGACGAAAATGTTGCCCTTGTCGCCCTGACGAAGATCGCGCGCATCCAGTACACCTGCGGCCCAGGTCTCGACCTTGAATCCTGGCGGCAGCTTGAACTTCTTGGTCGGCAGATCAGCGGCCGCAGTCGGGATCGGAAATGCCGGAACGGGCGCCATCTTCATGGCCGAGTCGGTCTTGGGCCGACCCTTTGCCCAACCGGGTTCGGCGTCCTGCGCCGACGCTTGCGCGGCAGCGAAAGTCAATGGAATGGCAACGATGGCAGAAAGCAAACGACTTTTATGCATGGATAAACCTCTTATGCAATTGTGAAGGGAATCATCGATCCGACCTTCGAGGAAGCCCGCGGATCGCACTGGCGAAGATCCGACTTTTCTCGGTCGACAGATGACATCGAACTGTTGTCGTAGCGAAGAAGCGCCGCACCTTTTGGATGCGGGGGTTGGAACGAGGACTATCGGAGCCGTGGTCGACCGCCAGTGCCAGGGTCAAGCCCAGTCTAGCGAGCGTTCGAGGAGCAGGCACCCGAGTGCTAACCCTGATTTTTGTATAGCCGCAACTCGAGCCTCTCTCGTTTCCCTGCCATGGCCCTGGCATGCTGGGCAATGCCGCGCCCGCGGTGACCCTGGGCCAACGCGAAAGCGACGTCGGCGGCGCCCGACCACGAGCGATTCCCACGCGACAGGCGACCAAGCGATGCAGCGTCGCGACGAACCGAAAAGCTGCCGGAGTCGCTGGACTGCATCTTCCCGCCAACGTCGGCGCTGGCCTGCTGGCGACGGCGGATCCGCCTCGACGACGCCGCCGACAAGCGCTATGCCGGCTCGGCGATCGTTGCCAAGGCCAACAAACGTTACTTCGAGCTGGCGCTGCCGCGCGCCTGGCTCCTGGCGCTCGCCGCGCGCTAGGAGTGCTTCAGCCCTTGAACACCGTCGCACCGAGGGCGACGAGGCCGAGGCCGAGCGCGGCGAGCGCATCGCCGGCGATCAGGCCACCGCCGAACAGCGAGGTCGCGCTCATGTCGGAGGGCAGCTGGGCGCCGTCGCCCGGGGCGTTCGTCTTTCGCTTCTGAAACGTCTCCATCGCGCTCGAGAAGATGCTGCCCGCACCGAGCCAGAGCGAAGTATTCAGGTTGACGAAGCCGCCGAACGAGAACGCGTAAGGCGACGGCAGCACGACCGCGTCGACGACGAAGTCCGTCGCATAGCCGACTTTCCCCCTGGCCACGAAGGCGCGATAGCGTCGCGACGCGAAGATGAGCTTTCGCGCCAGCTCCATGGCGAAGCCGATCGCGACGCCGAGCCAGATCGCGGTGCGCTGATACGGCTTGTCGTCGGTGAGGCTGCGAAGCACGCCGACCACCTTGAACGTCATCGCCGCGCTCCACTGCGCCGGCTGCTGCGCGGCCGTCATCGTCGTTTGGTCGAGCTGAAGGACCGGATACGCAGCCATGAAGACCCGCGCGAAGCCAACCGCGAGGATGGCGCCGACAAGGACGCCCGCGACCTGGTAGCGAAACTGCACGACGCGGTTGGTCCCGAGCCGCCAGCCGGTCGAGCGGTCCTGCTGCATGTCGGAGGCGACGCTGGTCGAGACGAGCAGGATCGTTCCCGCCATCAGGCCGATGCCGGGATCGCGCAGGCCGACCGCGGCCATGACGACGATGGCGACCACGAAGGCCGACGAGATCGGCGTCGAGTCGCTGATGCCGAGGGCGATCCCGTTGATCATCGCGAACACGAACACCAGCCCGATGGCGAGCACCAGGTAGCCGATCGGCTGGCCGAGCACGAGGTGCCCGGTGAGGACGATGGCCGCGCCCCATCCCGCGATCCACAGCACGAGGCGCCAGGTGTTGACGCGTTGCCACTCCTCGTTCGGCACGTCGGCTGCAGCGCTGCCGGTGCGCCAGCGCTGCCAGGTCTGGAAAAAGATCCGGCAGAGGTCGATGATGGCCGCGCCCATGATCATGCCGAGGGCAATCAGGAAGGTGATCTTCCTCGGCGGGTCGCTGGTCTGCAGCCAGCCGGCACCGATGAAGGTCGGCACCAGAGCCTCGCCGAGCAGGCCCGACGTGATGGCCGGAATACCGATGCGGGCACCGATGACCATGCCGGCGCCGAAGGTCGAGGTCGAGAGATCGATGGCGCCGAGCACCGCCACCTTGGCCGCGGCAATACCACCCGCCAGGCCGAGCCCGATGCCGCTGCCGAGCGTGCCGACGGCGCGGCGCAGCAGCACCGGGTCGGTCAGGGCGCGCAGGATGTTGGCGACCGCCAGCCCGGACGGGAACGCGAGCTGCAACCGGTCGACCAGGATCGGCGTGTAGAGCATGCCGACGCCGGCGCCGAACATGCCGATGCACAGCATGTAGAGCACGAGCTGCCAGACCGGCGGCTGCGGCAGGCCCATCCAGACCATCGCCTGGATGAGCACGCCCATCGCACTCATGCCTGCGACCGATGCGGCCGCCGTCTGGATGAAGTTCGCGCCGTGCTTGCCTTCGGCGCCGTAGCCGATCGTCACCGTCGAGCCGAGCAGGCCGGCGAGGACCTGGCCGCCGACGAAGAAGCCGAGCGAGAAGTTCATGTACGACGCCGTCACGCCACCGAGCGGGCCGAGCACGAAGATGCCGAGTCCCAGCAGCAGCGCGTGGTACTTCCAGGTCTGAGGTGCCGGCAACCAGCGCCAGCGCGGCGCGCTCGGCGCCGCAGAAAAAACGATGCTCATGTCGTGGCAGGCGGGGCAGCCCGTGGTGTGCGGCGCAAGGACGTGCCGAGGTTGACGAGGTTGCCGGCCAGGATGAGGCCGGCGCCGAGCACGGTGTAGCGGTCGACGACCTCGGCGTAGACGAGCCAGCCGGCGAGCGCGCTGAGCGGCACACGCAAAAAATCCATCGGCACGATCATCGTTGCGTCGGCGTGGCGCAGCGCCCGCGTCATGCAGTAGTGGGAGTAGGTGCCACAGAAGGCGATCACCAGGATCCAGGGCATGACGGCGAGCGTCGGCGAGCGCCAGGTCCAGAGCGCCGGCACCAGGCCGATCGCCGATTGCACCACCAGCATCCAGAAGATGATGGCGACGGTGCCGTCGGTGCGCGTGAGCGACTTGACCAGGATCACCGAGATGCCGAAGCCGGCAGCGGCAATGAGCGCGATCAGCTGGCCGGTGTCGAGGTGGCTGGCGTCGGGGCGAACGATGACGGCGACACCGACGAGACCGAGCACGACGGCACCGATGCGCGGCGAGCTCAGTCTCTCGCCGAGGAAGGCGACGGCGAGGATCGCGGTCCAGATCGGCATCGTGAACTCGATCGCCACGACTTGGGCGATCGGAATCATCGTGAGGGCCAGGAACCAGCCGAACTGGGCGGCGTAGTGAATGGCATTGCGGGCGATGTGAGCGCCGGGCCGGCCGGTCCGCATCGCCGCCAGCCCGCCGCCGCCCAGCACAAGCGGGTAGAGCAAGGCGAGGCCGAACAGCGAGCGCATTTCCATGATCTGGAAGACATGCAGGCTCCTCGTCGCTTCGCGACCGGCGACGACCATGACCAGCATCAAGGTCAGCCAGCCCGCCATCCAGGCGGCTGCTTTTCGTATCGAGGTCTCGGACGGCACGGCCGGATTGAAGCATGGCTCCCGGCGGTGCATGGACGGTCGCGTTAGGAGCCAGGAGATCAACCGTTCATCCCCTGAGGGCGGGTTTCCCCCTCGTTCACGGGATGCTGAAAAAGTACCCCTTCCCTACATTCCCCCCAACGCGTCGACACCCGGCGCAACGACTGGAATGACCATGCGAAAGACTGCCGTTTCCGTTGCCGCTGCGCTCTGCGCCCTGACCGCTGCCGCCACCGCCCAGGCCGATACCGTCGCCTTTTCCGGCTACGCCCACGGCTCGCAGACCGTCACCTTCACCGTGCCGGCACAGTCGGGTCCGGG
>JAYVNL010000121.1:0-15340 GCA_043758495.1 Rhizobacter sp.
GGTCTTCCACCCATCGCCGCCTCGTCGCCTGCTCACAGTACAAGATTTGTCGGCCCCACATGGGTTAGTTCAATGAACTTCTAACTCACGACACTAGGCGCCGGCGCGGCGCGGCAGGTCGACCCGGAACGTCGTGCCCGCACCCTCTTCCGATCGCACGCTCACCGTGCCGCCGTGCGCGTGCACGACCTGCTCGACGATGTAGAGGCCGATGCCGAGGCCGCTCGATGCGCCCGAGGCGCGGCGGCCGCTGCGGAACGGGTCGAAGATGTGCGGCGTCAGCTCGGCCGGGATGACACCGGCGTTGGCGACCGTGAAGCTCACCCGCTCCGGATCCTGGCCGTCGAGCGAGACGCGCACCGGCCCTTCGGTGTCGCCGTGGCGAACGGCGTTGCCGATCAGGTTCGACGCCACCTGGGCGAGACGGTCGGCGTCCCACATGCCGCTGCCGTCGCCTTCGGCCTGCCACTCGATGGCGCGCTCCGGTGCCGCCGTCTGGCATTCCTGAACGGCGCGCTGCAGCACGGCCGCGAGGTCCATCTCGGCGCGGAGCACGGCGATGCCGCCCGCGAGGCGCGCTCGCGCCAGATCGAGCAGATCGCTGATCATCCGGCTCATCCGCTTGCCGCTCGACTGGATGCGCACCGCGGCCTGGCGGCTGGCGTCGTTCTCGGCCCGGCGCTCGAGAACCATTGCCGACATCAGCATGGCGCTGAGCGGCCCGCGCAGGTCGTGGCCGAGCATCGCCATCAGCATCTCCGACAAACGCAGCGTCTCGGTGCGCTCGTTCAGCTGGACGGCGAGCTGCTGCTGCTGGCGATGCAGCTGGAAAAAGACCTCGGCCTTGTTGACGAGCACGCGCGGCTCGATCGGCTTGTGCAGGAAGTCGACGGCACCGCTGTCGTAGCCGCGGAAGATGCGGCGTCGGTCGTGTTCGCCGGCGGTCACGAAGATGATCGGGATGCGGCGGGTGCGCTCGCTGCCGCGCATCAGTTCGGCGAGCTCGAAGCCGTCCATCTCGGGCATCTGCACGTCGAGCAGGGCCAGCGCGAATTCGTGCTGCAGCATCAGCTCGAGGGCCTCTCGGCCGGAGCGCGCCTGCAGCAGTTCGAGGCCGTCGCGGCGGAGCAGCGCCGTGAGAACAAGCAGGTTTTCCTCGAGGTCGTCGACGAGCAGGCATTTGACGGGCGGCAATGCCGCCTCGGCAACGGCGGCGATGTCGTTCACGTCGCCTTGCCCAGCGTCGCCAACAGGCGGCCGATGTCGCCGAGCGACATCACCAGGCTGGTCGGGTTGCGCTGCAATGCCGCCGCTGGCATCAGCGCCACCTGGGCGCTCTCCGGGTCCTGGACCAATGCGACGCCGCCGCACCTGCGAACGGCCACGAGGCCGGCGGCGCCGTCCTGATTGGCACCGGTGAGGACGACCGCCAACAGTCGCTCGCGATAGAGATCGGCAGCGGATTCGAACAGCACATCGATGGCGGGGCGGGAGAAATTCACCGGTTCGTCGGCCGACAGGGCAATCCGCGGGCCGTCGTCGAGAAGAAGATGGTAGTCGGGCGGCGCCACGTAGACGGTCCCGGGCGCGATCGGCTCCTTGTCCTGGGCCTCGACCACCGGCAGCGCGCACTTGGCCCGGAAGATCGAGGCGAGCAGGCTCGGCCGCTCCCGCGGCAGGTGGATCACCACGAAGACCGCCGCGCGCAGGCCGGCCGGCAGCGCCGGCAGCAGCGCACAGAGCGCCTCGACCCCGCCCGCCGAAGCACCGATGGCGACGGCGTCGATGCGCTCGGACAAGCCGCTCGGCCCACTCATGCCCCGTCTCGCTTCTGGTAGATGCGGTCGTCGCGAACGAGCTCGTCGAACGCCTCGGCGTAGGCCGAGAAGCGCACCGATTCCTTGGCACCGATGCCGAGGAAGCCCTTGCGGCAGAGGGCGTCGCGAAAGAGGCCGAGCGAGCGATCCTGGAGCTGGCGGTCGAAGTAGATCAGGACGTTGCGGCACGACACCAGCTGCACCTCGGCGAAGACGCTGTCGGTGGCCAGGCTGTGGTCGGAGAAGACGACGTTCTTGCGCAGCGACTTGTCGAACACCGCGTTGCCGTAGGCCGCCGTGTAGTAGTCCGACAGCGACGAGCGCCCCCCCGACTTGCGGTGATTGGCGGTGAACCCTGCGACCCGCTCGAGCTCGTAGACGCCGGCCTCGGCCTTCTGCAGCGCCTTGGCGTTGATGTCGGTCGCATAGATGATGGTCCGCGCCAGCAGGCCTTCCTCGCGCAGCAGGATCGCCAGCGAGTAGACCTCCTCGCCGGCGCTGCAGCCGGCGACCCAGACCTTCAGCGACGGGTAGGTCCGCAGCATCGGCAGCACCGTGTTGCGCAGCGAGGCGAAGTAGCTCGGGTCCCGGAACATGTCGCTGACCTGCACGGTCAGGTACTCGAGCAGCCGCGGGAACGCGGCCGGGTCGTGGAGCACTCGGTCCTGCAGTTGCGACAGCGTCCGGCAATCGAAGCGGACCATCGCGGTCGTGAGGCGCCGCTTCAGCGACGACTTCGCGTAGGTTCGGAAGTCGTAGTGGTACTTGAGGTAGATCGCTTCGACGAGCAGCTGCAGCTCGATGTCGAAGTCGCTGGCGGCGATGCCTTCGCTGGCCATCGCGACGCTGCCCGGACCGCTCATGCCGGCAGCCAGACGCGCACGAGCGAGAGCAGCTTCTCGACATCGAGCGGCTTGGCGATGTAGTCGTTGGCGCCGGCGTCGAGGCACTTCTCCTGATCGTCCTTCATCGCCTTGGCGGTCAGCGCGATGATCGGCAGCTTCTTCCATTCGGGCCGCTTCCTGATCTCGCGCATCGCCGTCAGGCCGTCCATCTCCGGCATCATGATGTCCATCAGCACGAGGTCGATGGCGGCACGGGCACCGGGCGCTGCTCCGCCCGTCTCGCCGCTGCGCTGCAGCGCCTCGAGTGCCTCGCGGCCGTTGCGCGCGATCACCACCTTCACGCCCTTGGGCTCGAGCACGCTCGTGAGCGCGAAGACGTTGCGAATGTCGTCCTCGACGACGAGGATGCGGCGACCCTCGAACACCGATTCGCGGTCGCGCGCTGCCTTCAGCAGGCGCCGGCTGGCCGCCGGCAGGTCGGCCTCGACCTGGTGCAGGAAGAGCGTGACCTCGTCGAGCAGGCGCCCCGGCGAATGCGCGCCCTTGACGATGATCGTTCGCGAAAAGCGGCGCAGCGCCTGCTCCTGGTCACGGCTGAGGGCGCTGCCGGTGTAGACGATCACCGGCGGGAAGCAGACATCGTCGGCGCCCGACATCTGCTCGAGCAGCTGGTAGCCGCTCAGGCCCGGCAGGTGGAGGTCCATCACCATGCAGTCGAAGGTCGTGGCCTTCAGCTCGCGCAGCGCCGCAGCGGCGTTCTCCACCGCCGTGATCTCGACGCCGGCGCCGCCGAGCAGATGGCCCATGCTGTCGCGCTGGACCGCATCGTCCTCGACGATGAGCAGGCGCCTCAGGCCCTGCGACGACTTGGCCTCGAGCAGCTTGATCGCGTCGACGAGCTGCTCGCGTTTGACCGGCTTCAGCGCATAGCCGACGGCGCCGCGCTCGAGCGCCTCCCGCGTGTAGTCGGCGACCGAAGCGACGTGGACCGGGATGTGGCGCGTCTGCGGATTGCGCTTGAGCTGGTCGAGCACGCCGAGGCCGGAGTGATCGGGCAGGTTCATGTCGAGCAGGATGGCGCTGGGGCGATATTGGGCCGCGGCCGCCAGCCCGTCGTTGGCGGAATGGGTGACGACGCACTTGTAGCCCATCTCGCGGGCGAGGTCTTGCAGGATCGCGGCGAAGCGGCGATCGTCCTCGACGATCAGGATCACGCGCGTGGCGCCGGCGAGGCGGTCGCGGTCGTCGGCCACGGCAGCGCCGGCGCCCCGCTGCGGCACGGTGGCTGGCGGCATGGCCGCTGCAGCCGCCGCGGGGGACGGGGCCAGAACCGGCAGCCTCGCGGGCGCCGCTGCCGCAGCCGCCGCTTCCGCCGGCCGCGCGTCGCTCTCTGCCTCGACCGGCTTCGCGTACACGCGCGGCAGCGTCAGCGTGAAGACGCTGCCCCGGCCGGGCGCGCTCTGCAGCGAGATCGTGCCGCCGAGCAGCTCGGCGAGATCGCGCGAGATCGACAGGCCCAGGCCGGTGCCGCCGTACTTGCGGTGGGTGCTGCCGTCGGCCTGCCGAAAGGCCTCGAAGACGAGCCCGTGCTGCTGGGCGTCGATGCCGATGCCGCTGTCGGTGACGACGAATGCGACCGCGTCGGCCCCGGCCGCCTGCGCCCGCACCGTCACCTCGCCAACGTCGGTGAACTTGACGGCATTGGAGATCAGGTTCTTCAGGATCTGGCCAAGGCGCTGGTCGTCGGTGTCGATGCGTGCCGGCGCGCCGGGCTCGACCCCGGCCGCAAACGCCAGCCCCTTCTCCACGGCCATCGGCTGGAAGGTCCTCGTCAGCGAATCGAGCAGTCGCGCCAGCGTCACCTGCTTGACCTCGACATCGGCCTTGCCGGCCTCGATCTTCGAGAGGTCGAGCACGTCGTTGATGAGCACCAGCAGGTCGTTGCCGGCCGAGCCGATCGTGGTCGCGAACTTGACCTGCTCCTCGGTGAGGTTGCCCGCCTTGTTGTCGGCGAGCAGTTTGGCAAGGATGAGCGTGGAGTTGAGCGGCGTGCGCAGCTCGTGGCTCATGTTGGCGAGGAACTCGCTCTTGTACTGGCTCGAACGCTCGAGGTCGGCCGCTTTCAGGGCGAGCTCGCGCTGCGAATCCGAGAGAGCCTGCTTCTGGTCCTCGAGCAGCCGGGTGTGCTCTTCGAGCTGCGAGTTGGTGGCCTCGAGCTCGGCCTGCTGCTCCTCGAGCGCGCCCTGCGATTGCTTCAGCGCCCGGCCCTGCTCCTCGAGCTCCTCGTTGCTGACGCGAAGCTCCTCCTGCTGCGTCTGCAGCTCTTCCGACTGGGCTTGCGTTTCCACGAGCAGCTCTTCGAGCCGGCTGCGGTCCTTCGAGGCCCGCACGGCGACGCCGACCGATTCGGCAACACGCTCCATCAGCGCAAGTTCATCCTTGCCGAGCCGGCGCAGGAAGCCGAGCTCGATGACCGCCTGGACCGTGCCGTCGATCGTCGCCGGCGACACCAGCAGCTCGCGGGCGTTGGCGCTGCCGAGGCTCGAATGAACGGCGAGGTAGTCGGCCGGTACGTCGCGCACGTGCAGCGTGCGCTGGCTCTTGGCAGCCTGGCCGAGCAGGCCCTGGCCGGCGGCGATGGCGCCCTCCCGACCCGGAGCGATGGCATAGCCGGCGATTCGACGAAAGCGGCCGCCGCCGTCGTCGACGTAGAGCGCGGCGACCTGCGCCTCCAGGTAGACAGCGAGGAAGTCGAGCAGCTCGTCGCCGAGCGATTCGAGGCGCTGGTCGCCCTGCATGCGCTCGGAAAGCAGCGCTTGTCCGGCGCGCGCCCAGAGCTGCGTCTCGCGCTCGCGGTGATTGCGCCACGTGAGCAGGAAGGCCAGGCCGATCATCGCCAACAGCACCGCGGCGCCGCCGAGCGTCACGTAGGTCGAATGGGCTGCCGACCTCTGCCAGTCGACCTGCCGCGCCGCCAGCGTCGCGCGCTGCGCCCGGCCCATCTCGGCGGCGAGATCACGGATGCGGTCCATCGTCGCCTTGCCGCGATCGGTGCGAACGAGGGCCAGCGCTGCCGCCTTGTCGCCGCCACGCTCGAGTGCGATCGCCTGGCCGAGCTCGGCCAGCTTCTCTTCGATCGTCTGCACCAAGGCGTCGAGGCGGCGCTGCTGCTCGACATCCGACCCCACGGCGGCCTGCAGGGACTGCATCTCGCCGGGCAGCGCCTCCCGTGCCTTGTCGTACGGGTCGAGATAGCTTTCGGCGCCGGTCAGCAGGTAGCCGCGCTGCCCGGTCTCGGCATCTTTCACGAAGGAAAAGACGCGCTGCAGGCGGACCAGAACGTCGTAGACGCGGGTGATGCGCTCGGCAGCGGCCGAGCGCTCCTGCAGTGAATCGAAGGCCAGCCAGGCGGTGATGAGGACGGCGACGACTGCGACCGCGAAGCCGGCGAAGACGCTGGCCGGCATCGGTGCGCGGAAGCGGTGGACGCGCCCGGACGCAGCGTCTGCGGAATCGGAAGGCATGGCGGGCAGGAGCGACGACGACGACGTGGCCGCGCATGATACGTTCGGTCCATGAGCCTCGCCGCCGCCGCCCAAGCCCGCACGAGCCGGGCACGCCAGGTCGGCATCGGCATCGTCTTCCTCTGGTTCCTGATCGGCGGCATCGCCCACTTCGCGGCCACCGAGACCGAGATGCGCATCGTGCCGCCCTGGGTCCCGTGGCCGCGCGCGGCCGTGCTCGTCAGCGGTGTGTTCGAACTGCTCGGCGCCGCCGGGCTGCTGTGGCTGCCGACGCGGCGGGCCGCCGGCATGGGCCTCTTCGTACTGACGATCGCCGTGACCCCGGCGCACATCTACATGCTGCAGCGCCCCGAGCTGTTCGGCGTGCCCTACTGGGCGCTGATCGCGCGGCTGCCGCTGCAGGCGGCGCTGCTGGCGCTGATCGCCTGGAGCACCGGCTGGCTGTCGCGCGGCACCGCCGCTCGCTGAGCGACCGTCCTGGGATTCGCCTCAGGCGACCAGCATCTCGCGCTGGAAGTCGAGTCCGTCGCCTTCGGCGACGCGCTCGCGCACCGCTTGCCAGGCGCCGGCCTCGGCCTCGATATCGGCGAGCAACTGGCGTGGCACGCGGATCACCGGCGGCGGCTCGGCATCGCCACCACCGATCCAGGCCAAGGTCAGCTCGCTGTCGCCGATGCCGACCAGCCGCAGCTCCTGCTCGCCGGGCAACGGCGATTCGGCCGAGGTTCGCATCACCGCCAGCTTGGCGACCTCGAGCGTGCGATCGTCGATGCCGGCCCCGCGGACGATGTCCATGGAGGTGAATTCGGGATCGGCGCGAACCGCGGTGCCGCAGCCCGGGCAGGCCAGGCGCTGGAAGCTGTTGTCGAGGATGGCGTCGCGCAGGTCGGGTCTGCGGTCGGCGCTGACGCTGATGACAAGATCGAACGAGATCGGCGAGGCGCAAGCCGGGCATTCGAGTGTGACGGTGCGAAAGATCGAGACCCGGGCATAGGCCTCGTGATCGTCGAGCTGGCCGATTTGGGCAAGGCCGGCGCGATCGCGGCCCGGACGATCAAGGCCGACCCGACGCCGCGCAGCACCGATTCCAGCCGGCAGCGCGTCTACGCCTCCGAGGGCAGGCTGATCCGCGAAGAGCTCGGTGGCGAGGCCGTTCTATCTGGCCGGCATCGAGGCGCTGCGCAAGGTCACTCGCTAGCGCCTTCTAGGGCCGGGCGGCGCGCAGCCGACCGACGACGCCGCTCGGGAAGTAGTAGACCGAGAGCACGAAGAGCAGGCCGAGCCAGAGCAGCCAGCGCTCCGGCGAGACGATCTGAGCCAGCACCGGCACGCCCTCGACGACGCCTGCGGCCAGCTTCATCAGGTCCTGCAGGTAGTTCTGCGCCAGCACCAGCAGCACCGAGCCGATGACGGCGCCGTACATCGTGCCCATGCCGCCGATGACGACGATGAGCAGCACGTCGAGCATGATCTCGAACGACAGCGTCGTGTCGGGCCCGTTGTAGCGGAGCCAGAGCGCCAGCAGCACGCCGGCGAGCGTCGCGAACAGGGCCGAGACCACGCTCGCGATCGTGCGGTACACGACCGTCCGGTAGCCGATCGCCTCGGCGCGGAAGTCGTTCTCGCGGATCGCCTGCAGCACGCGCCCGAACGGCGAATTGACGATCCGCAGCAGCACCAGCACGAGGACCAGCGCGACGGCGAAGATCAGGTAGTAGGTGGCGATGCGGCCATCGAGCGGCACCTTGAAGGTGAGGCCGTCTTCGCCGCCGGTGAAGTCGGAGAGCTGCGACGCCAGCGTTGCGAACGCCGAAGCGACGGCGAGCGTGATCATGGCGAAGAAGATGGCACGCACACGCAGGCTGAACAGGCCGATCACGAGCGACAGCACCAGCGATGTCGCGAGCGCGGCGCCGATGCCGAGCGCGAGCGCCGGCCAGGTCGGCCCGAGCCGCGTCGCCGCAATGGCGACGCCGTAGGCACCGATGCCGAAGAACATCGTGTGCGCGAAGCTGACGATGCCGGTGTAGCCGAGCAGCAGGTCGAAGCTGGCCGCCAGGACGATGAACACGATCACCTTGGCGGCGACGTTGAGCGCCTTGGTGCCGGGGAAGACGAAGGGCGTGAGCGCCAGGGCGACGACGACGGCGACCAGGGCGATGGCGAGCCAGCGGTTCTTCGGCAGGTCGTGGGAGAGGACGCGAGAAAGCAGGCGCGACAGCATGGTCATCGGCTCGTCACCGGATACAGCCCCTGCGGCCGCCACAGCAGTACCGCCACCATCAGGCCGATGCTCGAGAACATGGTGAGCTTCGGCGCCAGGAAGCCGATGTAGTTCGTCATCAGCCCGACCAGCAGCGCGCCGACGACGCAGCCGAGCGTCGAGCCGAGGCCGCCCATGATGATGACGATGAAGATCAGCACGTTGACCTGGCCGCCGATCTGCGGCACCACGATCTGCTGGTTCATGCCCCAGAGGCAACCGCCGAGGCCGGCCAGCGCCGAGCCGGCCGCGAACACGCCAACGAACAGACGCCTGATGCGGTAGCCGAGGCTCTCGACCATCTCGCGGTCCTGCACGCCGGCCCGGATGAGCAGGCCGATCTTGGTCCGGTTGAGCACGTAGACGAGTACGCCGAGAACGACCAGGCCGACGACCACCGAGACCAGGCGCAGCTTGTCGACCGTGGCCTCGCCGATCAGGATCGAGCCACGCAAGGCCTCCGGCGGCGGCAGCGCGATTTGCTGCGGCCCCCACACCGCCTTGATGAGCTCCTCGCCGACGATGGCGCCGCCGAGCGTGACCAGGATCTGCTTGAGGTGCTGGCCGTAGACCGGCCGCACGATCACGCGCTCGAAGCCGAGGCCGATGGCGCCGGCCAGCACCATCGCCGCCAGCATGGCGACGCCGATGGCCGCCAGGTTGAGGCCGAGGCTCGGCGCCGACGCCCAGCCGCCGAGCGCCGCGAAAACCGTGGCCGCGACGTAGGCGCCGAGGGCGATGAAAAGGCTGTGGCCAAAGTTGAGCACGTCCATCAGACCGAACACGAGCGTGAGGCCGGAGGCGGTGATGAAGACGATCATGCCCATCGCCAGGCCGGCGAGCGTCAGCGTCAGCCAGGTCGAGGTCGAGCCGACGAGCGGCCAGGCCGCAGCCGCAACGGCCGCCACGAGCAGCAATGGCAAAGCGTCGAAGCGGCGTCGTGCGATGGCGTCGGGCGGCGCGAGCGCGCTGGCCGCGGTGGCGTCGGCGCTCATGGATGCGCGGCCAGCGACAGGCCGAGCAGGCGATGCTGCAGGGCTTCGTCGGCAGCGAGTTCGACCATCGTGCCGCGATGAACGACGCGGCCGTCGTCCATCACCGCCGCGTGGTCGCCGAGCGCCGTCGCGACGGCAAAGTTCTGCTCGACCAGCAGCACCGTCGTGCGGGTTCTCTTGAGCTCGCGCAGGGCCTCGACGAGGTTGAGCACGATGGCCGGTGCGAGGCCTTTGCTCGGCTCGTCGATGAGCAGCAGCCGCCGTGGCTCGACCATGGCGCGGGCGATCGCGAGCATCTGCTTCTGGCCGCCCGAGAGCTTTCCGGCAGGATGGAGCCAGAATTTCTTCAGCGCCGGGAACAGGCCGAACAGCCATTCGAGGCGGGTCGTGTCGATCTGGTCGATCGTGCGTGCGCCTCGCGCTGCCAGCAGCATGTTCTCGCTCACGCTCAGGTCCGCGAAGATGCCCATGTTCTCGGGCACGTAGGCGATGCCGAGCTGGGCGATGGCCGGCGTCGGCTGGCCAGTGATGGCGCAGCCGTCGAACGTGATCGCGCCCTGCGACGGCGGCCACAGACCCATGACCGTGCGCAGCGTCGTCGTCTTGCCGGCGCCGTTGCGGCCGAGCAGCATCGTCACCTCGCCTTCCGGCACCGCGAGGTCGACGCCGTGAAGGATGTGATACGCGCCGATGTGCGTGTGAACGCTGTCGAGCGAGAGCAGCGGCGCGCTCACGCCGCTGCCCCATCTGACGTGATGCCCAGATAAGCGCTCTGAACGACCTTGGACGCGATCACCGCCTCCGGCTCGCCATCCGCCACGAGCTGCCCGTTGTGCAGCACGACGATGCGGTCCGCGAGCTCGCGGACGACGTCCATCTTGTGCTCGACCAGCAGGATGGTCTTGTCGGCCTCGCTCTTCAGGCTGCGAATCAGGTCGAGGATCACCGGCACGTCGGCGCTGCTCATGCCGGCGGTGGGCTCGTCGAACATGTAGACGCTCGGCTCGAGCGCCATCAGCATCGCGACCTCGAGCTTTCGCTGGTCGCCATGCGGCAGGCTGCTGGCGGCCGCATCGACGCGCGGCCCGAGCCGGACCTGCTCGACGAGCGCATGGGCGCGCGCCAGCGTGTCCTTGCGGTCGCTCCATACCGCCAGCAGGTCGAGGCCTTCGCGCCGCCGCGACTGCACAGCGAGGCGGACGTTCTCGAGCACGCTCAGGGTCGGGAACAGCTGCGTGAGCTGGAAGGCGCGGCCGAGGCCGAGGTGGGTACGCGCCGCCACCGGCAGCGCCGTGATGTTGCGGCCGCCGAGCCAGACCGAGCCGGCGCTGGCGCGCAGCTGCCCCGAGATCAGGTTGAAGAAGGTCGTCTTGCCGGCACCGTTGGGGCCGACGATCGCGGTCAGCGTACCGGCAGCGAAAGCGCAGGAGACACCGTCGACGGCAACATGTCCGCCGAAGCGGATCGTGAGGCCGCGTGTCTCGAGCATCGCCCGCGCCCGGTGGGCCGGGTCAGCGCTTGTTTTTGATCGGGATGTTCATCTCTTCCGGCTTGATCTCACGGACCAGCTCGGGCACGCCCCAGGCGAACGCCGGGTCGACCTTGACGCGGAAGTGATACATGCTCTGCATCGCCTGGTGGTCTTCCTTGCGGAAGGTCATCTTGCCCTTCGGGGTCTCGAAGCTCATGCCTTCCATGGTCTTGATGAGCTTCTCGGTGCCGGTGTCGCCGGCGGTCTTCTTCAGTGCCTCCACGAGCGCGATGCCGGCCGCCATGCCACCGGCGGTGAAGAAGTCGGGCGGCGTCTTGTACTTGCTGTAGTGGTTGGCGACCAGCCACTCGTTGACCGGGTTCTTCGGGATGCCGAAGTAGTAGTAGGTGGCACCCTCCATGCCTGGGAACTGCTTGTACGAAACCATCGCCGGCAGGATGTTGCCGCCGGTGCCGACCTCGATGCCGTAGCGCTTCTTGAGGTCGAGCGCGGCGAGTGCGCCGTACGGCGGCGTCGCCCCGGCCCAGATCACGGCGATGACCTTGCGGCCCGGCTTGTCCTTCAGCGCATCGACGATGCGCTGAAGGCCGGCGGTGAAGTCGGAGGTCGTCGGCGGCAGGTATTCCTCATGGACGATCTTCGCCTTCTTCAGCGCTTCCTTGTAGGCCTTCACACCGTCGCGCCCGAACGCGTAGTCCTGGGCCAGCGTCGCGACCGAGACGCCGTCGACATCGCCGACCGTGGCGTTGGCGATCGCGTCCTGCGAACTGTTGCGGCCGGTGCGGAAGATGAAGCGGTTCCATTTGTCGCCGGTGATCGCGTCGGCCACGGCCGGCTCGACGAGCAGGATCTTCTTGTACTCCTCGGCCACCGGCAGCAGCGCCAGCGCCACCCCCGACGACGACGGCCCGACCGCGATGTCGGCCTTGTCGTCGCCATAGGCGGCGGCGAGCAGGCTCTTGCCGATGTCGGGCTTGCCCTGGTCGTCCTTCTCGATGACCACGATCTTCCTGCCGGCCACCACCATGGTGCCGCCGGTGGCGTAATCGAGGCCCATCATCAGGCCGGTCTGCGTCTGCTTGCCGTAGGCCTCGAGCGGACCGGTCTTGCTGTAGACGTGGGCGATGCGGATCTCGCCTTTCGGCTGCGCGGCGGCGGGCACGGCGAGGAGGAGCGAAGCCGCGACGGCGGCGAGCACGGGGACGAGATTCATTCGGCAGCTCCTGGAGCGCGCTGCCGACACGCAGCGCAAAGCGGCGCGAGTTTAGGGGATCGATTCGCGTTCGAAGGGTTGAACGGCGGCGGCGTTCGTCACAGCTTCATCTCGACCCGCAGTTGCACGTTGACGTAGGTCGGCTGCGTCGTCTGCAAGGTCTCGCGGACGGGGACGCCCTGCGCATTCGGGCCGTCGACGGCGCTCGTGAAAACGTAGTCGCGCGCATCGAGGTTGCTGAGGCTGAGGCGAACCTGCAACGCCGGGTTGAAGACCCAGAGCGCGTACGCGTCGACCACCAGCTTGCGGCCGATCGACGCCGTCTGCACAGCCGACAGTCGGGTCGCATAGCCCGGCGTCCAGTTGAGATTGCCGCCGATCGTCATCGGCACCGCCGTGAAGCGGTAGTCGGCGCCGACGTTGGCGGTGTAGTCGGGCTGGGCATCGAGGCGGTTGTCGGGGCCGGGCACGCCTTTCACACGCGAGCCGAACACGCTCGCGTTGGCGCGCACGTCGATCTTCGGCGCCCCCGGCCAGACCTCGCTGACGCGGAACTTCGCCTCGAGCTCGAGACCTTGCGTCACCGCACTGCCGACGTTGCGGGTGCGCAGCACGTAGCGCGGCACGGGCGAATACGACACGGTCTCGAGATGCGTCTCGCCGCGCATGTAGTTGCTGATGTCGCGGCGGAACACGTTGGCGCTGAGGAGGCCGCTGCCGGGCAGGTAGCGCTCGATCGCGATATCGACGCCGGTCGCGAGCTCGGGCTTCAGGTCCGGGTTGCCGATGCGGTCCGGCTGCGTCGGCGTGTTGGCGCCGTCGACCGGATAGCGGGTGTTGTAGTACGGCCGGGCGATGAGGTTGGTGAGCGTCGGCGAGCGGTAGCTTCGGGTCAGGCTGATGCGAACCTGGTCGCGGCTCTTGGCGTCGGGCTTCCAGACCGCGTGCAGCAGCGGCGACCAGACGTTGCTGCGGTTGCTCGCGTCAGGCTGGCCGTCGGCAGCGCTGCCCTCGGTGCGGATGCTTTCCCAGCGCAGGCCGGCGTGGGCCGCCCACTGCGTTGTGAGGTTCCACTCGTCCTGCGCATAGGCCGCGATGCGGAGCGACGATGCGCTCAGGTGGTTGATCAGCGGCGTGACGACCGAGCCGACCGTCTGCACGGCGTCGTCGTCGTCGCTGCGCCGGTTCGATTCGAGCTCGACGCCGGAGACCAGGCTGTGCTCGTCGACGAGCGTGCGAACGAGCTTGGCCGTGCTCGTGAAGCTGGTGTCGCGCGAGTCGCTGCTGTCGTCGAACGTGCGCGACAACGCGCCGCCCGTCGTCTCGCGACGAAAGCTCTGGGCCGGCGAGCGCGTCTGGCCGAGACCAGCGCGCCATTCGGTGCGGCCGCCGCCGTCGAGGCGATGCGTCCACTCGCCGTTGAGGCGCATCAGCGTCGAGTCGTTGCGGCCGTCGGTGGCGCTGCTGTCGTAGGGCGGCGGCGTGCCACCGACGGTCTGCACGAGCGTGCCTTCGCGGCGGAAGCGGAAACGGTTCCAGACCACGATCGGCGTCAGCGTCGCCGAGTCGGCGCCGCCTTCCGGGCGCCACTGGATCCGCGCCGTCGCATGGACGCCGCCACCGCGCACGCGCACGCTGCCGTCGTCGAGCTGCTCGAGGCTGACGCTGCCGTCGCCCTGCCGGCGGTCGACGGTGGTCGTGCTGCTGCTGTTGTCGCGGCTGGTGTGGAAGGCGCTCAGCGAGTAGTTGACGATGAAGGCGCCGGCGGTGAGGTTGCGCGTCCAGGAGAGCGCTGGCTGGACGCTGCCGTTCTCGTAGCCGGCGGTGAGGCGCACGTCGTTGACGCGCTTCGAGTAGCCGCCGCGGGTGACGATGTTGATGGTGCCGGCGATGGCGCGGGCCCCGGTCTCGGCGGTCGGCGCGCGCAGGATCTCGATGCGCTCGACCTGCTCGGGCGTCAGCGAGTCGAGCGAGAACCCCGGCGGCACGCGTTCGCCGTCGAGCAGGATCTGCGTGTAGCCGCTGCCCAGCCCGCGCATGCGGATGGCGCCGCCGCGCCCCGGCGTGCCCTGCAGCGTGATGCCGGGCAGGCGCTTGAGCACCTCGCCGAGGGTCGAGTCGCCGAAGCGGTCGATCTCCTCGCGGCCGATGACGATCTTGGCGGCGGTCGACTGGCGCCGCTCCTCGGTGTCCGACGGCCGCGCGCCGGTGACGCGCACGCGCTCCAGCGTAGTCGCCGGGGCCGAGGCAGCAGCCGATGCAGCCGCAGCAGCCGCCGCCGGCCGGGCGCGCGGCGCAGCGCCGGCCGGCGGCTGCGGCGGGCTCTGGGCCAGCGCTGCGCCGCCGCCGACGGCCATGCAAGCAGCGAACGCGGCAGCGCCCGCGCACGAGAAGCGCGAACGGTTCACTTGACCGCCGGCTGCACGACGAGCTGGTTGTCGACGCCCGACACGCCTTTCGTGCCGGCGGCCAGCGTGGTCGCACGCAGGCGCGAGCCGTCGTCGGGCGCGCTGCCGCGCAGCAGCACGCGGCCGGCGTGGGTATCGACGTCGATGGCCAGCGCGCTCAGCTTCGGATCGCGCGCCAGTTCGCCCTTCACCGCGGTGGTGATCAGCGCGTCGTCGAGCGTGCCGCCGGCCTGCTGCGCTGCCTTGATGCCGGCCTCCTTGACGTTGCGAGCCGCCTCGCGGACCTCGGCCGCGGCCTTGTCGGCGCCGACATCGACGCGCGCCTTCAGCTCGTCGGCCTTCTGCTCGACCTTCTGCACCGCGCTGTCGAGCTTCTGGCCGGCGCTGCGGTCGTCGCCGCGGTCGCAGGCCGCCAGCGCCAGCGCCGCTGCGGCGGCGAGGAAGGGAATGCAACGTAAAGCCAAAGCAGTCGTCATCGCCAGCTCCTGGAGCGGCGCACCGGGCGCTGTGGACTGCGACGTTACCGTGAAAGCTCCTCGCGGCACGTGCAAGGGTCAAGCCTTCCGCGAGTCAGCGGGGATTGCAGCGCCGCTGGACCCGGCCCCTAAATTCAGCGGCGAAACTGTCACCAAGGCTCCGGTAAGACACCGGGTCCGCATCCGGGGTGCCTCAAAATCAAGGTCTGCGAGTCGGACGCGTGTGCTGTGCGCGAGAGTCCATGCTGCACCTGCCGAGGACACATGCCGGAGAGGCCAAATCCGGTGCCAACCCAAGCGTGCCGAC
>JAYVNL010000122.1:0-15330 GCA_043758495.1 Rhizobacter sp.
GTCCGGCACAAGCCAAGGCGACGCGCGGTGATTTGTTTTTGGTGGTGCCGCGCTTTGGTACGGTCTCACCCTGGTCCTCCAAGGCGACCGACATCGCCCGTTCCTGTGGTCTGGGATCGGTACGCCGCATCGAGAGGGGCATTGCGTACTGGTTCGGCAAGGGGCTGATCGGGAAGTTTTCCGCAGCCGACCGTGCGCGCATATGCACTGCGGTACACGACCGCATGACTGAAGTGGTGCTCGATGATTTCGCGGCCACTGATGCCCTGTTCGCCCATTATCCGCCGCGCCCGTTAGCGCATGTCGATCTTCTGGCCCAAGGGCGCGTGGCGTTGGTGGCGGCGAATGCCGACATGGGCCTGGCGTTGGCGGATGACGAGATCGACTATCTCGCCGACAATTTTCGGAAAATGGGGCGCAACCCGACCGATGTCGAGTTGATGATGTTCGCGCAGGCCAATTCCGAGCATTGCCGGCACAAGATTTTCAACGCCGACTGGATCATTGATGGCCAGCCGCAAGCCCTGTCGCTGTTCGGCATGGTGCGCGAGACCCACAAGGCCAACCCGGCAGGCACGGTGGTAGCCTATTCCGACAACGCGGCGGTCATGCAAGGCGGGTCGGCTGCGCGCTTTTATCCCGGGGCGGATGGTGCCTACGCTTACCGCGACGCGGTGGTGCACACCTTGATGAAAGTCGAGACGCACAATCATCCGACCGCGATTTCGCCGTTTCCAGGAGCGTCGACCGGTTCCGGCGGCGAGATCCGCGACGAGGGCGCCACCGGCCGCGGCTCCAGACCCAAGGCCGGCCTCACCGGCTTCTCGGTCTCGAACCTGCATCTGCCGCCCTTGGAAGGCCATGCCGTGACCGGCGAGCCGTGGGAGCGGGAGCGCTACGGCAAGCCGGCCCACATCGCCAGCGCGCTGCAGATCATGATCGACGGCCCGATCGGCGGCGCTGCCTTCAACAACGAGTTCGGCCGGCCGAACCTGTGCGGCTACTTCCGCGTCTTCGAGCAGACGGTGGCAGGCCAGCGCCGCGGTTATCACAAGCCGATCATGATCGCCGGCGGCCTGGGCTCGATCGTCGCCACGCAGACTCGGAAGGTCGCCTTCCCGGCCGGCACGCTGCTCGTGCAGCTCGGCGGCCCCGGCATGCGGATCGGCATGGGCGGGGGCGCTGCCAGCTCGCTGGCGGCCGGTGCCAACGCCGTCGCGCTCGACTTCGATTCGGTGCAGCGCGGCAACCCCGAGATCCAGCGGCGCGCGCAGGAAGTCATCAATCGCTGCTTCGCGCTCGGCGACGCGAATCCCGTCCTCGCGATCCACGACGTCGGCGCCGGCGGGCTGTCGAATGCGTTCCCGGAACTCGTCGACGGTGCCGGCCGCGGTGGCCGCTTCGACCGTGCCGCCATTCCGGTCGAGGAGAGCGGCTTGGCGGCCAAGGAGATCTGGTGCAACGAAAGCCAGGAGCGCTATGTGATCGCGCTCGCGGCCGACGCGTTGCCGGTCTTTCGCATGATCTGCGAGCGCGAGCGCTGCCCGTTCGCGGTCGTCGGGTTGGCGACGGAGGAGCCGAGGTTGGTCCTCGGCGCAGGCTCGGCCGTCGACATCGATATGCCGATCGACGTCCTCCTCGGCAAGCCGCCGAAGATGCACCGCGACGTGACGCGGCTGCGTCCGAATGCCGCGAAGCTCGACCTCTCGAACGTCACCCTCGCCGCCGTCGCCTTCGACGTCCTCCGCCATCCGACCGTCGCCAGCAAGCGCTTCCTGATCACGATCGGCGACCGCACCGTCGGCGGCCTGTCGAGCCGCGATCCGATGGTCGGGCCGTGGCAGGTGCCGGTCGCCGATTGCGCCGTCACGCTCGCCGACTACAGCGGCTTTCGCGGCGAGGCGATGGCGATCGGCGAGCGCGCACCGGTCGCGCTGCTCGACGCGCCGGCCGCAGCGCGCATGGCTGTCGGCGAGGCGATCACCAACCTGCTGGCGGCGCCCATCGAACTCTCGCGTGTGAAGCTGAGCTGCAACTGGATGGCGGCCTGCGGCGAACCCGGCGAAGACGCCGATCTCTACGACTCGGTGCGCGCCGTCGGCCTCGAACTCGCGCCGGCGCTCGGCATCGGCATCCCGGTCGGCAAGGACAGCCTGTCGATGCGCACGCGCTGGCAGGGCGACGGCGGCGAAGCGAAGCAGGTGACGGCGCCGGTCAGCCTCGTCGTCACCGCCTTCGCCACGCTCGACGACGTCCGCCCGTCGCTCACGCCGCAGCTGCAGCCCGGCGACACGACGCTGATCCTGATCGACCTCGGCGGCGGCCGCCATCGGATGGGCGGATCGATGCTCGCGCAGGTCTCGGCGCAGCTCGGCGACGACGCCCCCGACCTCGACGAACCGGCCCGCCTGATCTCGTTCGCGGCCGCCATCAACGAGCTGCGCGACGCCGGCCTCGTGCTCGCGTACCACGACCGCAGCGACGGCGGCCTCTGGGCTACAGTGTGCGAAATGGCCTTCGCGGGACACCTCGGCGTCAGCCTCAACGTCGACATGCTCGTGGTCGAGGGCGACGGCATTTCCGACAGCCGCGCCGATCACGGCGACTCGAAGAACTGGGCAACGCAGGTCGGCCCCCGCCGCGATGAACTGACGCTGCGGGCGCTCTTCAACGAAGAACTCGGCGCCGTTGTCCAGGTGCCGACGGCGCGCCGCGACGAAGCGTTGCGGCTGCTTCGTGCGTGCGGCCTGAGCCGCCACAGCCACGCCATCGGCAAGACCAACAAGCGCGGCGTCGTCGAGGTCTGGCGCGACGCGAAGGCGCAGTTCAGCGCGCCGCTGCGAGCGCTGCACCAGGCCTGGGACGAGGTGAGCTGGCGCATCACGCGCCTGCGCGACAACCCGGCCTCTGCCGACGCCGAGCACGCTGCCGCCGGTCGCGAAGACGACCCCGGCCTGCACGTCCACGTCGTCGATTCCTTTTCAGGTCGCGTGCCCGCACCGGTCGGCAAGCGGCCGCAGGTGGCGGTGCTGCGCGAGCAGGGCGTCAACAGCCACGTCGAGCTCAGCTACGCGATGGACAGGGCCGGCTTCGACACCTACGACGTCCACATGACCGACCTGCAAACCGGGCGGGCGCGGCTCGACCAGTTCCAGGGCTTCGTCGCCTGCGGCGGCTTCAGCTATGGCGACACGCTCGGCGCCGGTGAAGGCTGGGCCCGCTCGATCCTCTTCAACCCGCAGCTCGCCGATCAGTTCGCTAATTTCTTCTCGCGGCCCGACGTGTTCGCACTCGGCCTTTGCAACGGTTGCCAGATGATGGCTGCACTCGCCGCCATGATCCCCGGCGCCGATTCCTGGCCGCGCTTCACGCGCAACCGAAGCGAGCAGTTCGAGGCGCGGCTCGGGCTCGTCGAGGTGATGCCGTCGGCGTCGATCTTCTTCTCGTCGCTGGCCGGCAGCCGGTTGCCGATCGCCGTCGCCCACGGCGAAGGCTTCGCCGACTTCTCGCAGCGCGGTGATGCGGCCAAGGTGCACGCCGCGCTCCGCTTCGTCGACCACCACGGCCGACCCACCGAGGCTTATCCGGCCAACCCGAACGGCAGCCCCGGCGGCCTGACGGCGGTGACCACCGCCGACGGCCGCTTCACGGCGTTGATGCCGCACCCGGAGCGCGTGTTCCGCAACGTGCAGATGAGCTGGACCTCGGGCGAGCGGGGCGACGCCAGCCCCTGGTTGCGGATCTTCGAGAACGCGCGGCGCCAGCTCGGCTGACGCCGCGGCGGCGGCACCAGATCAGCGGCTCGCCATCTGCGCCGCCTGCGACGCGCCGAGGTGCATGCCGCCGTCGAGAAGCAGCAGTTCGCCGGTGACCGTCCGCGCGCCCTCGACGAGCCACAGCACCGCCGCCGCGACATCGTCCGGCGTGCTCGCGCGCGCCAGCGGAACGGCGGCCTCGTAGCCGGCCAGGATCCTGTCGTAGCCCTCCTGGCCGATGCCGTCGACGAACCAGCGCGTGGTGATCAGCCCCGGGCAGACGGCGTTGACCCGAACCTCCGGCGCCATGGCCCGCGCGAAGTACAGCGTCATCGCGTTCACCGCACCTTTCGATGCGATGTAGGCGACCGACGAGCCGATGCCGAGCGCGCCAGCGATCGACGATACGTTGACGACGCAGCCGCCCGCCGCCTTCAGGTGCGGTGCCGCGGCACGAATCATCTGGAACGCACCGAGCGCGTTGACGCCGACGATGCGCTGGAAGGTGGCGGCATCGATGGCATCCCAGTTGGCGGCGCCGGCGAACGACGAGATGCCCGCGTTGTTGACGAGCGCATCGATGCGACCCCAGCGTGCGATCGCGCCATCGACCAGCGCCCGGCAGTCGGTGTCGCTTTCGACATCGCCGCGCTGCAGGAGAACGTCGGCGCCGGCGGCCCGGCCGGAGGCAGCCGTCGCTTCGGCTTCACGCTCGCTGCGGGAATAGTTGACGACGACATTCCAGCCGCGCTCGGCAAAAGCGAGCACGGTGGCGGCACCGACGCCGGTGGCCGATCCGGTAACCAGGGCGACCCGGGCTGCTGTCATGGCGTGTCTTTCGATGTGGATGGCGTTGACGGATTTTGCGGGAGCCGGCGGCGCGGCTATCCACCCGGCATCGCAATGCACTGCGGCGACGCGGCAATGCCGCGATACTGGCAGCACGCCCTGCATCCACTCTTCGTCATCCCATGTACCTCCGCGGCATCGGCACCGCCACGCCTCCCTTGCGCTTCACCAAGGCCGAATGCCTGGCCGCGTTCCAGCGCTCCGACTGGTACGCGCGCCTCGATGCCCGATCGCACCTGATCGCGCGCACGGTCCTGCAGCGCGACAACGGCATCGAGGCGCGTCGCCTCGCGCTCGGCTCGATCGACGAAGTTTTCACGATCGACCCCGACACGCTCGACCGGCGCTTCCTCGCCCATGCGCCGCAGCTCGCCGCCGACGCGGGAGCGCGGGCGCTCGTCAAGGCTGGCGTGGAGGCCGGCGCGATCGATGCCGTCGTCGTCAGCACCTGCACCGGCTATGTCTGCCCCGGCCTGTCGGGCTATGTCGTGGAGCGGCTCGGCCTGCGCGCCGACGTGCAGGCCTACGACCTCGTTGGCCAGGGCTGCGCGGCGGCGCTGCCCAACCTGCAGCTCGGCCGCTCGCTGCTCGACGGCGGTGGCGCGGTGTCCGTGCTGTCGGTCTGCGTCGAAGTCAGCAGCGCCGCGATGTACCTCGACAACGACCCGGGCGTACTCATCAGCGCCTGCTTGTTCGGCGACGGGGCCGGTGCCGCGGTGCTGTCCCGCCAGCCCTGCAGCGAAGGCCGCTGCATCGAGTGGAAGGACAGCGCCTCGCTGATCGAGCCGCGCCAGCGCAAGGCCCTGATGTTCGAGCAGAAGGAGGGCATGCTGCGCAACATCCTCACCCGTGAGGTGCCGGCGCTCGCCTCCGACTACGCTCAGCGCGTGCTCGAGACGGTGCTCGGCCGTGCCGGCCTGCACAGCGGCGACATCGCCGCCTGGATCATGCATGCCGGCGGTCGCGACGTGCTGCTCGCGCTCGAGAAGCGCTTCGAGCTCGACCGCAGCGCCTTCCGCTACAGCGCCGCGATGCTGCGCGAGTACGGCAACCTGTCGAGCGCTTTCGTCTACTTCGTGCTCGAGGCCGCGCTCGCCGACGACGCGCCCGGCGGCTGGTGGTGGCTGTCGTCGTTCGGCGCCGGCTTCAGCTGCCACGGCGCGCTGCTCGCCGTCGAGTAGTGCCGTCGCCGCGTTGCTAGTCGAGGCGCCGAAGCTCCGTGCGATAGCGAGCTGCCCGCTCCACGTAGTCGCGCGAACCTTGCGCCAGTCGTGCGATCTCGGCCTCGAGGAGCGGGCGGACGACCTTGGCCGGCGTGCCCAGGATGAGCGATCCGTCGGCAAAGCTCTTGCCTTCGGTGACGATGGCGCCGGCACCGACCAGGCAGTTGCGGCCGATCACGGCGCCGTTCATCACGACCGCCTGGATGCCGATGAGCGAGCCTTCGCCGATCGTGCAGCCGTGCAGCATCGCCTGGTGCCCGATGGTCACGCCGGCGCCGACCGCGAGCGGGAAGCCGGTGTCGGTGTGGAGGACGGCGCCTTCCTGGACGTTGCTTCCCTCGCCGATGTCGATCGCCTCGTTGTCGCCGCGCAGCACGGCTTGCGACCAGACGCTGGCGCCGGCGCGCAGGGTGACCTTGCCGATGACGACGCCAGCGTCGGCGACATAGGCGGTGGCGTCGACTCGAGGCCTTTCACCGTTCAAGCTGTAGATTGGCATGGCATCGCTCCTCGGATTCGGCAAAGAAACGATACTTCAAAAGATCATCGCGACAAGAAGTCAGAAGCGCCGATGCTGCCCCGCGTCCTCGAACCCGAAACCCTCGACCACCTCGCGCCCGATGATCCGGCGGCCGTTCGCTCGCGCCGCGATCTGCGCCGCGTCAACCGCGTCATGGGCGCGCAGGGGATCCTGGGGCGCGCGCTCGACCGCGTCGCGCCCGCGGCAGGGCGTCCCCTTCGCATCGTCGAGCTCGGCTGCGGCGACGGCCTGCTGATGCTCGACATCGCTCGCAGCGACCGGCCGGCACTGAAGAACGCCGAGCTGGCGTTGCTCGACATGAGCCCCATCGTCGCGCCGTCGACGCTCGCTGCCTACGCCGCCGCCGGCTGGCGCGCCACGATGTCGACCACCGACGTGCTCGCATGGGCCGAAGGCGACGGACCGCGCTGGGACATCGTCGTCGCCAATCTCTTCCTGCATCACTTCGAAGGCGATGCGATGCGTCGCCTCCTCGCCGGCTGCGCCCGCCGTGCCGATGCGCTCGTCGCATGCGAGCCGCGACGAAGCCGCTTCGCGCTCGCCGCCAGCCACCTCGTCGTCTTCCTCGGCGCCAACGCGGTGACGCGGCGCGACGCCGTGCTCAGCGTTCGCGCCGGCTTCGTCGCCGACGAGCTCGGCCAGAGCTGGCCCGATGGCGGCTGGCAGCTCGATGAATACGAGGATGGCCCGTTCACCCACTGTTTCTGCGCGCGCCGGAAGGGGCCATCGCCATGAAGACCCGCTTTGATGCCGCCATCGTCGGCGCCGGCCCGGCCGGTGCCGCCGCGGCCATTCTGCTGGCGCGCGCCGGCTGGTCGGTGGCGCTGATCGAACGGCAGTCGTTCCCGCGCCGCAAGGTCTGCGGCGAATGCGTCGCCGCCAGCAACCTCGACCTGCTCGATGCCCTCGGCATCGGCGCCGCTTTCGACGCGCTGGCCGGCGCCGAGCTGCGCCGCGTCGCCTTGATGCACGGCGGCGACACCATCGTCGCATCGCTACCGCGCGGCGAGGGCGGCAGTCGCTGCTGGGGTCGCGCGCTCGGACGCGAGCACCTCGACACGCTGCTCGCCGACGCCGCGGAAGCTGCCGGCGCGACGCGACTGCAGCCGTGGTCGCTGCAGTCGATCGACGGTTCGGCCGGTAACTTCCGACTGCGCGTGCGATCCGTATCGTCTTCGTCGGAAGCGGTTGATGCCGGCATCGCCGATGTCGAGCTGCAGGCCGGCGTCGTCATCGCGGCGCATGGCTCGTGGGAGCCGCTGCCTGCGGAGCGGGCCGAGCGCCGCGACTCGCGTTCGCCGAGCGACCTGTTCGCCTTCAAGGCCAACTTCACCGCGACGACGATCGCCGCCGACCTGCTGCCCGTGCTGTCGTTCGCCGGCGGCTACGGCGGCATGGTCGTCGCCGACGGCGGCCTGGCAACGCTCGCCTGCTGCGTGCGCGCCGATCGCCTGCAGGCACTGCGGGCCGCCGAACCGGGTGCGCGCGCCAGCGACGTGGTGGAGGCGATGCTGCGTCGCGAATGCACTGGCGTCGCCGCGGCGCTCGAGGGCGCGAGGCGCGAAGGCTCGTGGCTGGCGAGCGGACCGCTCCGGCCCGGCGTTCGCCTCGGCCGCGGCGATGGCGTCTTTCGGATCGGCAACGCGGCCGGCGAGGCCCATCCGATCGTCGGGGAAGGCATCAGCATGGCACTGCAGTCGGCGTTCGTGCTCGCCGCGCAGATCGTGCCGCTGCGTGAGCCGTTGCTCTGCGAAGTGACTGCCGCATCGGCGCAAAGCAGCGCGATCGCCGAATACGAAGCGCTGTGGCGGCGACGCTTCGCGCGCCGGCTCGCGGTTGCTGCCGTTTTCGCGCATGCAGCGATGCGGCCGGCCATCGCCCGTGCTGCCTGGCCTTTGCTGCGGCGCTGGCCCGGCGTGCTGACCCAGGGCGCGCGCTTCAGCGGCAAGACCCGTTGCGCGCCCGAGGCGGCGCGACTCGTGGCGGCCTCGACCTGAGCGACGTGCCCTCGGTCAGCGGCCGCTTCGATCGCCTCGACGCCTTGCGCGGCGCGGCCATGGTCTGGATGGCCGCTTTTCATTTCTCGTTCGACCTCGACCACTACGGCTTCATCCGGCAGGACTTCCACAACGACCCCTTCTGGACGTGGCAGCGCACCTTCATCGTCACCCTGTTCCTGCTCTGCGCCGGCGCGGGCCAGGCGATCGCGCTGCAGCAGTCGCAGTCGGCAGCGCGCTTCTGGAAGCGCTGGGCGCAGGTGGCCGGCTGCGCGCTGCTGGTCTCGATCGGCTCGTGGTTCATGTTTGCGCGCAGCTTCATCAGCTTCGGCGTGCTGCACGGCATCGTCGCGATGCTCATCGTCGTTCGCTTCACGGCGCGGTTGGGCGCACTGCGTTGGCCGCTCGGGCTCCTGGCGATGGTGCTGCCGTGGGTCGTGCAGCACCCCGTGTTCGACAGCCGCTGGACGAACTGGATCGGGCTCGTCACGCAGCGCCCCGTCACCGAAGACTTCGTGCCCGTGCTGCCGTGGCTGGGCGTGGTCTGGTGGGGCGCGGCAGCGGCCGACTGGCTGCTCGCTCACCGCCGTTCATGGCTGGCTGGCCCCGTCGCGCCGGCAGCGTCGCCATTGGCGCTGCTCGGGCGTTGGAGCCTCAGCTTCTACATGCTGCACCAGCCGTTTCTGATCGGGCTGCTGGTCGCACTGACCTGGCTGCGGAAGTGATCGTCACGGGCGAATCCTGCTGATCCGCGTGTACCAGTTGCCGAGCGTCACGCGCGTGCCGCCGCAGCTGCCGAACCGTGCCGCGACGTAGGCGCTCAGCGAGCAGCTCTGGCCGATGTATTCCGACGCCATCCAGAACTCGCCATTGTCGACAGCCACCGCGCCGTAGTCGCCCCAGCGTGCGACGTTGCCTCCCGAAAAGACTTCGTAGCCACTGAAGCCGTCGTCGGGGCCCTTGCCTTCCGCGGCGACGCGAATCGGGCCTTCGCGGCCGTTGCCGCCGAGGTTGACGTAGGCTGCCGACGGGAAGTGATCGGCACCCACCAGCGTGAACGAGATGATGCCTTTGCCGTTCGGCAGAACCGCGATCGTCGGGTACGAGACGTTGTTGCCTCGTACGCCGATCTTGCCCTGGTTCTCGACGATGCCGATCACGGACCCGTTCTGCGCATACGGGCGGATCGTGTAGTACGCGATGCCGGCCTGATCGGCGCCACCGACGCGAACCGCGGTGTCGAGGGCGCCGTACAAGCGACCGCCGGCGTAGAACACCTGCTGCATGCGCGAGTCGCTGCTGTCCAGGAATTCCGGCGTCATCGCTGCCGGCGGCTTGGAATTGAACAGGAAGTTCCAACAGCCCACGCCGAACGGCGTCACCAGGGTCTGATCGTTGATGCAGTCGGCGAGCGGCGTCGGACCAGCCTTCTGGTTCGAAGGCGGCGGCGCGCCGTAGCTTCGGACCTTGACGGTGCTGTCGACGAGCGTGAGGTCGGGCCAGTTCGAGTTCAGCGAGCGCGTGTTGCCGAGAGCCCAGACCCTCAGTCGTTTCTCGGTGCCGGAATCGGCGAACACGGCCAGCGAGCTCAGAAAGTATTCGGTGCCGCGATTGGCGGTCTCGAAGTCACCGCCCGGAGAGACTGCCGGCCAGACCGTGAAGCCGGGCGCACCTTCGAGCAGATGATCGATCGTGTCGATCTGCACGAGGGTGACGTTGACCGCCCCGCGCACCAGATCGCGTTTCGACAGCGCGTAGATCTGCGCCGAATTGAAGCCGCCCGCGAACGGAAACTCGTTGGTCGTGAGGTAGATGCCGTGCTCGTCGGCGCCGATGTGCGGGTAGTCGCCGAGGCACGGGCAGTCGGTGTGGACCGGGGTGCCCTGGCTGCCGTCGTTCTGAACGGGGATGCGGTAAATCGTCCACGAGCCGAGCGGGCTGTCGCTTGTGCTGACGGCGAGGTCGAGGTGATTGGCGCCGGTCAAGTTGCCGGTGGCGGGATCGACGTCGAGGGTGAGCACGACGTGGAAGAAGCGCCGGGCCTGCGGATCGAAGTAGCAGCTCGGGTCGGTGATCGACGGGCCGTACCTGCCAGTGCTGCGGTGGATCGCCGCCGGATAGCCGTAGAAGGTGTTGAGGTCGACGACGCCGGTCAAGGGCCTGCCGCTGCGGTCGAAGACGCGGATGACATCGTTGACCGACTCGACGACGAAGCCGTTGCCGACGCACAGGGCCTGGTCCGGCGGTTCGACCGAGAACTGATTGCCGCCGTTGGCGAGCCGTTGGTCGCGCAACGTCAGGCCGTCGAAGCTCGTGACGAGCCTCGAGCCGGATCGATCCATGTCGTCGCCGTCGATGTCTTCGCCGGCGCCGCGATGTCGGGCGATCGAGCGATTGACCATGCGCTTGCGCGCCTGCCGCAGCGCTGCGGTGCTGGCGTCGCTAGCCGCGTTCGCGCTGGCGTTGCCGGTCGAGTCGGCCGCGTCGGGGCCGTCCTGCAAACCGGGGACCTTCGAGAACGTTGGCGCGAACTCGGGCTTCTGTAGACCGTCGACGCCGCTGCCGATCGCCCGCAACTGCGCGGTGCCGCCGCTCTGGATGGTGCGAACCGACGAGGCGGCCTCGACCGAGGCCATGCCGAGCCCGCAGGCGAAGGCGAGGAAAACGATTCTCAAGCGACGAGCGATCTGCACCATGAAACTCCTCCGGTGGTGGGTCGCCTCGTCGTCGACGGTGCGCCCTGGGGTGGCCTAGGATGGCTCAAACGTTAGCGCAGCGCCGGTGGGAAAACAAGCCGGCGCGCGGCATCGCCGTCCGTTGGCAGGAGACTCGCCTACCATCGCGCCATGCCATTGCGGTTCCTGTTCGGCTTTCACGCCGTCGGCATTCGGCTGAAGACGGCGCCGCGATCGGTGACCGAAGTCCACGTCGATGCATCGCGCCGAGATCAGCGCATGCGCACGCTGCTCGCGAAGGCCGAAGCAGCCGGCGTGCGCATCGTCGGCAGCGACGATGCGCGGCTGCTGGCGCTGGCCGGCAGCCATCGTCATCAAGGCGTCGTCGCCCGCGTCGAGGCGCTGGCGCAAAGCCATTCGCTCGACGACACGCTCGACGCCGTCGATTCCACCGGCGAGCCGGCCCTCGTGCTGGTGCTCGACGGCGTCACCGATCCGCACAACCTCGGCGCCTGCCTGCGCGTGGCCGACGGCGCCGGCGCCCATTGCGTGGTGGCGCCGAAGGACCACGCCGTCGGCATCAACGCCACGGTGGCCAAGGTCGCGAGCGGTGCTGCCGAGACGATGCCGTACTTCATGGTCACCAACCTGGCGCGGACCTTGAACGAACTCAAGGAGCGTGACATCCGGATCATCGGCACCGCCGAAGACGCACCGCGCTCGATCTACGAGCTCGACCTCGCCGGCCCGGTGGCGCTGGTGTTTGGCGCCGAGGGCAGCGGCATGCGCCAGCTCACGGCGCGCACCTGCGACGAGCTCGTCTACCTGCCGATGCGCGGCGCCGTCGAGAGCCTCAATGTGTCGGTGGCGAGCGGCGTCTGCCTGTACGAAGCGGCTCGCCAGCGCGCGCTTGGCGGCGCACGCTGAAGCGGTCACCGACCGGCGCGCTTAGGCCCAGCCCATCCCGCCCACGATCGCACCAAGCCCGACCAGCCAAATCGGGCTCAGCCGTGTCTTCACCATCATGACGATGCTGATCGCCATGAGCGCGATCGCGCCGACGGCGTGGCCACGGTCGGCGAGGTAGGGCTGCGCCAGCACCCAGCCGGTCGCGATCAGGAGGCCGATGGTGATCGGCGTCAGGCCGGTCGTGAAAGCACGCATGCCGCGCGTCTCGCGCCGCTTCGCGCCCCAGCGGCTGGTGAAGAGCGAGAGCGCTGTCGACGGCAAGAGGATGCCGCTCATCGTCGCCAGCGCCCCCAGCGGCCCGGCGACATTCCAGCCGATGACGGCGACGAACAGCACGTTGGGCCCCGGCGCTGCCTGGGCGATCGCGATCGACGCGGTGAACTGGGCGTCGGTGATCCAGTGGTGCTCGACGGCGACGTAGCGATGCATGCCCGGCGCCGTCGTGATGACGCCGCCGACGGCGAGCAGGCTGAGGACGAGGAACTGCGCGAACAGGCCGAACAGCTCGCCAGCCGAAAGCGGCGACGCCAACAGGCCGGCGAGGCTGCTCATGCCGCCAGCCGCCACCACGCGAGCGCGAACGTGACCGCGCCGAGGCCGGGCACCACCCACGCCAGAGGCCAGTGCAGCAGCCCGATCAGCACGAAAGTGACGAGCGCGAAGGCGACTGAGAGCGGCAGGCCGAGCCGGTTCGTTGCCAGCGATCCCGACAGCTTGATCGCCGTCGAGACGACGAGACCGGCCGCCACCGCGCCCATGCCGCGCAGCGCGCCCGAGACGATGGCGATGCGCGAGAACTCGGCATAAGCGGCCGTCAGCGCCATGACGATGACGAGCGGAACGAGCAGCATCCCGGCGAGCGCGGCCAGGGCGCCGCGCAGGCCGAGGAAGCGGTCGCCGAGCATCAGCGACAGGTTGACGATGTTCGGCCCCGGCAGCACCTGGCTGATCGCCAGCATCTCGACGAACTGATCTCGGCTCAGCCAGCGCTTCCTCTCGACGAGCTCGCGCTGTGCGACGGCGAGAACGCCACCGAAGCCCTGGAGCGCGAGTCGATTGAAGGTGAAGAAGAGCTCGGCCGGCGACGCTGGATACGCCAGAGGCGGGTCGACGGGCGCCGTCATCGTGTCAGCCGCGCGCTGGCCCGGCTCACCCGCAGGCTCAACGCGATCGCGACCAGCATCCACACGAAGCCGACCGTGCCGAGAACGCCGTAGCCCACGTGCGCGATGAGCCAGCCACCGCTCGACGCACCGGCGGCCTGGCCGAGGTAGATCGCCGAGGTGTTGAGCGCCATGAGCGCGGGTGCCAGCGCCGGAGCCGCCTCGTTGAGTCGCGCCTGCTGCATCGACTGCGACGAGAAGCAGCCGAGCGCCCACGGCACGGCGACGATGGCGAGCATGAGGACGCTGGTGGCGAGTGGCCAGGCGAGCAGCGAGGCCGCCATCAGCACCAGCGTGAAGGCGACGGCGCGGCCGGCGCCGATGCGGTCGACATAGCGCGACGCGAGCGTGTTGCCGACGACGCCGAAAGCGCCGAACCAGATGAACAGCAGCGTCGCCGCCGCCGTGCTCGCGCCCAGCACCGTCCTGAAGTAGGGCGCGAAGTAGGAGAAGACCGTGAACTGGCCGGCGCCGGCGATGGCGGTCACGAACACCATCGCCATCAGCACCGGATTGGTGAACACGCTCCGCCACGCCGCCAGGCTCATCGCAGCGGGACGCAACCCGCTCGGCACGGTTGAATAGACCCATGTCGCAGCGACGGCGCCGAGCCCGGCGACCGCGAAGAACGCTGCACGCCAGCCGAAGGTGTCGCCGAGCCAGGCCGCCATCGGCATGCCTATCACCGAAGCGATCGACCAGCCGAGGAAGATGAAGGTGATCGAGCGGCCGCGATGTTCGGCCGGTGTCAGCGCGCCGATCGCTGCAGCTGCTTGCGGCGTGAAGACGGCAGCACCGAGCACGGTGAGGGCGCGCACCGGCAGCAACCCGGCGTAGCTCGGCATCAGCGCGCAGGCAGCGTGGCCGATCGCGTACCAGGTTAGCGATGCGGCGAGAAGAAGTCGCCGGTCGCGGCCGCCGGCCCAGCCGGCGAGCAGTGGCGCACCGAAGCACATCACCACCGCGGCCGCGGCGACGAGCTGGCCGGCGATCGAAACCGAGACCTCCAGCGATCGCGCGATGTCGTTGAGCGTGCCGACCACGACCATGACTCCGCAGCCGATCACGAAGTTGCCGAACATCAGCGACCAGCGGACCTGGGCGAGATGTACGGCGTCGACGGCTGCAGCGGATGGCGCGGCCGCCGGCGGCGCCGGCACGTCCGTGCCGACCTTCGTCAACGCAGCGCCCGCAAGGCTTCAGGATTGACGATGTTCGTCGGCGTGCCGGCGATGAACTGGACGACGTTGTCGAAGGCGGCGCGGAAGTAGAGCTCGTAGCTGTCCTGCTCGACGTAGCCGATGTGCGGCGTGCAAACCGCGTTCTCGAGCCGCAGCAGCGGGTGGCCCTGCAGGATCGGCTCGCTCTCGAACACGTCGACCGCGGCCATGCCCGGGCGGCCCCTGTTCAGCGCCGAGACCAGCGCGCCTTCTTCGATGAGCTCGGCGCGCGAAGTGTTGACCAGCAGCGCTGTCCGCTTCATGCGAGACAGCGATTCGAAGGTCACGATGCCACGCGTCTCGTCGTGCAGGCGCAGGTGCAGCGAGAGCACGTCGGCGACTTCGAAGAACGCGTCGCGGCTCGGCGCCGCGAGGTGGCCGTCGGCCCGGGCGCGCTCGCGAGAGCGCTCGCTGCCCCAGACGATGACCTGCATGCTGAAGGCGCGGCCGTAGCCGGCCACGAGCTGGCCGATCTTGCCGTAGCCCCAGATGCCCAGCGTCTTGCCCTTCAGCACCATGCCGAGCCCGAAGTTGGGCGGCATCGAGGCGGCCTTCAGGCCGGATTGTTGCCACGCACCGTGCTTCAGGTTGCCGATGTACTGCGGCAGGCGCCGCATGGCCGCCATGATCAGGGACCAGGTGAGTTCGGCCGGCGCGACCGGCGAGCCTGCGCCGTCGGCCACGGCAATGCCCAGCCGGGTGCAGGCCTGCACATCGATGTGCGCGCCGACCTTGCCGGTCTGCGAAATGAGCTTGAGCTTGGGCAGCTTTTCCAGCAACTGGCGCGGAAAGTGGGTGCGCTCGCGAATCAGCACCAGCACTTCGGCGTCGCGCAGGCGAACCGACAATTGGCCGATGCCCTTGACGGTGTTGGTGAAGACCTTGGCGTTGAGTCGTTCCAGCACCGCGGCGCACTGGAGCTTGCGCACCGCGTCCTG